>JBBQAI010000044.1:0-31929 GCA_038316205.1 Burkholderiales bacterium
CAGGAAGATGTCCTGCACCACCAGGTGCTCGAGCGCGGCCAGCGCTTCGCGCGCATGGTTGGCGTCGGGGTCCGACATGGCCGGGTTCTCGCCCATCACGTACATGCCCTTGATGCCGCCCTGCTTGATCGCATGCATGACTTCCACCACCGTCAGCCCCGGCTGGTCGTCCAGCGTACCGGCCGGCACCTTCCAGTGCTGCTCGAAGGCGGCCCGCACGGCCGGGTTGTCCACGCGCTGGTAGTCCGGGTACATCATCGGGATCAGGCCGGCGTCGGACGCGCCCTGCACATTGTTCTGCCCGCGCAGCGGATGCAGCCCGGTGCCGGGACGGCCGATCTGGCCCGTCATCAGGGCCAGCGCGATCAGGCAGCGTGCATTGTCGGTGCCGTGCACATGCTGCGACACGCCCATGCCCCACAGGATCATCGAGCCCTTGGATGTCGCATACAGCCGCGCCACATAGCGCAGCGTCTCGGCGTCGATGCCGCAGATCGGCGCCATCTTCTCCGGGCTGTATTCCGCCACGTTGGCCTTCAGTTCCTCGTAGCCGATGGTGCGGCTGGCGATGAAGCCCTCGTCGACCAGGCCCTCGTTGACGATGACATGCATCAGCGCGTTGAGCATGGCGACGTCGGTGTCGGCCCGGAACTGCAGCGAGCGGTGCGCAATGCGCGACAGGTCCGAGCGGCGCGGGTCCATGATGATCAGTTTGCTGCCGTTGGCCACGGCATTCTTGATCCAGGTCGCCGCAACAGGATGGTTCACCGTCGGGTTCGCGCCGATGATGACGATGACGTCGGCCTTCGTCACGTCCATGACCGGGTTCGAGACCGCGCCCGAGCCGATGCCTTCGAGCAGTGCCACCACGCTGGACGCGTGGCACAAGCGAGTGCAGTGGTCAACGTTGTTGCTGCCAAAGCCGGTGCGCACCAACTTCTGGAACAGGTAGGCCTCTTCGTTGCTGCCCTTGGCGGAACCGAAACCGGCCAGCGCATGCTTGCCGTGGGTGTCGCGGACGCGGGCCAGGCCACCGCCGGCCATTTCCAGCGCTTCTTCCCAGGTCGCTTCGCGGAACACGTCCATCACGCGGTCGGGGTCCATCACGGCGTCGCCGCGCTTGGGCGCGTCGGCACGTCGGATCAGCGGCTTCGTCAGGCGGTGCGGGTGGTGGGCGTAGTCGAATCCGTAACGACCCTTCACGCACAGGCGTTCGTGGTTGGCCGGGCCGTCGCGTCCGTTGACGAACAGGATCTTGTCGTCCTGGACGTTGTAGGTCAGCTGGCAACCCACGCCGCAATACGGGCACACCGAATCGACCTGCTTGTCGGGCACCGTCAAAGCCACGTCGCGCGCGGGCATCAGCGCGCCGGTCGGGCAGGCCTGCACGCATTCACCGCAGGCCACACAGGTGGACGCGCCCATCGCGTCGTCCATGTCGAAAACGATCTTGGCATGGTTGCCGCGGAAGGCCAGGCCGATGACGTCGTTGACCTGCTCGTCGCGGCAGGCGCGCAGGCAGCGCGTGCACTGGATGCAGGCGTCCAGGTTCACCGCTATCGCCGGGTGCGACAGGTCGGCCGCCACGTGCTCACGCGGCGCGAAACGCGGCTTGCCGACCCCCAGCTTTTCGGCCCATTGATCGACCTCGTTGTGGCGCGTATGGCTGGCCTCGGGCATGTCGGACAGCAGCAGTTCCAGCACCAGCTTTTGCGACTTCACGGCGCGTTCGCTGTCGGTGGTGACCTTCATGCCGGCAGTGGGCGTGCGACAGCACGACGGCGCCAGCACGCGTTCACCGGCGATCTCGACGACGCAGACGCGGCAATTGCCGACTTTGTCCAGGCCTTCCTTGTAGCAAAGGTGGGGGATCGCTATGCCGACGTCTTTCGCAATCTCGATGATCGTGCGGTCGGCGCGGCCGGTGACGGCCTGTCCGTTCAACTCGAAGCTGACGGTGGGCGATTCGAGTTGCGCAAGTTCGCTGCGGCTGACTGCATTCATGGTGTTGAGGCCTTCAATTGGATCGTTAGGTCAGCCACTCAGGTCAACTCGTGCGGGAAATACTTCACCACGCAGTCGATGGGATTCGGCGCCGCCTGGCCCAGGCCGCAGATGGACGCGTCGCGCATCACCGTCGACAAATCGGCCAACAGGTCCAGGTCCCACTTCGGTTGCGCAATCAGTGCCGAAGCCTTGGCCGTGCCGTTGCGGCAGGGCGTGCACTGGCCACAGGATTCATGCTCGAAGAAACGCATGGTGTTGCGCGCTGCAGCCACCGCCGTGTCGTGGTCGGACAGCACCACCACGGCCGCCGAGCCGATGAAGCAGCCGTAAGGTTGCAGCGTGTCGAAGTCCAGCGGAATGTCGTTCATGCTGGCCGGCAAGATGCCGCCCGACGCACCGCCCGGCAGGTAGCCGTAAAAGCTGTGGCCCGGCAGCATGCCGCCGCAGTGTTCGTCGATCAGGGCCTGGATGGTGATGCCGGCCGGTGCCAGCTTCACCCCAGGGTGGGCGACGCGGCCCGACACCGAGAACGAACGCAGACCCTTGCGGCCGTTGGCGCCGTGAGCAGCAAACCACTCGCCGCCCTTCTCGATCAGTTCACGCACCCAGTACAGGGTCTCGAAGTTGTGCTCCAGCGTCGGCCGGCCGAACAGGCCGACTTGCGCCACATAAGGCGGCCGCAAACGTGGCATGCCACGCTTGCCTTCGATGGATTCGATCATCGCGGACTCTTCGCCGCAGATGTAGGCGCCAGCGCCGCGACGCAGGTGCAGCGTCGGCAAGGCGCCGGTGGGCATTGCGCGCTGCAGGTCGGCGATGGCTTGCGCCAAGATAGCGCGGCAGCCGTGGTATTCGTCGCGCAGGTAGATGTAGACATCGGCGATGCCCACGGCCCAGGCGGCAATGAGGGTGCCTTCCAGGAAACGGTGGGGGTCGCGTTCCAGCAGCGTGCGGTCCTTGAAGGTGCCAGGCTCGCCTTCGTCGATGTTGATGGCCATCAGGCGCGGGCCCTTTTCGGCTCGCACGATGCGCCACTTGCGGCCGGCCGGAAAACCTGCGCCACCCAGACCGCGCAGGCCTGAAGTCTCCAGGGTCTTGATGACGGATTCGACATCGCGGGTGCCAGCCACACAGGCCTGCGCCGTGGCGTAGCCGCCGGCTGCCCGGTAGGCGGCGTAATCGATGACGGCCGGGCCGTTGTCGGCTTCGTGTTTCGTCACACCTTGGGCCACGGCTTCAACGACGGCTTCCAGCCGCGCCGGTGCCACCGGGTTCTGGCCCACCGACACGGCTGGCGCTTGTTCGCAACGGCCGATGCAGGGCGCGGGGATCACCCGCACCTCACGCCCCAGCAGCGCCGGCAATTTCGCCAGCAAATCTTTCGCACCCGCCATCTCGCAAGACAAGCCATCACAAACGCGCACGGTCAGCGGCGCGGGTGCGGCTTCGCCCTCTTTCACCACGTCGAAGTGGTGATAGAAAGTGGCCACCTCGTAGACCTCGGTCTGCGACAGCTTCATCTCTTGCGCCAGCGCAGCCAGGTGCGCAGCGGACAGGTGGCCGTAAGCGTCCTGCAGCTTGTGCAGGTGCTCGATCAGCAAGTCGGGCTGCCGCGATTCGCTGCCCAGCAAAGCCTGCACCTGCAGCAAAGCCTGCGGGTCGACGCGGCGGCCCTTGGGTGCCTGGCGCTTGCGCTGGCGGGGCTCGTCGAGCACGGCGATGGGTATGACGGGGTGGTTCATCAGAGGCTCGGGTTTGTTGCCGCCGGGGCGGTCTGGGCGGCAACTTGCGCCTCCAGTTCGGCCAGCCGTTTGCGCAGGGCGCGGTCATCGTTGAAACGCGCGGTCTCGTCGCGGATCACGGCCACGCAGGCGGTCACTTTGTGCGCGTCGTCGAAGAGCATGCACACGGTGAAAGCGATCGACATCGGCCGACCGTCCTTGTGCGTGGCGGGCACGCGCAGCAGGTCGTTGCCGTACTTGGTGGTGCCAGTTTCCATCGACTTGTGATAGCCGTCCCAGTGCCGCTTGCGCAGCCGGTCGGGCGTGATGATGTCGAGGTTGCGGCCCAGCGCTTCAGCTTCGCTGTAGCCGAACATGCGCACCGCACCGGCGTTCCACAGCGTGATGGCGCCGCCGGCGTCAGACGCGATGATGGCGTCACCCACGGCAGCGACAAGCTGCCGGCAGTCAACGACTGAATTCATGGTGACAGCCTCCTCCAGGGTTGCGGCAAAACTGCGGGCGCATCAAGAAAAACGGCGCCCGTTGGCGCCGCTTCTTCAGGTCGGCGCAAACGCTCAGACCGCTTTGGCCGCGTGCATTTCTGCGATCTGACCGGCGCTGTAGCCCAGTTCAGCCAGCACTTCGTCGGTGTGCTCGCCCAGCAGCGGCGAAGCGGTGACTTCAGGCTTGGTGTCCGAGAACTTGATCGGGCTGCCCACGGTGAAGTAGCTGCCACGCACCTTGTGCGGCACTTCGACGATCGAGCCGCTGGCGCGCAGCGACTTGTCGTGCAGCAGTTCCTTCATCGACAGCACCGGCGCGCAAGGGATGTCGAACTTGCGGAAGATGTCCACCGCTTCGAACTTGGTCTTGTCCGCAATGAACGCTTCGATGGTGGCGAAGATGTCCATGATGTGCGGCTGGCGACCGGCTGGCGTGTTGTAAGCCGGGTCGTCCTTCCATTCCGGCTTGCCCAGCGCGTCGCAGATGGGGCCCCAGGCGTGACCCTGGACTGTGAAATAGATGTAGGCGTTGGGGTCGGTCTCCCAGCCCTTGCACTTCAGAATCCAGCCCGGCTGGCCGCCACCGCCAGCGTTGGCGCCACGCGGCACCACGCCGTCTTTGAAGGCTTCCATCTCGTGCGGGTACTGCGGGTACTCTTCCAGGTAGCCGACCGTGTCCAGGCGCAACTGGTCGCGCATCTTCACGCGGCACAGATTCAGCACGGCATCCTGCATGGCCACGGCCACCTTCTGGCCCTTGCCGGTCTTCTGGCGGCCGATGTAGGCCGTCAGGATGCCGATGGCCAGGTGCATGCCGGTGTTGCTGTCGCCGAGTGCGGCCGACGAAATGGTCGGGCCCGAGTTCTCGCCCTTCCAGTAGCCGGTGGTGGACGCAGCACCGCCGGCGCATTGCGCGACGTTTTCGTAGACCTTCAGGTCTTCGTAGTGGTGGCCGTCGCTGAAGCCCTTGACCGAAGCCAGGATCATGGCCGGGTTCAGGCTCTGGATGTGCTCCCAGGTGAATCCCATGCGGTCGAGCGCGCCAGGGCCGAAGTTCTCGACCATCACATCGCATTCCTTGATCAACTTCTCGAGCACCGCCTTGCCTTCAGGCTTCTTGGTGTCCAGCGTCAACGAACGCTTGTTGCTGTTGAGCATGGTGAAGTACAGCGCGTCGGCGCCAGGAATGTCGCGCAACTGGCTGCGCGTCACGTCGCCCGAACCGGGGCGCTCGACCTTGATCACGTCAGCGCCGAACCAGGCCAGCATCTGCGTGCAGGCCGGGCCGGCTTGCACGTGCGTGAAGTCGATGATCTTGATGCCTTCGAGGGGTTTGATGCTCATGGGATAAGTTCCTTTTTGCTTTGGGTTTACTTCTTGCCGGCGGTCGGGTTCAGGCTGGTGATGCGCCCGCTCTCGGTGCCCGCCGTCTCGTCGATGATGGCGTTGATCAGCGTGGGCTTGCCGCTGGCCACGGCTTCGTTCAGGGCCTTGCTGAGTTCTTCAGGGGTGCTGGCGACGACGCCCACGCCCCCGAAGGCCTGCATCATCATCTCGTAGCGCGCGTTCTTCACGAACACCGTCGGTGCCACGTCAGCGCCACCGCTCATGTTGACATCGATGCCGCGATAGATGCCATTGTTGTTGAAGACAACCACGCAGATGGGCAGGTTGTAGCGGCAGATGGTTTCGACTTCCATGCCGCTGAAGCCGAAAGCGCTGTCGCCTTCGATGGCGATGACCTGCTCGCCGGTGACCACGGCGGCGGCCACTGCGTAGCCCATGCCGATGCCCATGATCCCCCAGGTGCCCACGTCCAGGCGCTTGCGGGGCTTGTACATGTCCACGATGCTGCGCGCGAAGTCCAGCGTGTTAGCGCCTTCGTTGACGACGATGGCATCGGGGTTGGCCTTGACGACTTCGCGCAACACGTTCAACGCGCTGTGGAAGTTCATCGGCGACGGGTTCAGCGCCAGCGTGGCCGACATCTTGGTCTGGTTCTTGTCCTTGCGGTCGGCGATGCCGCCCACCCAGTCGGCCGGTGCCTTGACCCAGTTGTCGCCCATGCCTTGCAACAGCGCTGCCACGCAAGATCCGATGTCGCCGATCAACGGGGCTTCGATGGCCACGTTGCTGTCGATTTCGGTCGGCGCGATGTCGATCTGGATGAATTGCTTTTTATCTTTGCCTGCGCCCTTGTCCGCACCCCAGGTCTTGCCCTTGCCGTGCGACAGCAGCCAGTTCAGGCGCGCACCGACCAGCAGCACCACGTCGGCTTCGGCCAGCACATACGAGCGCGCGGCCGAGGCCGATTGCGCGTGCGTGTCGGGCAGCAAACCCTTGGCCATCGACATTGGCAAATACGGAATGCCGGTCTTTTCGACCAGCGCCCGGATGTCAGCGTCGCACTGCGCGTAAGCCGCACCCTTGCCCAGCAGGATCAGCGGACGCTTGGCGCTTTTCAGCAGGTCCAGCGCGCGGGTCACGGTGTCGGGCGCGGGCAGTTGGCGCGGTGCCGGATCGACGACCTTGATCAGCGACCTCTTGCCGGCGTCCGCCGGCATGGTCTGCGAGAACAGCTTGGCTGGCAGGTCAAGATAAACGCCGCCCGGACGGCCTGACAGCGCCGATCGGATGGCGCGCGCAATGCCCACGCCGATGTCTTGCGCGTGCAGCACGCGGAAGGCCGCCTTGCACAGCGGCTTGGCGATGGCCAGTTGGTCCATCTCTTCGTAGTCACCTTGCTGCAGGTCGACGATCTCGCGCTCGGAGGAGCCGCTGATCAGGATCATCGGGAAGCAGTTGGTGGTGGCGTTGGCCAGCGCGGTCAGGCCGTTCAGGAAGCCGGGTGCCGACACCGTCAGGCAGATGCCTGGCTTTTGCGTCAGGAAGCCGGCGGCAGCGGCGGCGTTGCCGGCGTGCTGTTCGTGGCGGAAGGAAATCACCCGGATGCCTTCGGCCTGGGCCTTGCGCGTGAGGTCGGTGATGGGGATGCCGGGCAGGCCGAAGATGGTGTCGATGCCGTTCAGCTTGAGAGCGTCGATGACCAGATGAAAACCATCGGTCATCTCGGTGCCCTGGGCTTGGGTTTCGGTCGTCATGGTGCTGTGTCTCCGGCTGTGGAATTTCCTGACATTGCGGCCCGGGCTCGCTGGTGCTCAGCGGCGGCTCTGGGGTCAGCAGGTCGAAGCAGGACTATCGCGGTGCGGGGCGGTTTTGACCGTTGACCGGGGTCAACTTTCGAAAAACTACAATGCAGGGGTAAACACTGAATCTCCGGAACCTGTGATCCCGCTGTCGCGCCACCCCGAACAAAACGTCATCCGCGTCGAGTTGCAGCACAACGAGGTGCTCAAAGGCATGCCCGAGAGTGACCGGGCGGAGCTGGAATCGCACCTCGTCATCGTCGAAGGCAACAAGGGCGATTTCCTGCTGCACCAGGGCGTGCGTGAGATGGAGCAGTACTTCATCTTGAGCGGCGTGCTCAAGCGCGTGGTGTCCAACGCCGAGGGCAAGGAGATGATCCTGCGCTTCGCCGCCGAGGGCGACATGGAAACCAGCTATGCCGCCTGGCGCATGGGCACGCCGACGCCCTACGGCATCGTCTGCGTGACCAAGGTTCGCGTGGCGCGCCTGCCGCTGCCGCAGTGGGTGGAATTCCTGGAACGCCACAAGCCCACCAAGGAACTGTTCGAAGCCACCGTGATGCGACTGATGACCGAGGTGATGGGCCACACCATCACCCTGCACCTGCTGGACGCGCCCGGCCGCGTTCACCGCTTCCTGCGCAAGCGGCCCGACCTGGTGGACCGCATTCCGCAGAAGCAGTTGGCGTCCTACCTGAACCTGTCAGCCGAAACACTCAGCCGCCTGCGCAAGCGCGGTGTGATCTGACTGCGCTGGCCAGGCCCGAACGGGCCTGAACTGTCCTGAGGTTCAGGCCGGCAAAGACATGTGCTTCTTGCGCATCGGCTTCAACACGAACCAGGCCAGCAGCGCAGCCGTGGCGTTCATGATGCTGGCGACGATGAAGACCGCATGCCAACTGCCGGTGGACGCAGCCAGCACGCTGGACAGCGGTACCAGCAACGAAGCGGTGCCCTTGGCCGTGTACAGCAGGCCGGCATTGGCCGCCGCGTACTTGGTACCGAAGGTGTCGGCGCAGGTCGACGGGAACAGGCTGTAGATCTCGCCCCAGGCGAAGAACACCACGCCAGTGAGGATCACGAAGGCGATCGGGTTCTGACCCCAGGTGTAGAGCGCCAGGATGCCGACCGCTTCCAGAGCAAACGCGATGAACATCGTCGGCTCGCGGCCAATCTGGTCAGACACCCAGCCGAAGAAGGGACGGGTCAGGCCGTTCAGCACGCGGTCGATGGCCAGCGCGAAGGTCAGCGCCGGCAGCACCAAGCCCATGATGTTCACGGGCACGTCGCCGATCTTGAAGTCCTTGGCGATGGGGCCGAGCTGGGCCGTGGCCATCAGGCCGCCAGCGGCCACCATCACGAACATCAGGTACATGACCCAGAACACCGGCTTGCGCAGCACCTCACCGGGGCTGTAGTCGCGCTGGCTTTGCTGGACCTTGATGGTGGAGATGCCGGTCAGTTTCTTGCCGGCCGGTGCACGCGTCAGGAACCACGACAGCAGGAACACCACCAAGCCTTGACCGATGCCGAAGTAGAAGAAAGCCGCCTCGTAGCCGCTGGACTTGATGTAGGCCGAAATAGGGATGATGGTCAGCGCAGAACCGGCGCCGAAACCAGCGGCCGTGAGGCCGGCTGCCAGACCGCGACGGTCGGGGAACCACTTCAACGCATTGCCCACGCAGGTGCCGTAAACCGCACCAGCGCCGACACCGCCCACCGCCGCCGAGATATAGAGCATCGTCAGCGTGTCGGCGTAAGAGTTCATCACCCAGCCCAGGCCGCACAAGATGCCACCGACCATCACCACCGGACGCGGGCCGAAACGGTCCACCAGATAACCTTCAATCGGCACCAGCCAGGTTTCGGTCAGCACGAAGATCGTGAAGGCCACCTGAATAGCGGCGCGGCTCCAGCCGTGCTTGTCGGAGATCGGGTTGACGAACAGCGTCCAGCCGTACTGCAGGTTGGCGATCATCGCCATGCAGACGATGCCCATGATCAGTTGCGCCCAGCGATACGACGGCGCTTGAGCGGTGCCGCCGGGTACGCCCATGTTGTCTGCCGTGGCAGCAAGGGGTCGGTTCATTCGGGTCTCCAGACTTGTCTTGAAAAGGGCTCCGCCGGCCTGCGTCGCGCGCCGGCTGCAAAGCTGGGTGGGTGGATCAAAAACGGCGCTTGAGCAGATGGCTCGCACGCCAAAAACACGTCGGGAGCCTGCACGCTGGGGACCGATACAGCGCGGTCTCACCTTCAGGCTCCGTCCCGCGGTGCCGTCGCACTTTGGGAGTGTGGGCACTGTCGGACTTTCGGGCCGGGATACTCTTGACCCGGGTCAACGACTCGGGTAAGCCCTGATGAGAAGGCCTCAGGGCTTGGGCGCGCCTGCTTGCAAGCCCGGCGCGGACAACGCGAAGGCGTCGAGTCGCTCACATTCAGCCATGATCCGCAGCACGGTCGGGATGCCCGCGACCTCGATCTTGAAGACGCGCATCACGACGACCACGCTGGCCAGGCAGATGTCGGCCAGCGTGGGCTGGTCGCCGTGGCAGTAGGTGCCGGTTTCGGGCTCGCTGGCCAGCCGCTGCTCCATCGCTTGCAGGCCGGTGGTGAACCAGTGGATCTGCCACGCGCGCCAGGCGGCGTCGTCGAACTGCGCGGCGCCCACCAGGTATTTCTTCACCCGGGGCGTGATCAGTGGATGGGTGTCGGCCGCCAGCAGCGCAGCCAGCGAGCGCACGCGTGCGCGGCTGTGCGCGTCGCCGGGCAACAGGGCCGGCGCCGGGTAGGTCTCGTCGATGAATTCCAGGATCGCCAGCGACTGCGTCAGCGGCGTGCGCGACGCCCCCGGCGCGTGGTCGATCAGGGCCGGTATCGCCGCCATCGGATTGATCTGGAGGTAGGCCTCGCTGCGCTGCTCACCGGCATCGATGTTGACGTTGCGTTCCAGCGGCGTCACGCCCTTGAGCCTGAAGGCCACGCGCACGCGATAGGTGGCTGAGGTGCGCCAGAACGAGAACAGTTCGAAGCGGGCGGGGTTGGTGTCGGTGGCGGTGATCGTCATGAGGCGTCCCTTTCAAATCGATGATGGTCCCATCAGTCCGGCCAGATACTGGCACTGCATGCCCGCCACCAGCACGTGCGGCGCAGCCGGGCCATACGCTCCGAAGGCGCGGCCTCCGCCTGCAGCATCCACCGCCGCGAGGCCAGCGGCGCAATCGCCGCAGCGACAACGGGGCGGCTGAAATAGAAGCCCTGCAGACAGTCGCAACGCATCGCCTTGAGCGCAAGTGCCTGTTCGATGTTTCCACGCCTTCTGCCGCCACGCGCATGCCCAGGCTGTGCGCCATGGCCGTGGCGCGCTGCGGGCGTTGCATGTCGAGGACCAGCGCCGTGAACCCGTCGCCGCCCCGCCGCGCCAGGGCGAAAGCGTTGTCGGCGTCGTCGGCCTGGCGCAGCGGGCGTGCAGGCAGATCCGTCGGTCGCAGCCCATCTTGCAGCCGCGCGGCGGCCCAGCGCAGCAGCAGGGCGCCGGCCGCGTGGCCCACGCCGTCATTGATGTTCTTGAAATCGTCCAGGCCCCACCCTCGCCGGCTTCCTTGCTGGCCTGGGTGGCCATGGTGTCGGTGACCCTGGCGTTGTCGCTCATTTGCGAGATCAACGCGCTCATCAGGTCGATCGAGGCCGTCGTCTCCTCGACGCCCGAAGCCTGCTCGCTGGCTCGCTGGCTCAGGCTCTGCGCCGTGGCGCTGACCTGGTTGGCCGCACCGGTCAGCGCGTTGACGCCTTCGCACAGCAACTTGATCGGGCCGTACTTGCCTGCCAACTGAAGCGCGCATCTGCGACGCTTCTCGGAGCCTGTTCCGCCGCCTGCTGCCGACCCGCGCTGGGACCCGTGCTGCGCGCGGGTTGCCAGGCGAAGGACCTAGGCTTGGCTGCCTTGGCTGGCTTGGGTGCCGATGCCGGCGCCGGTGCCCGCTGTCTCCGAGCCGCCGACCCGATCATCCACAGGGTTCGAAGTCGAGTTCAATCAGCTCGTTTTCGCGTGACTCGCACGATCTGCACGTGATCTTGCGACTTCAAACGCATCGTCCAGCGTCTCCATGAACTCGGTCACCTTGATCGGCTTGGTGACATAGCGGAAGAACCCGGCCTCCAGCCCCTTCACGATGTCTCGGGGCATGGCATTCGCACTGACCGCAATGACCGGTATGTGCGCCGTGGACGGGTCAGCGGCAATCAATGCGAGCGCTGAAACGCCGCTGATACCCGGCAGATTGATATCCATCAAGACGATGTCGGGTTGACTCGACCGCGCCAGCTCGACGCCGCTGCGGCCGTCCTTCGCGCTGATCAGGTTGACATCCGGACGCCGTGCCAGCAGCTTCGTGACCAGCATCAGATTGGCCGGATTGTCTTCGACGTAGAGAACGGTGCGGCGAGGCGCGTCCGTCCCTGGGCCAGATGCCGTGGCCGCGGCACTGGTCGGCGCGTGATGGTCAGTCTTGGCGGCATCCGCAGCGTTCAAGTCGATGGAAAAAACGCTCCCGACGCCCACCGTGCTTTCCACACCCACCAAGCCGCCCATCAGCCCGACCAACTGCTTGCTGACCACCAAGCCGATGCCGGTGCCTTCTTCCACGCCAGCCTCCTGGCCCAGGCGGTTGAAGGGCTGGAAGAGGTGGGCCAGTTTGTCAGTGCTCAGACCTTCGCCGGTATCGCGAAAACTCACGCGAACGCGATTGTCCGCAAGCATGCGGCTGCTCACCTCAACCCAGCCACCGACACGGTTGTACTTGATCGCGTTCGACAGCAGATTGACAAAGACTTGCTTGAGCCGCGTGCGATCGGCGCTAACGAACACCGGCAGTTCGGGTTTGACGAAGGCCACGCGGATACCGCTCTTGCGCATTTGCGGCTCGATCATGGCCTGGCAATCGGCCATCACGTCGTCCAGCGATACGGGTTCGAGCGCCAAGGAAAGCTTGCCCGATTCGATTTGTGCAAGGTCGAGGATTTCGTTGATGAGTTCCAGCAAGTACCAGCCGGCTTGCAGGATCTGCAAGGTGCTCTCTTTCTGTCCCGCCGTGAGCGGTGGTGACTCCGAGTCCATCAACTGCGCGAAGCCGAGGATGGCATTGAGCGGCGAGCGCAACTCGTGGCTCATGCTTGAGAGGACGTCGGACTTCGCCAGGTTGGCGCGCTCGGCCTCGACCTTGGCACCTTGAAGTTCGAGATTCGTCTCGCGCAAGGCCTGGTCCAGCCGCTTTTGTTCAGCCTCGACCAACTTGCGCGCCGTGATGTCGCGCGCCGCAGCAAAAACGCCCAGCACCGTACCGCTGGAGTCCTTGTAAAGGCTGGCGTTGTAGAGCACATCGGTGAGGCCGCCATTGCGGTGCCGGATGGTCAACGGATAGTCGATGACCGAGCCCAAGGCAAAGACTTGCTGGTAGCCCTCGCGCGCCCGGGCGGGCTCGGTGAAGTAGTCTGAAAAGTCGGTGCCGATCAGCTCTGCCCTGGCCGCGCCGGTGGCCTTGATCGAGCCCTCGTTGACGTCGGTGATCTTGCCGTCGGGGCTGATCGTGACCAAGGGGTCGAGGCTGGCTTCGAGCAAGCTCCGGGCGTACCGCGAGGCCTGCAAGCGGGCCGTGTTGTCCGTTGCAATCAACAGGTAGCCAATGACCTCGCCTTGCTCGTCGCGCAGCGCCGTGACGGACAACACCGCAGGGAAGCGGCTGCCGTCCTTGCGGATGTAGGTCAATTCATAGATGTCTTCAATGCCGCGTGAGGCTTTGAAGACCAAGGCATCGAAGCCTGGGGCGATCGTCGTGCCAAGCTCGATACTGAGCGCTTCAGCGCGGGCAATGACTTCCTGCGGGTCGGAAATGTCAGCCGGCGTGATCTTGTTCAAGACCTCCGAAGCCGCATAGCCGAGCATGCGTTCGGCACCGACATTGAAGATCTGGATGACGCCTTTGGCGTCCGTCGCAATGCTCGAGAAGTTGGCGCTGTTGAAGATGGCCGTCTGCAAGGCGCCGGTCTTGAGCAGATCGACCTGATGCTGCGGTTCGTTGTTCATGAGTCACTGCTCGGTCATTGGCATCACCGAGTTCGATGACGGGTTCACCCGCATCGGGCTTACAGGCATGTGTGTGCGCGTGAGATGCACGCTGTCACACCTCAGATGATCGATTGCACTCGTCTCGTCCGTCTGTGTGCTGGCACACAGACAGGCTCAGCCCCGCGTTGTTGCTGCGATCGAGGTCCGGCAATGCTTTGACCCGTCCAAGATGCGGCCTTGGGTTGACCCAGCGCAAGGCGCAGGCTGTAGCAGACCGGATGATTCAGCGCGTCCTGGATCGCTTCGTTGTCGGGGCGACGAAGGCAGCACGATCTTGCGCGGTGCGCTCGAACTGCCGCGCGATGCTGCCGCAGACCAGGTCGCACAGCGCATAGACAGACGGGTCGGCGATGCTGTAGATGGCACTGTTGCCGCGGCTTTCGCGGGCAACAAGGCCGTGCTGGGTCAGCAGGCTCAGGTGGCGCGAGATGTTGGCCGAGCTGTAGCCACAAAGGTCGGCCAGTTCGCCGACGCTGCGCTCCTGCTGGCGAAGAAAGTTGAGGATCTGCAGGCGCGTCGGTTCGGACAGTGCCTGGAAATACGCCGCCACTTGCGCCAGCGCTTCGTCGGGTAGGCCTTCCATGCTGGGGCAGCTCGGAAGTTGAAGGGTCACCATGATGCCTCGGAGTTCATCTATTTACTTGTCCTTGCGCACAAATGTACTTGACTATTTAGCTACGTGCGCAAATACTAGGATCAAGCCGAATAAGTCCGGCCTTGCCTCAGGTCAAGGCCCCCAGAAGAAAGCACGCTCCATGTTCACGCTCCGTCTGATTCCTGCTGCCCTTGCCGCAGCCCTGCTGTGCGGGTTGCCGGTCGCTGCTCAAGCGCAGGCCCTCAAAGCCGTACCGGCGCAGGCGGCAGCCAGCGCCGCCGTTTCGGCCTTCGATGGCGTGGTCGAGGCCGTTCGCCAGACCGTGGTCGCGGCTCAGGTTCAAGGCGCCGTGGTGCAGTTGGACGCCAAGGTCGGCGACCGCGTGAAGGCGGGTCAGGTGCTGCTGCGCCTCGATGCCCGCGCCGCCGATCAGAACGTCGCCGCCAGCGACGCCCAGGTCCAGGCGGCCCGCGCCTCACTGGAGGTGGCGAGCAAGGACTTCGAGCGCCAGAAGCAGCTCTTTCAGAAGAACTACATCAGCCAGGCCGCTCTAGAGCGTGCCGAATCCGAGTTCAAGTCGACACAGGCCCAGGCCAGTTCGCAATTGGCGCAGGCCGGCGCGGCGCGCACGCAGAGCGGCTTCTATGTCGTGCGCGCACCCTTTGACGGCGTGATCGCCGAAGTCCCGGTTTCTCTGGGCGACATGGCGATGCCCGGGCGCCCCCTGGTGACCGTCTACGACCCGACGTTGCTTCGTGTGACGGCGGCCGTGCCGCATTCGGTGGCGTCGCAGATGGCGGCTGGCGCCTTGCCGCGGGTCGAGCTGCCCGGCCTGCCGGCGGCCGCTGCCTGGGTGACGCCATCGCGCGTGCAGCTACTGCCGACGATCGACGCGGCGACCCACACGGTGCAGCTGCGCGCTGACCTGCCAGTGGGTGTCGCAGGCCTCGCGGGCATCGCGCCCGGCATGTTCGCGCGGTTGTGGCTGCCTGCGTCCCAAGCGCAGACTGCGGCGGGTGCGGCCCCCGCTTCTGCGACGTTGTCGGTACCGCTCAAGGCCATCGTGCGCCGCGCCGAGATGACCGGCCTGTACGTGCTGGACCCGAGCGGCAAGCCGGTTCTGCGCCAGGTCCGGCTGGGCCGTGTCGAGGGCGACCGGGTCGAGATCCTCTCCGGCTTGATGGTCGGCGAGCAGGTTGTCTCCGACCCGCAAACCGCCGCCCGTGCGCGCTGACTTTCACGCACGCGGCCGGTCATGAACAAGCCCTCGATGACGAACAACGCAGCCAGCCCCCTGGGCGTGTCAGGCCGCATCGCTGCCTACTTCCAGCGCGCCCAGATCACGCCACTGCTGGCGCTGGTGGCCCTGCTACTCGGCTTCTTCGCGGTCGGCGTCACGCCACGCGAAGAAGAGCCGCAGATCAATGTGACGATGGCCAATGTGCTGATCCCCTTCCCCGGGGCGGCGGTGCGCGATGTCGAGCAGATGGTCGCCGGACCGGCCGAGCAGGTGTTGTCGCAGATCGCCGGTGTCGAGCACGTGATGTCGGTGTCGCGCCCGGGCGTGGCCATCATCACCGTGCAATTCAAGGTCGGCGTGCCGCGCACCGAGGCGTTGGTGCGGCTGTACGACACAGTCAACTCGAACGCCGACTGGCTGCCGAAGGGCCTGGGCGTGCTCGATCCGATCATCAAGCCCAAAGGTATCGACGATGTGCCCATCGTCACGTTGACGCTGTTCAGCAAGAACAATTCAAGCGGGCCGTACGACCTGGAACGCGTGGCGCACAGCGTCGAAGCCGACCTGAAGCGGGTGCCCGGCACGCGCGAGGTCAGCACCATCGGTGGCCCAGGTCGCGCGGTGATGGTCGAGATCGATCCGGCGCGCATGTCCAGTGTCGGCATCACGGTGCCTGACCTGCGCCAGGCGCTGCTGTCGGCAAACCTGGGTCTGCCGGTCGGCGAACTCATCGCCGGCAACCGCGCGGTGGCCATCGAGTCCGGCCCTTTCCTGCGCGCGGCCGGCGAGGTGGCCGACCTGGTCGTGGGTGTGCGTGCCGGCAAACCCATCTTTCTGCGTGACGTGGCCACCGTGCGAGACGGCCCGCTGCCGCCCAGCCGCTATGTCTGGCACGGCGTGGCCGGCTCGGCCAGCGCCCCCGCCGCGGAGTTCCCGGCCGTCACCATCGCCATCACCAAGAAGGCCGGCGAGAACGCCATCGACGTGGCCAACGCGGTAATGAAACGCGTCGAAGCCCTGCGCAACACTGTCATCCCCGGTGACGTTCAGGTGGCCGAGACTCGCAACTACGGCGCGTCGGCCAACGACAAGGCAAGCAAGCTGATCCAGAAGCTGCTGTTCGCGACCACGGCGGTGGTGGCGCTCGTCTTCCTGGCCTTGGGCAAGCGCGAAGCGGCCATCGTCGGCAGCGCGGTGATCCTGACGCTGACGGTCACGCTGTTCGCGTCCTGGGCCTGGGGGTTCACGCTGAACCGCGTGTCCCTGTTCGCGCTGATCTTCTCGATCGGCATCCTGGTTGACGACGCCATCGTGGTGGTCGAGAACATCCACCGGCACCAAAGTCTGTACCCGGGCCGCACGCTGACGCAGATCATTCCTGGCGCTGTCGACGAGGTCGGCGGACCGACGATCCTGGCCACGCTGACCGTCATCGCTGCGCTGCTGCCGATGGCGTTTGTCTCCGGCTTGATGGGTCCCTACATGAGCCCGATCCCGATCAACGCGAGCCTGGGCATGCTGCTGTCGCTGGCGATCGCCTTTGTCGTCACGCCCTGGCTCGCGCGGCTGTGGATGAAGGCCACACCAGCGCCGGCTGACCATGCACCGGAAGCACCGGAAGCACCAGCACACCCGGTCGCACACCACGGCCTGTCGGCCAAGATCGCACCGCTCTTCGAACGGCTGTTCCGCCCGCTGCTGGACGAGCGGCGCGGTGGCCGCAACCGCAGCTTTCTGGGACTGGCCATCGCCCTGTTGATCGCCATTTCGCTGGCCCTGCCGGCCACCGGCCTGGTGCTGCTGAAGATGCTGCCCTTCGACAACAAGTCGGAGTTCCAGGTCATCGTGGACATGCCCGCCGGCACGCCGGTGGAGCAGACCGCTGCCGTGCTGCACGAACTGGGCAACTACCTGGCCACCGTGCCCGAGGTCACCGACTACCAGGCCTATGCCGGCACCGCCGCACCGATCAACTTCAACGGCTTGGTGCGCCAGTACTACCTGCGCGCGGGTGGCGAAGTGGGTGACCTGCAGGTCAACCTCGTCGGCAAGCACGACCGCAAAGCACAGAGCCACGCCATCGCCACGCGCCTGCGGCCGGCGCTGCAGAAGATCGGCGCGCGTTTCGGCGCCAACGTCAAGGTGGTGGAAGTGCCGCCCGGCCCACCGGTGTTGTCGCCCATCGTCGCCGAGATCTACGGCCCTGAAGCCGTCGGCCGGCAGCAGGTGGCCAAGGCCGTTCGCGCGGTGTTCGAAAAAACGCCGGGTGTCGTCGACGTGGACGACAGCAGCATCGCCGTCGCGCCGAAGACGATGTTGTTGGTCGATCGGCAGAAAGCCTCGATGCTCGGCGTGCCGCAGCAGGCCATCGTCACCACCTTGCGCGCCGGGCTGGCCGGCGAGGCCACGGCCTACCTGCACGACGAGACCAAGTACCCCGCAGCCGCCGTCATCCAACTGCCGCCGTCAGCCCAGGGCGATCTCAACGCCTTGCTGCAACTGGACGTGCGCAGCGCCGATGGCAAGCTGGTGCCGATCCGCGAACTGGTGACGGTGACCGACACGGTGCGCGAACAGCCGCAGTTCCACAAGGACCTGCTGCCGGTGAACTACG
This sequence comes from Burkholderiales bacterium, assembly GCA_038316205.1. Classification (GTDB taxonomy): domain Bacteria; phylum Pseudomonadota; class Gammaproteobacteria; order Burkholderiales; family Burkholderiaceae_C; genus Rubrivivax. The sequence goes on from JBBQAI010000044.1 coordinate 17,951, forward strand.
TCGTGGCCGACATGGCCGGTGCGCTGGACAGCCCGCTTTACGGTGTGTTCCAGATGCGCGGCGACATCACAAAGATCGCCACGCCGAGCGGCGGCACGCTGCAGGAATACTTCATCCACCAGCCGCAGGATCCGTACCGAGACTACGCGATCAAGTGGGACGGCGAGTCGCAGATCACTTACGAGACATTCCGCGACATGGGCCTGGCCTACGGCGTGGGGCTGATCCTGATCTACCTGCTGGTGGTGGCGCAATTCGGCAGCTACCTGACGCCGCTGATCATCATGGCGCCGATCCCGCTGACCATCATCGGCGTGATGCCGGGCCACGCGCTGCTGGGTGCGCAGTACACCGCCACCAGCATGATCGGGATGATCGCGCTGGCCGGGATCATCGTGCGCAACTCCATCTTGCTGGTGGACTTCATCAACCTTCAGGTGCGGACTGGGATGGACTTCAAACAAGCCATCGTCAGCTCGGCCATCACCCGCGCGCAGCCCATCGTGCTGACCGGCCTGGCCGCAATGTTGGGCGCCTTCTTCATCCTCGACGACCCGATCTTCAACGGACTGGCGATCTCGCTGATCTTCGGCATCTTCGTCTCGACGGTGCTGACGCTGGTCGTCATTCCGATCCTCTACTACGTGGCCTATCGCCACCGGCTCACCGCACTCACGGGGCCCGCCAACCCCGGGGTGCCCGAAGCCACAACAGCCAGCGCAACCCCTTCCGTCCCACCTTCCGTCCTACCTTCCGTCCTACCTTCCACTCAAGGAGCATGACCATGACTTCCTGGCAACTCGTTCGACTCGTCGCCGGCACCTTCATCTTGTTGTCGCTAGCCCTCGGCATACCCGGCAGCCCGATCTTCGCGAGCCAGTGGTGGCTCGCATTCACCGCCTTCGTCGGGGTCAACCTGCTGCAGAGCGCGCTGACGAAGTGGTGCCTGATGGAAGCCATCATGCGCAAGCTGGGCGCGCGCGCGGGAGCCTGAACATGAATCTCAGCTGCCCCCAATGCGGCGCGACCAACCGCGTGCCCGAAGAACGCATGAAGGATCAGCCGGTGTGCGGCAAGTGCGGCACCGCGTTGATCGCCACCCAGCCTGTCGCATTGAGCGACGCTGTCTTCACGCGCTACATCGCCAACACCGGAATGCCCGTGGTGGTGGACTTCTGGGCTGAGTGGTGCGGCCCTTGCAAGATGATGGCGCCGCATTTCGCGAGTGCCGCCACGCAACTGCCCGCAGTTCGCTTCGCCAAGGTCGACACCGAGGCCAACCCGCAGGCCAGCGCGGCCTACGCCATCCGCAGCATCCCGACGCTGATCCTGTTCCGCAGCGGCCAGGAAGTGGCGCGGCAGGCGGGCGCGATGGCAGCGGGCGATCTCGTGCGCTGGGTGCAAGCCCATGCCGCGAATTGACCGCACGCGGGGTCTGAACGCCATGCGCAGCATCCGGTGGACAGTTACCGTTGCGGCAGCGCTGGTCTGTCAGGCGCCGGCGGCAACGGCGGGCGATCTCGTCGGCATCTGGCAGGCCGCCGTGCGCCATGACAAGACGCTGGCCGTGGCCGACGCTGCTTACGCCGCAGCCCAGCCCCAGCGCGAACAGGCCGCAGCACTGTGGCGGCCCAATGTGGCCTTGAGCACGTCCATCGGCATCGCCGGCAGCCACACCTCAACCCAGGGCGCCCAGTTCTCGGCGCCGGGCTTCGGCATGTCGCGTGATGTGGCCTTCGCCACCTCCGTCAACAGCGGAGTGGCCACGCGTGCAGCCGTGACGCTGGTGCAGCCGCTGTTCAACCCGTTGCGCCGCGCGCAGCAGTTGCAGATCGGCTTGTCGGTCGAAGTGGCCGAAGCGCAATGGCAGGCCGCCCGTCAGGCGCTGACACTGCGCACTGCCGAGCGCTATTTCGAACTGGCACTGGCCGAAGAAACACTGCGCGTGCAACAGCGGCAGATCGCGGCTGTGCAACGGGCCGGCGAAGAGGCGCAAGACCGCTTCAAGCTCGGTTCCACGCCAGTGACCGACACCTACGAAGCGCAGGCCCGGCTCGGCGGCGTGCGCGCGCAGCGCATGGCGGCCGACGTCGATCTGCGCCTCAAACGACAGGTGCTGGCCGACAGCAGCGGGCTGCCCGTCAGCGAGCTGCAAGCCCGTCTGCCGCTGGGCCGAATGACCCGTCTGCCGACGCCCGCATTGGAAACCGCGTTGGCCGAGGCCGAGGCCGGCAACCCCGGCTTGCGCATGCGGCGACTGGCGCTGGACATCGCGCGCCAGGAAGCCGCCAAGCACAGCCAGCGCGCATCGGCCACATTGGACATCGTTGCGCAAGTGGCGCAGGAACACCTCAGCGGCACGGGTGACTTCGGCAGTGCCAGCAACCGGGCAGGCAACCGTTCGATCGGCCTGCAGCTGAACGTGCCGCTCTTCGACGGCGGCGCGCGCGACGCGCGACAGCTGCAGACACTGCGACTGGACGAGCAGGCCGCCGCCGAAGTGGACAGCGCGCGCGAACAAGTCGCACAGCAGGTGCGATCGGCCTGGCTGGGCTTGAACGTGGGTACCGAACGCATCGCCGCGTTGACGCAGGCACTGCGTGCCGCCGACGCGCGCAGTGACGCGACCGCGCTGGGCCGTGAAGTCGGCCACCGCACCACGCTGGATCTGATCAACGCCGAGAACGACCGTGCCGCAGCACAACTTGCGCTGGCCCAAGCCCGCGTAGTCCTGGTGATGGAACGCTTGCGACTGGCCGCGTTGGCCGGCGCGCTGGACGAGCAGGCGCTGCGCGCGGCCGATCTGGATGCGGCGCCGACGCAGACACAGACGCCATGAACACGAATGTCACCGGCCGTCTCGGCGCCTTCCAAGAACCTCTGGAGTTCAAACGATGAAGACTCTCCCTTTGCTGATACTGATGGGTTCCCTGTTGCCCGCGCTCCCCGCGTTGGCTGCTGATGAACCTTGGGTCACTGAGGCCAGAACGGTGGCCGGCGCGATGCCGCCCAAACTGCTGGCCGTCCTGACCGATGCCATCGCCACTGGCAGGCCAGAAGGTGCCATTGCCGTCTGCCGCGACAAGGCGCCGCAAATGGCCAAGGCTGCGTCCGAAAAAAGCGGCTGGGCGATACGCCGCGTCAGCCTGCGCAACCGCAACCCCAAGGCCGTGCCTGACGCCTGGGAAACCGAGGTGCTGGCCGACTTCGACCGCCGCGCGGCAGCAGGCGAAAGCCCCGCCACGCTGGAGCGCGCCGAGACCGTGCTGGCCGACGGCAAGCCGATGCAGCGCTACCTGCGCGCCTTGCCCACCCAGCAGATGTGCACCGCCTGCCACGGCACACCCGACCAGCTGACACCCGAGGTGACCGCGAAGCTGCGCGAGCTCTACCCCGAGGACCGTGCCGTGGGCTACGCCCCGGGCCAGCTGCGCGGCGCCATCGCTCTGAAACGCGCGCTGCCTTGACGGCCTGACCTCACCGTTGAAATTCACCGCCGAAAGAACGCTCATGAAATCTGCCCACGACCTCGTGATCGCTGCAAAGACCCGCGTGCAAGAAGTCCCTGTCGCACAGGCAGACCAGGCCTTGCTGCGCGCCGACGTACTGCTCGATGTGCGCGAGGACTCCGAATTCGCCAGCGGCCACCTGCCGGGTGCCATCCACGCATCACGCGGGCTGCTGGAATTCAAGCTCAGCGGCACACCGGCATTGCAAGCGCGCGACTTGAAGGTGGTTCTCTACTGCAAGACCGGGGGGCGTGCGGCTCTCGCTGCTGCTGCGATGCAGGACATGGGCTATCTCGACGTTGCTTCGCTCGCCGGGGGAATCGACGCCTGGGTCGCCGCAGGCAAGCCGTTGGTCAAGCCCGAGCAGCCGACTTTCGACTGACCCACTCAGGAGCCCATGATGAGCAAGACCTATCGCGCAATCACTGCTGAAGTTTCAGCGAGCCTGGCCAAGCTGCGCACCGACATCCCCGACACGATGCGCGGCTTTTCTGCGCTGGCGCAGGCCGCCAGCAAGGACGGCGCACTGGACAAGAAGACCAAGGAGCTGATCGCCATGGCGCTGTCCGTCGCTGCGCGCTGCGATCCGTGTCTGGGCTTTCATGCCGACACGCTGGTCAAGCTGGGCTGCACCCGTGCCGAATTCGAAGAAATGCTGGGCATGTGCATCTACATGGGCGGCGGGCCTGCACTGATGTACGCAGCGCATGCACTGCAGGCCTACGAGCAATACGCCGAAGCCGCCGCGCCGCAAGCGTGAGTCGGAAGAGCCGAGTCCACCACAGCCCAGGTCGTTCATCGCGTTCACACCCACAGCCGCGCAGGCGGCCTTTAGGAGAATTCCATGGCCCATATCGTCATCCTCGGCGCCGGCATCGGCGGCATGCCAGCGGCTTACGAATTGCGCGCTTTGCTCGACAGCACGCATCGCATCACGGTCGTCAACGCGGTGGATTACTTTCAGTTCGTGCCTTCCAACCCCTGGTTGGCGGTGGGCTGGCGCGAGCGCGAGACCGTCACCTTCCCGATACGGCCCTACCTGGAAAAGAAGGGCATCGAATTCGTGGCACAGGTCGTGCAGCGCATCGACGCTGAGGGCAATGCCTTGGACCTGGCCGACGGCAGCCGGCTGGCCTACGACTACCTGGTGATCACCACCGGCCCCAAGCTTTCGTTCGACGAAGTGCCCGGCGCTGGGCCTGGCGGCCACACCCAGTCGATCTGCAAAGTGGACCATGCCGAAGCGGCCTGGACGCAGTACCAGCAGTTCCTGCAAGACCCCGGCCCGGCCGTGATCGGCGCGATGCCCGGCGCCTCGTGCTTCGGCCCGGCCTACGAGTTCGCGTTCATCTTCAACACCGACTTGAAGCGCCGCAAACTGCGCAACAAGGTGCCCATCACCTACGTGACCAGCGAGCCCTATGTCGGCCACATGGGGCTGGGCGGTGTGGGCGATTCGAAGTCGATGCTGGAAAGCGAGTTCCGCAACAACGACATCAAGTGGATCACCAACGCCAAGGTGACCAAGGTCGAGGCGGGCAAGATGTTCGTCACCGAAATGGACGACAGCGGCCAGCCGAAGAAAGAGCATGAGTTGCCCTTCAAGTTCAGCATGATGCTGCCGGCTTTCAAGGGTGTGGATGCGGTGGCTGCTGTAGAAGGCCTGTGCAACCCGCGCGGCTTCGTGCTGATCGACGAATACCAGCGCAGCAAGAAGTACCGCAACATTTTCTCTGCCGGCGTGTGCGTGGCGATTCCGCCGGTCGAGGTGACGCCCGTGGCCACCGGCGCGCCGAAGACCGGCTACATGATCGAGACCATGGTCACGGCGATCGTGCACAACATCGCGAACGAGATCGCCGGCCAGCCGGCCACCTTCAAGGGCACCTGGAACGCCATCTGCCTGGCCGATATGGGCGACACCGGCGCCGCGTTCGTGGCCATGCCGCAGATCCCGCCGCGCAACGTCAACTGGTTCAAGAAAGGCAAGTGGGTGCACCTGGCCAAGATCGCCTACGAGAAGTACTTCATGTACAAGATGAAGAACGGCACTTCAGAGCCGATCTACGAGAAGTACGTGTTGAAGTCGCTGGGCATCGAGCGGCTAGAACGGTGACCCTGCCCGGCCGAATGAAGCTCTCCAAGCCACTCCTGCGCCGCTGGGGCCTGGGGCTGCTGGGTGCCCTGTTGGTCGTCGCGTTGGTCTTCGTCGTGATGCGCTCGGGGCCGTTGGCGCCCACGCGCGTCACGGTGCACCAGGCGGAAAGCGCCAGCGTGTCGCCGGCCCTGTTCGGCATCGGGACCGTCGAGGCGCGCCGGGCCTATTTGATCGGGCCCACGGCCGCCGGGCGCGTGCTCCGGGTGCTGGTCGATGTCGGCGATGCGGTGAAGGCCGGCCAGTTGCTCGCTGAAATGGACCCGGTGGACATCGACGAACGCATCGCCGCACTCGATGCGTCGTTGGCACGCGCCGGCAGCGCAGTGTTGGCGGTACAAGCGCAGCGAAAAGATGCAGTAGCGAAGAAGGAATTGGCCGCCATCAACGCTCGCCGCAATGCCGATCTGGCGGAGAAGAACTTCATCAGCGCCGGCGCCCTGGAAGCCAGGCTGCAGGAACAGACATCGGCCGATGCGGGCGTCAGCGGCGCCGACGCCAACCTCGCTGCGGCTCGCCAGGACATGCGCCGGCTGGATGCTGAGCGCGCCGGCTTGCGACAGCAGCGCAAAAACGTGCGGCTGCTGGCGCCGGCCGACGGCGTCGTCATCAGCCGCGACGCCGAGGCGGGCACCACCGTCGTGGCCGGCCAGGCTGTGCTCAGGCTGATCGAACCCGCCTCGCTGTGGGTCAAGGTGCGCTTCGACCAAGGCCGCGCTGCGGGCCTGGCCACCGGGCTGCGCGCCGACATCCGCTTGCGATCGAACCCGGCCGTGCCGCTGACCGGCCAGGTGGCGCGGCTGGACGCCGTGAGCGACAGCGTGACCGAAGAGCGCGTCGCGCAAATCAGCTTCGACACTTTGCCCGAGGGGGGGTCGCTGGGTGAACTGGCCGAAGTGACGGTCAGCCTGCCCACCACGGCGCAGGGCCTGGTGGTGCCCAACGCCAGCGTCAAACGCTTGGGCGACACAGTGGGCGTTTGGCTGGCCGATGGCAACGGGCTGCGCTTCGCGCCGGTGCGCCTGGGTCAGGCGGGTCTGGACGGCCGCGTGCAGGTGCTGGATGGCCTGCATGCAGGCGACCCGGTCGTGGTGTACAGCGAGAAAGAACTCACTGCTGACAGCCGCATCAAGGTCGTCGAGGCAGTCGCCGGCCGGCAGCCATGACCAGCCTCGTCGGCGGGAAGCCGTGATCAGCCTCGCGGGCCGGGACATCTTGCATGCCTGGGGCAAGTTCGTGCTCACCGGTGTCGGCCTGGGGCTGCTGATCGGCGTGACGCTGAGCATGGCCGGCATCTACCGCGGCATGGTCGATGACGCGCACCGTTTGCTCGACAACAGCCGCGCCGATGTGTGGGTGGTGCAGCAAGACACGCAAGGGCCGTATGCCGAAGCCTCCAGCATTCACGATGACGTGGTGCGGGCCATCGTCGGCCTGCCCGGTGTGGCGCGCGCCGCCAACGTCACCTACCTGACGATGCAGGTGCGCAGCCAGACGACTGACGTGCGCGCCATGGTGGTGGGCTTCGAGATCGGTCAACCGGGACAGCCCGGCGCGCCCAGCTACCTGGTCGCGGGGCGCCACATCACACGCAGCCATTACGAGGCCGTGGCCGACGTGAAGACGGGTTTTGCCCTGGGCCAGCGCGTGCGCATCCGGCGCCACGACTACACGGTGGTCGGTCTCACGCAGCGCATGGTGTCCTCGGGCGGCGACCCGATGGTTTTCATCCCGCTCAAGGACGCGCAGGAAGCGCAGTTTCTGAAGGACAACGACGCCATCCTGAACGACCGCGCACGCACCGCGGCCAACCCGGCGCTGAACCGGCCGGGCGTGCTGGGTCTGATGGAGGCCATTCAGGCTTCACAGGCCAGTAACCACAACGTCAACGCCGTGCTGGTGCAGCTGAAGCCCGGCTACGAGGCCGAGGCGGTGGCCGAACCGATACGCCGCTGGAAGCATCTTGAGGCGTTCACCCGGGCGCAGATGGAAGAGATACTGGTGGCCAAGCTGATCGCGACGTCGGCCCGGCAGATCGCGATGTTTCTGGTGATTCTGGCCATCGTCAGCGCAGCCATCGTGGCCTTCATCATCTACACCATGACGCTGGGCAAGATCCGCGAGATCGCGGTGCTCAAGCTGATCGGCACCCGCAACCGAACCATCGCCGGGATGATCCTGCAACAGGCGCTGGGACTGGGTTTGATCGGCTTCATCGTCGGCAAGGTGGCAGCCACCTTTTGGGCGCCGATCTTCCCGAAGTACGTGTTGCTGGAACCCGGTGACGCGGTGCGCGGGCTGGTGGCGGTGATGGTGATTTGCGCGCTGGCCAGCACGCTGGCGATAAGGGCTGCGCTGAAGATCGACCCGGCCGCGGCCATCGGTGGATGACGGGTCATCTGGCCATGACCGAACCCGGCATCCGCATCGAGGGCTTGAGCAAGCGCTACGGCGAAGGCAGCGCCGCCGTCGACGCGTTGAAGGACGTCAACATGGTGGTGGCGCCCGGCGAAGTGGTCGGCCTGATCGGGCCGTCGGGCTCGGGCAAGAGCACGCTGCTGAAGTGCCTGGGCGCGGTGATTGAACCCACGGCCGGCCGCATGGTGCTGGGTGGCGAGACCATCTACGACAACGGCTGGAAGATCGCTGACTTGCGCGCGCTGCGGCGCGACCGCATCGGCTTCGTGTTCCAGGCCCCGTACCTGATCCCGTTCCTGGATGTCACCGACAACGTGGCGCTGCTGCCAATGCTGGCCGGCCGCCCGAATGCCGAAGCGCGTGCGCGGGCGGTTGAGCTGCTGAACGCACTGGACGTGGGCCATCGCGCGCACGCCCAGCCGTCTGAGCTGTCGGGCGGTGAGCAGCAGCGGGTGTCGATCGCCCGTGCGCTGGCCAACCGCCCGCCAGTGATCCTGGCCGATGAACCCACGGCCCCGCTGGACAGCGAGCGGGCGTTGGCCGTGGTGCGCATCCTGAACCAGATGGCCGTGCAGCACCAGACCGCCATCATCGTGGTCACCCACGACGAAAAGATCATCCCGACCTTCAAGCGGATTTATCACATCAGGGACGGCCGCACCGAGGAAGAAGCCGGGCAAGGCCTGTCGCTGTAGTGGAGCGGCACCCGGTGTTAGCGTGCCGTTGCGGCGGATCTATTTTTCGAAAATTTCGAGGACGCGATGACAGCTTCGTACACTGACGGCGCAGCGATGTGGAACCAGCGTTACGCCGGCGAGGACTACCTTTTCGGCCGCGAACCCAACGCGTACTTGCGCGCTCAGGCACGCCTGCTGCCACCCGGTGGCCGAGCCTTGTGCGTGGCCGATGGCGAGGGCCGCAACAGCGTCTGGCTGGCCCGCCAGGGCTTGCAGGTCGAGGCCTTCGACATCGCCGAGGTGGCTGTCGCCAAGGCCCGCAAGTTGGCCGCCGATGCCGGGGTCGCGGTGGCCTTCCAGGTCGCCGGTTGCGACGACTGGCCGTGGGCAGCCGAGGCCTACGACGCCGTCGTGGCGGTGTTCGTGCAGTTTGCAGACCCCACCATGCGCGAGCGGCTGTTTGCCAACATGGCCCGGGCTTTGAAACCGGGCGGTGTGCTGATCGTGCAGGGCTACACGCCGAAGCAACTGGACTACAAGACCGGTGGCCCGAGCGTGCTGTCGCACCTGTACACCACCGATCTGCTTCGTGACGCTTTTAATTCGCTGCAGACCATCGAGCTGGTCGATTACGAGGCGGAGCTGACCGAAGGTATGCGCCATGCGGGGCGGTCGGCGCTCATCGGATTCGTTGCACGCAAGCCCTGACCGAAGGCCGCCGTCGGCATCGCATCAGGCCGATCCGCCTTCGACGGGCAAGGCCTCGGCCCGCCAACGCAGCATGCCGCCGGCCAGGTTGGCGACGTCCTTGAACCCTGCCTTCTGCAACATCACCGTGGCCCGCGCCGAGCGCGCGCCCGAGCGGCAGACGGTGACCACGGGGCGGTCGCGATCGAGCTCTGCCGCCCGCGCTGAAAGTGCCGACAAGGGCAAGAGCCGCGCGCCGGGTACGTGTCCCAGCGCGTCGGTGAATTCCTGCGGCTCACGCACGTCGATGATCTGGATGTCGTGCGCATGCTGGCCCGCGACGCGCTCTTCCAGCGCGGCGGGCTGTATTTCCCAGATGCCGCCGAAGGTGAACGTCAGGGGTGCCCAGGCCGGTTCGGCCACCGCTGCGGCAGGGCCATCGGGCCGCCCGCAGCGCAGGTTGGCCGGCACTGCGATGTCCATCAGCTTCGGGTGCGGCAGGCCCAGGTTGTTCATGTAGCCCGCGAAGTCGGCCGCATTCACGTCGCCACCCAGTCGCGGGTTGTAGCGTTTCTCTTCGGCCACGCTGGTGACGGTCAGACCCTTGTAGTCGTGCGCCGGGTACAGCAAGCAGGCGGGCGGCAAGGACAAAATTTGTTCCTGCACCGAGCGGTACAGGCGTTCCGGGCTGCCTTGCTGGAAGTCCGTTCGACCGCAACCGCGGATCAGCAGGCTGTCGCCGGTGAAGGCGAGGCTGTGATCGTCGAGCACATAGGTCAGGCAGCCGCTGGTGTGGCCGGGTGTGGCGCGCACTTCGAGATGGCGACCGCCGAACGCGACGGTGTCGCCGTGCTTCAGCAGCCGGTCCGCATACACGGCCTCAGTGGCCGCCGACAAGGCGATCTGGCTGCCGCACTGCTGCTTCAGCAGCCACGCGCCGGTCACATGGTCGGCGTGCACGTGGGTGTCCAGCGTGGCGACCAGCTTCAGGCCCAGTTCGCGCAGCAAGGCGACATCACGCCGCCCGTGCTCGAAGACCGGGTCGATCAGCACGGCCTGGCCGGCATCGCCCAACAGGTAGGTGTAGGTCGACGAGACCGGATCGAACAACTGGCGAAAGATCAACATGGCCATGAACTCCAAGAGATGAGGCCGCGCGCTGAAGTCGAATTCAACGCGGCGTGAACAAGCGGTCGTGGATCAGCATGCCCGCGAGCATCGCCACGACGAAGATCCACGCAGCGCCCAGACCGCTGCCCATCGCCACGACGGCCGGCCCCGGGCAGAACCCGGCGATGCCCCAGCCGATACCGAACAGCACGCCCCCCACGACCAGGCGCGTATCGACAACGGTGATGGCCGGGATTTCCATGCGCTCACCGGTCCAGGACGTGGTGCGCCGCTTGGCTGCGGCGAAGGCGAACACACCCACTGCAATGGCACCGCCCATCACCAGCGCCAGGCTCGGGTCCCAGACACCGAAAAGGTCGAGGAAGCCTTTCACCTTGGCGGGGTCGGTCATGCCCCCGGCTATCAAACCAAGGCCGAACACCAGGCCGCTGAGCAGAGCAATGAGGTTGCGCATCGCTCAGGTCTCAGAGCACGTGGCGCAGCAGGTAGACGGTCGCGAAACCGGCCCCCATGAAGGCCAGCACATTGACCAGCGAGCGCGGGGCCAAGCGGCTCAGCCCGCACACACCATGCCCGCTGGTGCAGCCGTTGCCCATGCGCACACCGACACCGACGAAGAGGCCTGCGGCGATCAGGCCCAGCGTGCCAACGTCCAGGGTTGCGGCGGGCAGCGGCGCGAACAAGCGCCACAGCCACGGGGCGATCAACAGCCCCACGATGAACAGCAGGCGTGTGCGTTCCGGCGCCATGTTGGACCCCGACAGCAGCGCGCGCAGCGGGCTGGCCACGATGCCCGCGATACCGGCCACGCGGCCGTTGCCCAGCACGTACAAGGCCGACGCCAGGCCGATCAGCAGGCCGCCCGCCAGGGCGTGCCACGGGGTGAACAGGTTCCAGGCGATGGTCATCCGATCCGTTCCTTCTCAATGGTCTTCAACAGGCTGGCACCGCAGGCCGGGCGATGCGTCGGCCCGACGATAGACGCTCATCGCGTTGGGGATGCCGGGGTGATGGCGGCCAGCTTGGCGAGCGCCAGCACATCGTCTTCGGCCATTTCGCCCGGAATGACCTGGCCAACGCGGCCGTTGCGGTCCACCAGTGCGGTCATCGGAATGACGCGCCGCGACGTGAAGCGTTCGCGCAGGCCGCCATCGCCCACCACCACCGGGAAGCTGTAGCCGTTGACGGTCATGTAGCGCCGCACGGCCGCATCGTCACCATCCAGAGCCATGCCAACCACGCGCAGGTGCGCGCCGGCGGACCTTCGGTGCAGTTGGTCGATGCGCGCGTTGTGCCGACGGCAGTATGCGCACCAGGTGGCCCAGAACACGACGACAGCGGCGGTGTCCTGCCAAGCGTCGGCCGTCAGCACCCGGCCATCAAGCAGTTTCAAGGTCGGCCAAACCATCAACCCGCCCTGGTCGATCTGCTGCGCAGTCGCATCGACGAGCCCGCTGGCCAGCAGCGCGCCCACCCCGGCGATGGACCGCCGACGCGAGAGCGATCCGCAGGAAGACAGGCCTGCGCTCATTTGCCGTCCTGCTGTTCCATCAGCAAATAGGTGTTGTAGGCATTCATGCGGTTGGCCGCGCGAAAGAGCGGCAGCTTGTCGTAGCGCGACCAGTCGGCCTTGGCGTAGGCTTCTTCGAAGGGTTCGAGGTTGTGTGCGGCCTCGCCCATCGTCAAACGCAGGTAGAGGAGGTAGTCGCGCGTCAGTTGCAGGTCGGCCATGGGGTCGGTGGAGACGGGGCCATGCCCGGGGACGACGACGCGCGGCTTGTAGGTCATCAGGCGTTCCAGCGAAGCGATCCACAGCCGGCTGTCGGCCTGCCCCACGAACGGGATCCGCCCACGGAAGAACAGGTCCCCCGAGAACAACACGCCAAGCTTGGGCACGAAGACGACCACGTCTTCGGGCGTGTGCGCGGGTCCGACATGGCGGATCAGGAAGTCGAAGGAGCCCACGCGCAGCCGCGTTTCCTCGGCGTCCAGCCAGCGGTCGGCGGGCACCAGCCTTGTCTTGTCGTCGACCCACGGCGCCAGCTCGATGCGACTGGCCTCCAGCCGCTTCTGCGCTGTGTCGGAGTTCAGGTACTCACGGGCCTCGCTGTGGCCGATGATCGTCGCGCCGGCCGCCTTGAACACCTGCAGACCGTAGATGTGGTCGGCGTGGTAGTGGGTCAGGATCACGTAGCGCACCGGCTGCGTCGTCACGCGGTGAATCTCGGCCAGCAGTTCTTTCGCCAATGCGGGCGACCCCAGCGCGTCGATCACCACGACCCCGTCGTCGGTCACGACGAAGCCCGCGTTCGAGATGAAGTTGCGGTTGGCCGGCGAGCCCAATGCCGCCGCGCCCTGGACGAACCACACGCGGTCGGTGACCTGGGTGGCCTTTAAAGTCGCAGTCGCATCCGCATCGTCAGCCGAGGCCACGATGTGTGTCGCCAAGAAAAGGGCGGCAATCCACCAGCGCAGTGTTTTCATCGGGACGTCGTCGTGAAGGGCTCAGGGATCCGAGGCACAGAAGAGGCAGCCAGTGGCTGGCCCGGTATCGGCTGATCGAGGACACCAGACGGATGCTGGTCGAGCAGTCGATCGGTGATGGCCGCAGCGGCCCACATGGCGGTGAGCGTGACGTAGGCGGTGATCGTGAACACCGCCGTGCCGGACAAACCGGCGCCCACGGCACACCCGCCGGCGAGCATGCCGCCGAAGCCCATGCACAGGGCGCCCACGATGTAGCGGCTCATGCTGGCGCCACCTTGGAAGCCTTCGAGCTTGAGTTCGCCGAACGACGCCGCCGCGAGGAACGCGCCGATGAACACGCCCGGCACCAGCCCGAGGTCGAAGGTCGGCGGCTTGTCACTGGAGAACAGCACGCGAGACAGCACGTCGGCCGACGGCCCGGTGAAGCTGAGCGACTGCACCGGATGCGGGTCGAAAGAAATCCTGGCAATGGCGTAGGTCGCCCACCAGGCTGCCGCGATGGTCAGACCGACACCGATCGCGCCCGCCCAAGCGCGCGTTTCCACGCGCTGCCGCCGTGCCCACACGATGGCAGCGACCAGCCAGACAGCGCCGAACAACATCGCGCCGCCGTGGCCGATGCCGGTGCGCGCGATCAGGTCGCGTGAGATGCCGCCGTCCACCGTCCACCAGGCGGAGATGGCTTCACGCACCGGCGCCAGCGCACCGGTCCACGCGGCCTGCGCCGCCACCGCGAACACCAGGCCGGAGATCAGCGAACGCAGGTTGCCCTGGGCCGCCAGGATCAGCAAGCGGCTGGAGCAGCCCCGGGCCAGGATCATCCCGATGCCGAAAAGGGCACCGCCGATCGCCGCGCCAGACAGGCTGCCGCGTGCTGCGATCTGCCGCGCATCGCGCGCGTCGAACCAGCCGGCC
>JBBQAI010000101.1:0-16337 GCA_038316205.1 Burkholderiales bacterium
GCGGGGGCTCTGGTTTTTCGCGGGGGGGGTTGGCCGCCCTGGGTGTCGCCTTTAGGGTCCCCCCCCGCCCCGCGCCCGCTCAGAACGGTTCTGCATCAACCTCAGGTTTGGCTCCCTTGCGATTGGTCTCGCGAGCCTTGATGCGCTTCTTGGCTTCGGCCGTGTTGCGGCTGAAGCGGATCGACTCGTTGCCGGTCTCTACGATGTGGCAGTGGTGCGTCAGGCGGTCCAGCAGCGCCGTGGTCATCTTGGCGTCGCCGAAGACGCTGGACCATTCGGCGAAGTCCAGGTTGGTCGTGATCATCACGCTGGTGTGCTCGTACAGGCGGCTGAGCAGGTGGAACAGCAAGGCCCCGCCGGCCTGGCTGAACGGCAAGTAGCCCAGCTCATCGAGGACCACGAGGTCCAAGCGCAGCAAGCTCGTGGCGATGCGACCGGCCTTGCCTTGTGCCTTCTCCTGCTCCAGCGCGTTGACCAGATCGACCGTAGAGTTGAACCGCACGCGCTTGCCATGCCGGGTGATGCCCGACACACCGATGGCAGTAGCCAGGTGCGTCTTTACCGTGCCCGGTCCACCCATCACACCACGTTGTGTGCGTCGTTGGTGAAGGCGGTGAAGGCGGTGAAGGCGGTGGTGGCCAGCCTGGTGACGAGCTTGCGATCCACCGGCGAGACTTCGAATTCGAATCCCGCCAGGTCGCGATGTGCCGGGCACTTCGCGGCCTTCATCTGGTGGCTGACCGAGCGCATTCCACGGTCAGTGCCTTCGGCCTGCAGCAGATGCTCGATCAACCAACGCGAGGACTCGATGCCAGCGTTCCTATCCTCTACAAGTCGGCCACGCCCTTCGTGACGGCCGATGTGGCCGTCGCCACCGCAAAGCGTGGCCGCAAGGTGGCGGTGTTGTTCGTGGACGCCTTCAACGCCGGTTTCGAGACCGAAACCGCGCTGGCCGCCGCCCAGGTGCTGCACGCTGCCGGCTACCAACTGCACACCGTGGCCAAGGCCGGCGGCCACCACTGCTGCGGCCGCACCTACCTGAGCGCGCGGATGGTGGCCGAAGCCAAGGCCATGCTGGGCGCGCTGCTGGACGCCTTGCTGCCGCTGGCCGAAGCCGGCATCGCGGTGGTCGGCCTGGAACCTTCTTGCCTGCTGACGCTGCGCGACGAAGCGCTGGTGCTGGGCCTGGGCGCCAAGGCGGTAACGGTGGGCGCGCAGGCGCTGCTGTTCGAGAAATTCATTGCGCGTGAGGCCCAGGCCGGCCGCTTCAGCGTGAACTTCAAATCCCTAGGCAAGCCTCTTCTGGTCCACGGCCACTGCCATCAGAAGGCCTTCGGTGCCGTCAGGCCCATCCTGGACGTGCTGAAGCTCATCCCAGGCGCGCAACCGCAGTTGATCGAAAGCTCGTGCTGCGGCATGGCCGGCTCTTTCGGCTACGAGGCGGCGCACTATCAGGTGTCGATGCAGATGGCCGAAGCGGCCCTGCTGCCGGCTGTGCGTCTAGCGCCCGACGCGGTCATCGCGGCCGACGGCACCAGTTGCCGGCATCAGATTGAAGACGGGGCGCAGCGGATGGCTGTGCATGCGGCAGTGCTGTTGGCGGGCCTGCTCGAAGCCACGCCCTGAGACCGGCGTCAAGGCGTCTCGCCCAGCAAAAAGCCGGTACTTAATGCACCGGCTTGGGCTGGGGAGCGGTCACGCCGGAACGGACGTAACCGCCTGGCTTCGCCGGGGTTAGGCGGTTTTGACGCGCTTGCGCTGACTGATCACGAGACCGAAAACGGCCATGCCAACCAAAGCCAAGGAGCCAGGTTCGGGCACCGTGGCGTCGTTCGGATTGGACCAATGGGCGGTGTATGGAACCGTTGTCGGGGAGCCGAGCGCCGGATCAGCGAAGTTGTAAGCCTGCATGATCGTGGCCTTGTAGCCTGTCGTGCCGTTGATCGTGCTGTCGGTAAAGACCAGTGCGCCATTGACTCGATACTCATAGGCGCTGCCGGTGTAGTCGATTGCCAGCGAAGTCCAGTCGTCGTAAGCGAATGTGGTAGCCAGATTGACCCAATCGCCTGCGCCGGCAGCGAGATCACTGTCCCAAACGCGCAGACGAGCCACGCCACCGTAATTCGAGAATCCGATGATGGTGTAGTCGCTGACTGCATTGCTGACGTCGGACATCACTCCCCACATATCGGTTCGCACAAAACCATTGGTGTTGTCGCGCCAAGAACTGTTGATGTAGAGATCAGCGGCCAACACCGAACCGGCACCACCTGAAATTGCCTTTTGCTTGCCCTGCGTGTTGTAGAAGGTACCTTGCTGACCGCTCGGTCGATTCGCGGAATCGCCCGTGCTGTTGATGCCGATGCCCAGCACATCATTGCGGCCAGCGTACGTGCCGACATTGGAGAAGCTGGCCGGGGCATAGCGGTCTGTTGTCCAGCCTGTTGGCACATCGGTGAAGGTCGGCATCACAGTAGCAGCTGCCATGGCTGTTTGGCTGGCCAACAGTGCCACAAGCGCTCCACCAGCGAAATTTCTAAAGCTAGAAACTTGGTTCATTTGGTTCACTCTTTCCGAAAAGTTTGGTTACAGATTCCTGGTCCAGTACCGCGCAGTCGGTTTGTCGGGGTGCTCAGAATGGACAAAAGAATAGGACTGCAAGTTACATGCCGATCATTCCTGGCGTCTTAAAGTGGTACGCCACGCTCCTGATTCAGAATCGTTTATTTGTTTTGTCGTGCGCTGAAACTCGGCACGCCAGGATCGACATCGCGGTAGCTGTAAATACTGCCGACACCCGTATTCATGGGGTGCTATCTGGCCCATTTTTTGCATGGCCTTAAGGGGGTGCTCCCCCTGCGGCCGCGATTGACCGTCGCTTACACCATGAACACCTTCCGGGGGTTCATGATGTTCTCCGGGTCCAGCGCCCGCTTGATACTGCGCATCATCGCCACGGCACCGGTGCCGGCCTCGTCCAGCAGATAGCCCATCTTGTGCAGGCCAATGCCGTGCTCGCCGGTGCAGGTGCCTTCCAGGCGCAGCGCGCGCTGCACCATTTGCACGTTCAGGCGTTCGACTTCGGCCACTTCGCGCGCGTCGTTCGGGTCCAGCAGATAGCTGAGGTGAAAGTTGCCGTCGCCCACATGGCCCTTCACCGAGTACCCCCGAGTTCGACAGCTCGTGCCGCCAAAGCGTTGCCAGACTGAATTGAATCAAGGACTTGGATGCTCAGTTCTGAAACCTTTGTAATGGCACGTTTGTAAATTTATCGTTTCTTTTGAAACAGCTGCTGTCTTCGAACAACGTAATGGCGTGTTCATCAAAGTCACCCGCTCCGGCGAACGCCGCTACGTCCAATTGGTGGAGGCGTATCGCGGCGACGATGGCCGCCCCAAGCAGCGCACCGTCGCCACGCTCGGCCGCCTTGACCAGCTCGACTCCCAGGTCGAGTCGGTAATTTCAGGCTTGCTGCGGGTGACCGGCAAAGTCGCACCTCCCGCAGCGTCAGTCTCGCCAGTCATGCCGAGCGTGACCTTCGAATCAGCATGCGATTTCGGCGATGTCTGGGCGTTGACGGCGCTGTGGAATTCACTCGGCTTCGATCAGTTGCACAAGATCTTTCGGCGAACTCGTCGCGTCATCGACGTGGAAGCGCTCGTTCGAGTGATGGTGCTCAATCGCCTATGCGACCCCGACTCCAAGCTGGGCGTGCTGCGCTGGGTCGAGACCGTGGCGTTGCCCGGCGTTTTTGCCCAGTCGATCGAGCACCAGCACTTGCTGCGCGCAATGGACGCGCTGGTCGATCATCGCGCCGAAGTCGAACAGGTGCTGGCAGCCTTGCTGCGCCCCATGGTGGATCAGGACCTCGCCGTGGTGTTCTATGACATGACCACGATTGGCGCAGAGGGCCTGTCCAACGAGACCGGCGACGTGCGCCACTTCGGCATGTCCAAGGAGGGTCTCATTGCGCGCCAGGTCATGCTGGGCTTCGTGCAGACCGCCGACGGCCTGCCGCTGTACCACGAGGTCTTCGACGGCAATACCGCCGAGGTCACCACCCTCAAGTCCGTGATCGAAAAGATCGTTGCCCGCTTCCCGGTCAAGCGCGTCATCGCGGTGGCCGATTGGGGCTTGTTGTCGACCGACAACCTGGCAGAACTGCAGGCGATCAAACTACCAGGCGGTGGCCCGCTGGAGTTCATCTTGGCCGTGCCCGGACGCCGCTACGGCGACTTCGTTGATCTGCTCGAGCCGATGCACGCTACGCAGTGCGTCGATGCCAAGCAGGAGGTGCTGGTCGAGACGGTCTGGAACCCATTGCGACTGGTCGTTGCGCACGACCCAAAGGTCTCGCTCGAGGCCGGCGCGAAGCGAGATGCGCGCATCGCCGAACTCCACGCGCAGGCCACGCAGTGGGTCGGCAAACTCGATGCTCAAAACAACGGCAAACCCGCCCGTGGCCGCAAGTTGTCCGATGGTGGTGCACGGGCGCGCTTCTATTGCTAGGTCTGCGAGTCGCACCTGGCGCGCATCGTGCGCGTCGATCTCAAGAGCGAATCGTTCACCGACACCATCGACGAGCGCGCGCTCGCCCACGCCCGCTTGATGGACGGCAAGCTGCTGCTGGTGACTATCGCCGCAGACCTGCGACCCGACGAAGTCGTCAGCCGCTACAAGTCGCTCGCCGACATTGAACGGGACTTCCGCGTGCTCAAGTCCGAGATCGAGATCGGGCCGATCTACCACCGGCTGCCCAAGCGCATTCGTGCTCACGCGACGATCTGCTTCATGGCACACGGCGGGTAACATTCCTTCGTGAGGCAACACGCGTGTCAGGATAGTTGACGCCGGCCAGCCCGGCAACCGTGCGCGAAGATTCAGTCTGTCACCAACAAGCAATTGGCGGTCGGACGCGGGGCTGCATGCTCCTCGGCATGCAGACAGAGCACGTCGGCAGCGGCGAAATACATGTCGCCGCAAACACGGCCGCATCCCTCGCTGCGGGCGCCCCGGCGCCTGTCCTCGTGCCGTGTCCTGCTGCCACGCCCCAGGGCACGAAACAGAGCAGCCCGATGAGTCAGCCCGTGCGCTTACTCCCTGCGACGCGCGCACGCGTCTGTTCGCCCGCCTGGCGTTTCGAGTTCGGCAACCATCTGCGACAGGTTGTCCGCCGAATCCAGGGCCAGCCCCGGCGTGGTGATATTGCTGCGCACCGTATCGCCCAAGGTACCACCGTGCTGGACACCGACGAGGTGGAAGAATTCGTGCGTCACCACGTCGCGCCGGCAATTGACACCGTCCTTGGTGAAGAACGGCGTGCCGCAACGCACACCCAGGTCAGGCCCGTTGATGTTGCTCAGGCCATGAAAGGTGCCCACCACGCGGGTCAGCACAACGGGGGTCGAGGCGCGCGTGGTGACGTTCAAGTTTCTCAGCATCAGTACAGCCGCCGCGTCCAGGTGCGGCAGAGCCGCCTGCAGATTGGCCGGCAACTTCAACCACTTGGTGGCGATCTTCAAAGTCTTTGCCAGCGGCGGGGTCAAAGGCTTGCTGGCCCGAATGGCGTTGGCAAGGTCGAACAGCTTGTCGCGCGCACTGCGCAGGCTTGTCCGGCTGGCCCGCAATGCCGCAGCCATGATGTCCGCGTCAGAGCGGGCTGCCGGACCGGTGACGGCGAAATCGTCGGTGGCGACCGAGTCGGCTACGTCCTTCGGTGTGGCTGACAACAATATGCAGGTTTTCCCGCCGTCGACCGGTTTCTCCTGCGCGTGGAGTTCCTTGTCCAATGCGGCGATGGTCATCTTGCCGACGATGTTGTCGACCTGGGTCTGGTAGGTGCGATTGATGATGCCCCGTTTCGATTTGAACGAGACCACGGCTGCTGCTGTCGACACGCCATACTTGCTGGCGCCGATTTCGCCCGCGCTGATGACGAGTCTGTCCAGTTGCAGCAGCGCCGCTTGAATCTTGGCGACATGATTGCCCGCAGCACCGGGTTGGATGTGCGCCGAATCCTGCACCGCACAGGCTTCAAGTGGCGCGTCGCCCTTGAATAATTGCGATTGAAGCGGCATGGATGTTCCTTGTTGACGAATTGAGCGCTTGAAGTCTGTGCGTCGCCCTGGCCGCGGTCAAGGCTTGTGCGACCACGGTCTTAGGGGTGGGCGAAGCGACGAAATTCAAATGCACTTTCTGTCCTGAAGTGCCGCGGGCCATGCGCTTGAACTCGCGCTGATGCGGCGCCAGGCGTCAAAAATGTTCACACCAGGGATGAACGCAGACGATGAGCAAGAAAGGCGTGATCGCGGCTGCTGAAAGGAACCGCACTGAGAAAAGCCCCGGTGCGAAGCCGGCGGCCAAGCCGTCGCGCCGGCATCATCATCACGTCTACGTCGTCGAACTGGCCGACCAGGTCTGGAACGAATCGAGCTTCAGGAAGGCGAACCCGGACTACTGCCTCGGCAAGCCGTTTGTTTATGTCGGCATGACGGTGCTGGACACCGACCTGCGCTTTGACAGGTACAAGGCCGGCGTTCAGGCTTGACCCAAAACAATTACAAAACACCCTTCATCCAACATCTGCAGGACCACCGGCCCTTTTACGAATCATTGAGTCACGAAGTGGCCATCGGTTACGACGCCAAAACACTCATGCCACTCAGAAGTGCCATTTACGGGATCTTGTAGAAATCAGTCCAGACCCAGCAACTGCGCCAGGCTGCGCGCGGGCGCCTCGCGCCGCAGCGCGATGTGGCGCTCCAGCGCACGCGGGAGTTCGTCCATCAGGCGCAAGGCGCCCGCGGTGTCTGACGGCCCTCGACCCATCAGAGACACTGGCCGCCTCCGATTCGACGTCCGAAACCTGCCGTTCGGGCCGGCTCGCGCGCGGATCCGATGCATTGCTGCAATGGCAGTGTGGACCGGTCTAGCTTTCAACAGGATGTCCTGAGGCCGGGCATCGCAGCCGCTTGCGCTGTCACGACCCGCTCCCTTCGGATCAGCCACTCAGCCACCGCAAGATTCACCACCCAAGCCGCGCCCATCATCAGCGCCAGGGTCAACTCGTTCGGCGCTCCGTAGAGCAGCAGAAGAGGCAGCTGGGTCAGCGCCTGCGTCCCTGCACCAAGACCAATCGCATAGGCGCGACGCATCCAGGTCTGATGCTGCTCCACGTCCCGGCGCCGAATGGCGAGGGTCCCCAACACGATCGACAGCACCATGGCCGAGCCGAAGAACAGCCTGAGGGCGTGCAGCAACGGGCTGTCGGCGGGAACGATCGCATAGAACATCGCCATCCAGAGCCCCGACAGCGCCGCGACCAAGCCCGCGACAACCAGGACGCAGCCTGCGGCGCGGTGCCACTCGGGCCGCTTGCGGCGCAAGCCTGGCGCGAACTGAAATGCACCGAGCAGGCTGTAGAGGGTCACGCTGGCGATGTGCAGCACCACCGGGATGGGTGCCGCGAAGAAGCGTGCGGTGTCCGGTGTGGGCAACCCGGCGCCGGCCAACACCGTCAGGCGGACCGCGCCCGCGACAACCGGAATGAAAGCCAGGGCGATCAGCCCCAAGGGGATGAGACTATCGGCCCGGTTGGAGGTGGCCATGGAGTCACAGGGTGAAGTGCAAACCGAAGACCAGGGCACTGGCCTTGACGTTGTTCGACAGCTTGCCGTAGTTGTCGTAATTGACCGTGAGGGCGACGTTCGGCTTGGGGCGGTATTCGGCGCCGATTCCGAACAGCACCGAGGTCTTGCTGCCCATCAAGTTGTCGCTGACCGGCAAGACATTCGTGCCGTTGACTTTGCCGGATGACAGGCCCAGACGCCCATGCAGCGCGTACGACTCGCCCAGCGGCAGTCGGCCCGTCGCCGCACCGAAAATGCTGCGTGCCTTGCCGTCTTGCTTGACGCTCGCGCCGCCGACGGTGATGTTTTCGCTGAACGAGCCCAGCGCTGCGTAGCCGGCTTCGACGCCGACGTTTTCGGTGAAGCGGTAGCCGCCGAAGACCTTGACAGCCTGACCGTGGTCGTCAGAGCCCGCCTGCGGCAGCGTGCTCGACAGGCTGAAATTACTTCGGCCGACTTCGACGCGGGCGTAGGCGCCGGTGATGCCGTCGTTGGGGGCCGCCTGCGCGGCCAAGGTCAAAGTGCTGAGAATGGAAAGGACAAAAAAGGTTGTTTTCATGGGACGCTCTGTTAGGTGAAATGCTGTTGGTCACCTGACCAATCAACACGACACGAGCGTAGGGAGAGGGTCCCGGCAGGTCGCCGCTCTTTAGAGCGGTTCTGCCCCCAGGGAGTTGGCCGCTGCGGCCGGGCCGCTCAGGCAGGCAGCAGCTTCAACACCAGCGCGCGGGCCACGGCTTCCGTGCGGCGCTTGACCTGCAGCTTGTCGAAGATGTTCTGGTTGTGCCACTTCACCGTGTGCAGCGACAAGAACAAGGTTTCGCCGATGCCCTGGTTGGACTGACCTTGCTGGATCAGCCGCAGGATGTCCAGCTCACGGTCGCTCAAAGGCTCGACCCCGATGCGCTGCAGATGGGCAAGATCGACTCCAGGCGCCTGTGTTGAGCCCCACACCGCCAGCAGTTGCGCGGTGTAGTCAGGCAGGGTTCCGCGATCAGACAACGCCGTCAACAGCGCAGCCATGACCTGGCCTTCGTCGACAAAAGTGCGAACCAACCCGCCGGGCTCGCTCAGCAGCAGGGCCTCGCTCAAGACCACCAAGGCATCTTCCATGCTGCCCAGCGCGTGCAGCACAACAGCTTGCGCCACCATGGCTTTGAGTGCTTCATCAGCCCGGCCAGCCTGTTCCATTCGTGCGCGGTGCGACACCAGCAGCGGCAGCGCTTGCTCTGGGTGTCCCAGGGCCGACAAGGCCTTGGCCGTGGCCAGCGGGAGTTGGTGCCGCTGCGCCAACTCAAGCGCCGCAGCGTGTTCGCCGCGGCGAAGCAGGTCCTGTGACTGAAGGGCGGCAGTCTCATCCAGACGGCTGGTGAACCGCCGTGCGTGCGCGGCGATGGCGGCGTCCGCCAACAAGGTACGTGCCTCGGTGAACCGGTTGCGGACCTGAAGCACCCGCGCGGTCATTGCGTCCGCGCTCAGGCCCGCGCCAGACTCCATCGGCTCAGCCAACTTGCTGCTGCGCCTCGCGTGCGACTCAGCCGCGTCCAGGTCATTCCATTCATAAAAAATTCGCGCCAGCCCCAGGTGCGCTTCACAAGCCACCGAGTGCGTGGGGTCGGTCAATTTTTGCAGGATGTCCTGGTAGGTCTTGGCCGCCGCGTGCAGTTGGTTCTCAGCCAGCTGGATGCTGGCCAGGCCCAAGGTCGCCACCACGACAAACATGAAGTTGCCGGTGATCTGACCTGCAGAAAGCACGTGCTCGTAGGCCTTTTTCGCTGCAGCGCGATTCCCCTCGAATTGATGAGCCACACCCTGGGCGCAATGCGCAGCGGTGCGTACGGATCGGTTGTGCGGATGCAAACCTTCGAAGGCCAGCTGCACCTCGGTGTGTATCGACGGCACATCGTGTTTCGCCACCGCCACCCAGGCCTTCAGTGCGGCGACTTGTCCCCACAGGTCTCGGGCAGCTTCATCGTCAGCGCCATGCTGCAAGGCCTGCACCGTACTTTGCAGCTGCACCGCCATCTGGTTCGGATAACCCGCGATCATCAGCGACCACGCCAGCATCACCCACAAGCGGGGATGGCGGTCGAGCACGCTGTGGGGCAGCGCTTGAAGCGACTGAACAACCGGCGCCACGTCGCCACGGAAGTACAGCGGCATGCCGTCCCCTTCGATCAAACGGATTGCGCGATCGATGTCACCGGCAGCGAAGGCCTTCTGAAGCGCCTCGACGGGCTGGGCCTGGGCTTCATACCACTCGCTGGCGCGAATCAGCAGCGGCGCGGCCAGCTCACGCTGCGCCAGCCGCTGGCGCAACAGCTCGGCAAAGAGGTGGTGGTACCGAAACCAGCGTCGCTCGTTGTCGAGCGGAACCACGAAAAGGTTCGCCGCCTCGAGGTAGGCCAGCATGCTGTGGCCGTCGCGGCTTTGCATCACGGCGTCGCACAGCTCTGGGCACATTCGGTCGAGCACCGAGGTGCGCAACAAGAAGGACTGCACGTCCGGCGACTGGCGGTGCAGAACCTCTTGCAGCAGGAAGTCCTGCAAGAAGCGATGGCTGCCGCTGAACGACTGGATGAAGGGCTCCGGGTCCTTGTTGCCCTGCAGGGAGATGGCAGCCATCTGCAGACCGGCGACCCAGCCCTCGGTGCGCGCCGCGAGCACCGCGACGTGCGCATCCGACAGCTTGAGCGCCATAGTCTGTTCAAGGAACGCTGCCGCTTCATCTGCACCAAAACGCAAATCTTCCTGGCGCAGCTCCGACAGTTGACCCCGCGCGCGCAACCGGGCCAGGGCCAGCGCAGGTTCAGTGCGCGTTGCCAGGGCGACGTGCATCTGCGGTGGCAGGTGGTCGATCAGGTAGGCCAGTGCTTCATCCGCGGGCTCGCAGGCAGCCAGGTGGTAGTCATCCAGCACCAGCAGAAGGCCTTCAAGATCCTCAGCAATTTCGTTGAGCAGCATGCTCAGCACGGACGTGGCGCTTGGCGGTGGCGTGGTCTGCAGCAGCCCCCACGCGCTGGCACCGACGCTGGCATCGACGGTTTGCACCGCGGCCACCAGGTAGGCCAGAAACTGCTGCAGGTCACGCTCTCCGGGGTCCAAAGAGACCCACACGCAAGGTCGTCCGCAGCCGGCCGCCCATTCACCCAGCAGCGACGATTTGCCAAAGCCTGCCGGCGCGCAGACCAGCGTCAGTTTTCGGACCAGGCCCCGGTTGAGCTGTTCGACCAGTGACTTCCGCGACACTGCCTGCTGGTCATGCGACGGCCTGAACAGCTTGGTGACGAGGATGGGCGTGGGCATGCCTGACTATGCCGCCTTCCGCCCGTGGTCTCAGAGCTTCAGCGCCGCTCTGAAAAAGCCCACGACCGCCGCGTTGAACTCGCGGTGGAATGCCACCCGGTCGAAGTCGGGCTGACTGCTGCACAGCGGGGGCGCCATCGCGGCAAAGCGCGGCGTGCAGGGCGCCAGAAAGTCGAAGTGGCCGGCATTCGGCACCTCGCGGTAGTCCAGCGGCTTGGGCAGCGCCGCGCGCACCGGTTCGACGTACCAGGGCTGTGGCAGCACCACGTCTTGTTCAGCGCGCCACAGCTGGATGGGTACCGAAATGGCCCCCAGCGATGCCTGCGTAAAAGTAAACCCGAGCGCCGGCGCCGCGACCACGGCGGCGCGCACACGGGTGTCACGGTCGGGTTGCACCATGGCGGCAACCAGGGCTGCCGTACCAGCGGGCTGCCGCAACACCAACTGGCAGGGGTAGTCACCGGGGCGTTGCTGGCAATGCGGCCCGATGCGCCCCAGATCGGCGGTGCCGCCCACGATGGCCAAGGCCGTGAATGCACCCGACGAGTGACCAAAAACGCCGATGCGTGTGGTGTCGATGTGGTCTTTGCCTGACCACTGGGTCAGCATGTGGTCGATCACGCGGCTGATGTGGCGCGGGCGATCCATCATCGACGCCGCCCTGCTCTGATCGGCAAAGTTGTCGCCGGTATGCTGGACAGCAGCGACCACAAAGCCCGCCTGGGCCAAAGCGATTGCGGTGTCGTGATGCGACAGCGATGCGCCCCCATTCCCATGCGAGATCACGATCAGCGGCAAGCCCTGGCCGGCGACGGCGCCGCCACGGGCGATGTTGAGCCTGAAGGGCCCGAGATCCACCTCCTGCGGCACAGCCTCTGTGGGGTAAAAGATCGCCACCTCCAGCGGCTTGTCGGTGCCGTCAGCGACCTGCACGGTCTCGAATCCCGCAGCGAGGGGCGCTGCCGACAGCATGGGCGACAGCAGAGCGGCAGAGATCCAAAGTAGGACCTTCATGACATCACGGCCTGATGGATAGAAGTGGAGTCGGGTTTGCATGGTGTGATCCGTTTGTGATCAGAGTGAGAGGGACTTGCCGCAGTCGGAAGACCACCGCGACGACGGTGAAGGGACAGCAGCAGGGGTACGGGTCAGTTTCAACAGAGCCAGCGCGCGGCCCAGAAACAGCCCGCTGATGCCGCCGTACAGCAGCGCCAGCGATAGCAGCAGTTCGGGCGCGCTGCGCCAGCCGGGGTTCATCGCCATGCCCACGTTGGCGGCGTAGCGAACAAAGAAGATGCCCAGGATGAGCCACATGGGCATCCAGCTTCCGGGCAACTGAAGACGTTGCTCGGCGGGCAGCCACTCTGCGCCGGCCTGCGCCGGGCGGCCGGCCAGCAGCGCCGCGCCCGCGCCCAGTGCCGCCAGCCAAACCATCGCGGTCAGCGGCAGTGCCATGAAGCTGGGCGCCATCGACCACAGGCCCAGTCCAAGCAGTACCAGCGGCAACATCAGCAGGCGCCAGGGCGCCAAACGGCGCTGTCGGGTTTGCGAAAGGCCCAGCGCCGTCAAGGCGGTCAGCAGGCCCCATACCCAGACGGGGGTGTGCGAAAGGATGTTGATGATCATGGGGTTGCTCCGGCGTCGGTTTGAAGAAGGCGTGCCGCGAATGTGGCGCCTGCCCGCCACACTTGCCAGCGTCTTGCGACAGGGCGACGCGCTATGGCGCGGAATGCCCCTGACAGGGCGCCATCCGAAGCGCCGCATGCAGGATTCAGCGCTGGCGCGAGGTGAACCTGGCCAGGCCGAACCCGTGTTGAGCCTCGCTTCACCAAGCGAACGCTGCCGTCCGGGCCCTCCAGCCGGGCGTAGGTGCCCACCTCGATTTCACCCTGCTGCAGGGCATAGATGACCCAAGCCCGGCCGTGGTCGTGGGGCGGTCGGTACAGGCCGTCGGGTTCGGTGTGCGCCAGGAGCACGAACCCATGCGTCGGGTCGCGGTACAGCTCTTTGTTTGCCGGTGCCTCCCGGTGCAGCGCCGCCAGCCAATCCTCTGTAAGGGATGCTTTGAGCAAGTCCTCCAGGTGCTTGCGACAAGCCGCGACCACTTCGGTGCTGAGCGGTCCCCAGACCGATTGGATCCCGTCGATCGCCGTGTTGAACGACGTATCAAACGACGTGTGTAAAGCATTGCGCGCCATGAAGATCTCCTTCAGATCTCCTTCGGCTCCGCTCGAACGACACCCGTTGAAGCGCATGCCCAGAAGATATTCATTCGCCCGAGATAGCGAAAGGCGTATGGTTTGCACTCAGTACGTGCGTCTCGCGCCATGTCACACCCGCAACGCTCGGAGCCGCAGCATGGCCAGACCCGATCTCAATTTTCTTTTCACCCTGGACGTGTTGCTCGCCGACGGCAGTGTTGCGCGCGCAGCGCGGCGGCTGCGGCTGAGCCCGTCGGCCATGAGCCGTGCCCTGGTGCGACTGCGGGAAGCCACCGGCGATCCGCTGTTGGTGCGCGCCGGTCGCGGCCTGGTGGCATCGCCCCGAGCGCTTGAGCTGCGCGATTCCATCAGCCAACTCGTCCAAGACGCCGAGGCGGCCTTGCGGCCTGCTGGCAAGCCCGATCTCGGACAACTCGAGCGGACGTTCACGCTGTGGGCCAGCGAGGGCTTCGTGGAGAACTTCGGGGCCGAACTCCTGTCGCGCATCGCAGGGGAAGCCCCCAAGGTTCGTTTGCACTTCCTGCACAAGCTGGACAAGGACAGTGGCCCGCTGCGCGACGGATCCGTCGATCTGGAAACCGGCGTGGTGGACAAAGCCATCGGCCCGGAGGTGCGCACGCAGGCGCTGTTTCGAGACCGCTACATCGGCGTGGTGAGGGTGGGTCACCCGTTCACCAAGGGCAAGCTGACCCCCGCCCGATTTGCTGCGGCTGGGCACGTCCACGTATCGCGACGGGACAACGACAAACGGCCCATCGACGAAGCCTTGGCGGGCATGGGCTTGGAACGACAGATCGCCACGATCGTGGGTGGCTTCTCGGCCGCACTCGCCTTGCTTCGCGCCTCGGACCTGGTTGCCTGCGTTCACGAACGGCACACCGGGATTCTTTACGCAGGCATGCACAGCTTCGCGCTGCCACTGCCTATCGCGCCGTTCACGGTGTCCTTGCTCTGGCATCCGCGGTTGGAGGGAGATCCAGCGCATCGCTTGCTTCGACCATTCGTCGCAGATCGCGGCACGTCGGGGCCCGGCGCTCAGCGTCCCTCGCCTTGCCATCCAGACTCGCGAGATGACCCGCACGCAGGTGGGCGTTGGCACCCACGCCGCCATGGCCCAGATCGATTGGCCTCACGCTACCTGCGCGCCGACGCGAGTTCAGCGCGCACAAGCGTTCTCAGCCGTGTCCCGCGCCTCGTGCAGCAGCCGCCGGCCTTGCGGGCGAAGCTTGACGCGGCGCTGGCCGTTGCTGTGGGCAGCGCGCTCCACCAGCCCGATCTTCTCTAGCGGCAGCAGTCGCAGCAGCAGTTGCGAGGCCGGCATGCACAAGGTGCGCGCGAGTTCTGTTGCGGGCGTGCCTTCAGATGCGGCATCCAGCGCCGTGAGCAGCACGAAATCGGCCCACGACAGGCCGTGATGCGTGCCGAGTTCGTCGTCCAGCCGGTAGACCATCGCCGCATGCTTCAGGTGCCGGTCCATGCAGGCTTGCAAAGCTTCTGCGCTCATGGCGCCAGCCCTTGCAGTTCGCGGTGGATCTGCTCCAGCGCTTTCAGTTCGCTCGCGTAGTCGAAGTGCGCATCCTCGCGCTCCTTCACGATTTCCAGCACTTCGAAGGCGAGTCCGTCTGCGCCGCTGCGATTCCACTCGGCCTGCAGTACGGGGTCTGCGTGCTTGCCCATGCGCAGTTCGAAGCGCACGCGATTCAGCGACGCGTGCACGTTGCGGCTCGCGCCGAGCAGTTGGTGACCGCTCGCTCGGTCGCGGATGGCGTAGATGCCCATGGGCGGGAAGGCGTCACGCGCCTGGCGCGCGGCCACCCGCCGCGCCGAGCGCGACGCCTGATTGTCGGAAGAGTCCATCTTCTTTCTCCTTGTGAAGGTAATAAAGGAAGTAAAGGCCGTGCAGTACCAGCATGGCCAGAAACGTGGCCGGAATGGCCCAGAACACACCTGCCAGGCCGAAGCGCGCTTCCAGCGCCAAGGCAACCGGCAGCTCGACGACAACGATCGCGACCACGCTCAACAGCGCCGGCACCAGCGCCGCGCCGCTGGCGCGCATCGCGCTCACCAAGACATTGCTCCATCCGAGCAGCACCACGCTCCAGGCGACGGTGCGCACGATGGCGACCGCTTGTTGCAGCACGGGCCCAGGTTCCAGGAATACGCGCAAGGCGAACGGGGCGAGCACGTGCGCAGCGACGACGCACAGCGCGGTGACCACGGCGTTCAAGCGCAGCCCCGTAGCCACGATCGCCGGCAGCCTTTCGCGCCGACCCGCGCCGACGGCGTGGGCGCTGAAGATCGCCGCAGCAATGCCCAGGCTCATCGCCGGGAACTGCACCCAGCTCAGGACCTGTGTCGCCGCGCCATAGGCCGCGGTCGCGTCCGACCCGTGACGGTTCACCAGACCCAGCAGCACGATCTCCGCAAGCGCCATCGCCAGCATCTGCAATGCGGCCGGCAGGCCAATGCGCAGCATGCGATGGGCTATAGCCGAACTCGGCTTCCAGTCCTGCCAAGCTGCCTCGGGGGCGCCGGGGGCGAGCGGATGGCCGCCCTCACGCCAGCGCCAAATCAACACGGTCAGCACAGCCACCTGCGCGACGAGCACCGAGACGGCCACGCCAGCCGCGCCCAGAGACGTGCCCGCAACGAGCAGCGGCGTGCACACCGCGCCCACGAGCGTCGCAGCCAGCAGGGACCACATCGGCGATAGCGCGTCGCCGGTGCCGCGGCTCAGGGACAAGCCCGTCCACGCGACGAACACGAAGGGCATCACCAGCAGCATGGCGCGCGCATAGCGGATCGCGTCCGGCAAGATGTCCGGCGGCGTGCCGAGCGCTCGCATCAACCACGGCGCAGACCACGCACCGGCCACCGCAACCGCCAACCCGACGCCAAGTGCAGCGAGGAAGGCTGTCGCGGCAACCCGCCGCACCTGCGCCGCATCGCGCGCGCCCGACGCTTGTCCTGCAAGGATGGTCGCGCCGGCGCCCAGTCCGATGATCAACGACAGCAGCAAGAAGAACACGGGAAAGAATGAGGCGGCCGTCGCGATGCCGCCCACGCCAAGCAAGCGCCCGAGCCAGAAGCCATCGAGCAATCCACCGGCGCTTTGCAGCGCGTGCGTCAGCACAAGGGGTGTCAGCAGCGCCAGGTAGTGCGTGCGCAAGGTCGGCGCCGA
>JBBQAI010000016.1:0-54369 GCA_038316205.1 Burkholderiales bacterium
CGGGGCTGGCGTTGAAGTCGGCGTTGGTTCGTTTGCATGGCAGTTCCCTGGGTGTTCAAAGTGCCGCTCGGTTTGAGCGCAGGCCGCGCCCAACATCTCCGCAACGAAGGCGAAGACAGAAACGCGCTGGATCCAGCTTGCGCCGAAAACGTTAAACCAGCGATAAATCGAATGTGGATACAGCCGCAAACCCACCCCCCATTCAGGGGCCCGAGTAGCCGCAAGCGGGCCTGCGGACGCCTTTTTGCCAGCGGCAAGGTTTGTGGCGATCGCGATCGTCGTTGCGTCAGAAGCCGCGATGGCACCACGCACCTCGTCAGTTCGCCGCTGGAGTTCATGCAGCGGCTGGCTGCGTTGGTGCCGCGGCCGCGCTTGCACCTGATCCGGTTTCATGGCGTTCTCGCACCCAACGCCAAGCTGCGAGCGCTGGTTGTGCCGCAGGAATCCGAGCAGCCCGAACCACCCACGCCGGCCGCACCGCCGGCCGAGTGCGAGGCGAGATCGGCGCAAGCGGGCCGAATCGCTGTTGCGAAGCAGCGATCAGAACCTGGCGATCACCTTGCAGTCCATTGGCGACGCTGTCGTCGCCACCGATGCGGCGGGGCGTGTGACGCGGATGAATCCGACCGCCGAGCGGCTGACGGGATGGCGCTTGGCGCAAGCCCTCGGGCGCCCGCTGGTGAGCAAGGTGGAAACCGCCAGCCAGCACCTGCTGTCGACTATCAACAGCATCCTGGGTATGTCGAACATCGAAGCCGGCGGGGTGCAACTCGAAGAGACGGATTTCAAACTGGCGGTTGTCTTGACCAGGGTGCAATCGATCCTGTCGGAATCGGCCCAAGACAAAGGGCTGGCCTTCGTGATCGACGCTGGCGAGATGCCCATGTGATTGCGTGGTGACCCGACTCGGCTTCGGCAAGCGCTGCTCAACTACGCTGCCAACGCCGGCAAGTTAGCCGCCCAGGGCTCGATCACCCTGGGCTCACGCGTCGTCGAGGAACGCGCAAACGAACTGCTGATCCGCTTCTCAGTTGAAGACACCGGCACCAGGCTGAAGCCCGAAGTGATTGCCCGGCTGTTTCAGGTATTCGAGCAGGCAAACACGTCGACCATCCGACAGTTCGGCGGCACTGGACTTGGGCTGTCCATCACGCGGCAGCTGACGGCCAACGCTTTTGCTGGAGACCGCCAGGCTTGCGAAGCAGCCGGCATGAATGATTTCGTCGGCAAGCCGATTGCAGCCCAGGACCTGTACCAGGCCTTGTTGAAGTGGCTGGACATCCAGGCCAAAGTCCGGAACCCGGTGAATCCCGCAGCAATTGGACCGCAGCCAGCCTGCGAATGAGCGCACTTTGCGGGTCGCAGTGGAACCGTCGCCTGCGTAGGCCGCACCGCCGACCGACCGCAAGGCGACCCTCGTTCACCAGCGTTTGGCTGCTCGGCGGTCGAAAGATGAACCCTCCAGTTGAGGGGGTGGTGATCCTTTTGAACCCGGCGCCATGCGTAAGTGGGGGTCATCCATTCATCGAGTTGTCCGCCATGCGCCTACGGTCACCCACCTCCTCTGTGCACGCTGCCCTGC
This sequence comes from Burkholderiales bacterium, assembly GCA_038316205.1. Classification (GTDB taxonomy): domain Bacteria; phylum Pseudomonadota; class Gammaproteobacteria; order Burkholderiales; family Burkholderiaceae_C; genus Rubrivivax. Next base: position 1,583 of record JBBQAI010000016.1, read on the forward strand.
TAGCAACCGCTGCGTCGCTGGCGCTAGCTGCTGCCTCACCTGCCGATGCGGCCGTCTACATCACCACCTGGACGGGCACCTTGAGCAACGGATACGACCGGACGGGCGAGTTTGGCCAGATAGGCCGGATCCTCAACGGCCTGACGTTCACGGCTGTCTACACGCTGAACGACTCGGTGCCGAACGCCAACATCTCGCTGTCGCCCGGTTACAGCACGATCGTCGGCGGCCCCACCCAGGGAACCCCGTACACGCCGCTGACCGCAGATTTGACAATCGCCGGCCACGTTGTGCATTTCGGCATTGGGGCCACGCCTTACTCAGTTGCTTCGAATGGAGACGCCAAAGGTGTCGTTTCAGGCAACTACAACGACTACGAGGACAGAGTCCAAGGTGGTTTTGGCGACAACAGCATCATTTCGAATGCGGTCACTTCCAGCGCCGTCAGTTTTCTGTCGGCATCCGACCCCCGAACCCCCTTCCTTGCGAGCGGCGCTGGGCTGACATTCAGCGGCGGTTTCTCCATCAACAACACCGGACTCTCACCGGGACAGCCGCAGCAGTACGCCTATGCCGACTTCGTCATCACGCGCGTCGACAGCGAGCGGCAAACCAGCCCTGTTCCAGAACCGTCCTCCTGGGCGCTGATGACCATCGGCATCTGCGCGTTTGGGGCGATGTTGCGCGGCAGGCAATCTGTCTTCCGGCGACGCCCGTATTTGGCCGGGAGCGCCAGTCCGCTTCGGCAGGCGTGAACTGGCGTTCGTCTGTTCTGACGAGCGAGCTCTGGAAAATGGCCCCGCGTTGGCCTCAGACGCCGCCGTTGTACGGCTGGGGCGGCAGCGGGTCCCGCAGCGGCTGCAAGGCTTTTTGCCAGTGGCCCACATCACGCCAGACCCCTTGCTTGTGGCCCACATTGCGGTAGCGTGCGACGGCTTCGAAACCCAGGGCTTCGTGCAGGCCCACGCTGGCCGCGTTGGGCAGCGTGATGCCGGCCACAACCTGGAAGTAGCCCAGGGCGGTCAGCACCTCGAACAGTCGTGTGTACAGCCGGCGGCCGACGCCGGTGCTGCGGCAGTCGCTGCGCACATAGGCTGTCACTTCCACCGCCCACTGGTAGGCCGCGCGCTCGCGGAACGGGCTGGCGTAGACGTGGCCGCAGATGCGGGCGTGTTGTTCGCTCTCCCCACCTTCGTCCACGCCCACCAGCCAGGGCAGCTGCGGCAGCGTGGCCGCGATGCGGCGGCGCATCTCGGCCACGCTGGGCGCTTCCAGTTCGAAGGAAATGGCAGTGTCGGTGACGATGGGCGCGTAGATGGCGGCGATCGCTTCGGCGTCGGCTGGCGTGGCGGTTCGGATGCGCATGGTGGTGTGGGTTTGATGGGCGCAAGCGGGTGGAGCAAGCGGGTGGAGCAAGCGGGTGGAGCAAGCCTGCCTGCGGCCTACACTGATTGCCCGCCTGCTGAAAGAAACGCCACCATGATCGCCACCACCTCGCGCCGCCGTGTCCTCAGCTGGTTGGGCGCAGCCGCAACTGCGGGCACGGCCGGCTGCGCCACACCCGCAACCCTCCCGGCCGGCGCTGCAGCCGCCCTGGCACCCAGCGGCCGCTTGCGCGCTTCGATCAACCTGGGCAACCCCATTCTGGCGCGCAAGGATGCGACCACTGGCGACGCGATGGGCGTGTCGGTGGACCTGGCCCGCGCGCTGGCCGAACAGTTGGGCGTGCCCTTGGACCTGAAGGTTTTCGAAGCGGCGGCCAAGTCGGTGGAAGCTGTCACCAGCGGGCAGGCCGACACCGGATTTTTCGCCGTCGATCCGCTTCGCGGTGAGGGCATCCGTTTCAGCGCGCCCTATGTGCTGATCGAAGGCGCCTACCTCGTCAAGCAAGCCTCGCCCTTGACCGACAACGCCCAGGTCGACCGTGCCGGCAACAAGGTGATGATGGCCAAGGGCAGCGCCTACGACCTCTACCTCAGCCGCAATCTGAAGGCCGCGCAGATCCTGCGCACCACCACCTCGCAGGCCGTGGTGGACGACTTCATGGCCCAGGGCGCCGATGTGGCCGCCGGCGTCAAGCAACAACTGGAAGCCGACGCCGCGCGGCTGGGCGGGCTGCGTTTGCTGCCGGGGCGCTTCATGGTCATCGAACAGGCCATGGGCGTGCCCTCGAGCCGGGGCGATGTGGCGCAGGCCGCGTTGAAGGCCTTTGTCGAACGCGCCAAAGCCAGCGGCTTCGTGGCTGAGGCGCTGAAGCGCCACGGCATCCAGGGCGCTTTGGTGGCGCCTGCCGCAGCCGCGTGACAGCAGGGCTATCGCGTAGGGCGCCGACGCACGTCGCATGACCCTAACCCCCTGGCTGAGGGGGGGTGTGTACATTGACGGAAACCTTGCTTGACACTACGTTACAGACACCGCTCGCCTAGCGGCAAAGCCCGGTTTTGTCATCCCGCCTGCGGTTGACGCCAGAACGTGGCTTGTGCTGAAAGCGGGAATTTGCAACGCTTCTCAACCCAACCCTACGGAACAGCATGAGCACACCCGCATCACCCCGCCTCGATTCCTCGAACGTCGCCCTGCGCCTGGGCATGTGCGCTGCAGCGCTGGCTGGCACTGCTGCCACCGTGCAAGACGCCCAGGCCGCCATCGTCACCACCTGGGCCACCACCGCCGTCAACATCCCGGCCAGTATCGATGGCGTCTACCTCAATTTCTTGACCGCGGGCACCGGTCCCGCCAGCTTCGCGGGTTGGGACTTCAACCCCTACCTGACAGCCTCGGTCTTCACGCTCTTTTGGAACAACACGGCCCCCAGCGCCAGCGGCGGCGTTGCCACTGCGGTGTCGGGCGGCACGTACACGCCGCTCAATGGCGGTGATGTGGTGTCTGCCGCTTCGATCTTCTCCGCCAGTTCGGGCGGCGGCGGTCCCGGTGCCACCATCAACTTCCAGACGGCTGGCACGCACATCCTGGGCTTCAAGTTCTACAACGAAGCCATGGCGGCCACCAACTACGGCTACGTGACCATCCTCAACGGCCCGACGGCCGGCTTCCCTGCCAGCATCGCCGGCTGGGTCTACGAAGACAGCGGTGCCGCGATCACCGTGTCGGCGGTGCCGGAAGCTTCGACGACAGCGATGTTGTCGCTGGGCGCGTTGGCCCTGGGTGCGATGAACCTGCGCAAGCTGCGCCGCGCTCGCAAGCTGGCCGCCTGATCCCTGGCCTGACCTCGTTTCTGGGCTGACACGCCCACTGCCGCGCCCGCACCACTGCTTGGTGCGGGCGCGGTTTTCATTGGGTTCGCCGCTTCCTCGCGATTTTCTGCCGATGCCATGATCAGGCGTAGCCCTTGCGTACCCGACCGTCATGACTGAAGCCATCGCCCAAAAACTCGTGCTCGTGGGCTGGGACGCTGCCGACTGGCAAATGCTGCATCCGCTGATCGACGCGGGGCGCATGCCCAATCTGCAGCGCCTGGTCGAGCACGGCGTGATCGGCAATTTGCAAACGCTGCAGCCGGTGCTGTCGCCCATCCTGTGGACGTCGATCGCCACCGGCAAGCGCGCCTACCTGCACGGCGTCACCGGCTTCGTCGAGCCCACGCCCGACGGCACGGCACTGCGGCCCACGGCCAGCAGCACCCGGTTGTGCAAGGCGCTGTGGAACATCCTGGCGCAAACCGGCAAGCGCTGTCAGGCGCTGGGCTGGTACGCCAGCCACCCGGCCGAGAACATCAACGGCGTCTGCGTTTCGCAGCTGTTCCACGTCGCGCCAACCTCAGCCACGCCTGACAACTGGCCACTGCAGCCGGGCGGTGTCTTTCCGCCGGAAATGGCCGCAGGCCTGGCTGAACTGCGATTCCACCCGGCTGAGGTCACGCCGCAAATGTTGTTGCAGTTTGTGCCGGCTGCGGCGCAGCTGGACCAGCGCGACCCCGAGGTGCGTCGCCTGTTGACGGCGCTGGCCACGCGGCTGGCCGAATGCATTTCGCTGCACGCGCTGACCACGGCGCTGATGGAAGAGCAGCCGTGGGATTTCTGCACGATGTACTACGACACCATCGACCGCGTCGGGCACGACTTCATGGTCTTTCAGCCGCCGCGCATGGAGCAAGTGCGGCACGACCTGTACGAGCCTTTCAAAGGTGTGATGAATGCCATCTACGAGTTCCACGACCAGATGCTGGGCCGCCTGGTGGAACTGGCGGGGCCCCAAGCCCACGTGATGATCGTGTCTGACCATGGTTTCCTGAACGGTTCCACGCGCCCAACGGGCCCGGTGAGCCCCGAGCAGTGGCACCGCAATTTCGGCATGTTTTTGCTGGCCGGTCCCGGCGTCAAGAAAGACGTGACCATCCCGGGTGCGACGCTGTTGGACATCACGCCCACCGTGCTGGCGCTGTTCGGTTTGCCAGTAGCGAGCGACATGGAAGGCAAGGTGCTCGTCAACGCTTTCGAGGTGCAGCCGACCATCGAACGCATAGCCTCGTGGGACAGCGTGCCGGATGCCGTTTACGACGGGCGTGAGCGCGACGCTGTCGATGACGACCCCGAGGCCGCTGTTGCCGCCATGCAGCAGTTGGTCGAACTGGGCTACATCGAGGCACCGGGCGAAGACCTGCAGCGCGACATCGTCCGAGCCCGCGCGGCGCAGAAATTCAACCTGGCCTGCACCTGCATCGACGGCAAGCACCCGGCGCGCGCCCTGACTCTGGCGCTGGAACTGGCGCAGCAGTTCCCGCAAGAGCCCGCCTACCTGCTGTTCGCCGGGCAGGCCGCGATATCGGCGGGTGACGCGCAAGCCCTTGGCCAGGTGGCCGATACGCTGGCCGGCTTGCAACCCGGACACAAGCACCTGTCGTTGTTCCGCGCCTTCCGCGCCTGGTTGGCCGGCGACGTGGTCAACGCGCTAAACCAGTTCGAGCTGGCCGCCCTGCAGGGCCACGACAACGCCTGGCTGCAATGCCGTATCGGCCGCGCTTACCTGCGCCTGCGCCTGTGGCGGCGGGCCGAAGAGGCCTTCAAAAAGTCGCTGGCGCTGGACAAGCACAACGCTGAAGCGCACTACGGCCTGAGCGTGGCGCTGCCGCGTCAGGGAAAGTTGGAAGACGGCGTGGAAAGCGGTTTGCAGGCCATCGCGCTGGCGCACGACTTCCCGCTGGCTCACTTCCAGTTGGGCGCGGTGCTGTCGCGCATGGGCTGGTACGAGCGTTCCTTGCAGGCCTTCGAGCTGTGCCTGGCGATCTTGCCGAACTTCGCCATCGCCCATCGCTATGTGTCGCTGGTATCCGCCAAGCTGGGCCAGACGGAGCGGTCAGCAAGGCATCGCGAGATCGCCCGGCGCGTGCTGGCTGAAGGCCTGCCACAGCCGGCCCTGGATTGAGCATGTCCACGCCCGACTTTGTCACCGTTGTCAGCGGCCTGCCGCGCTCGGGCACCTCGCTGATGATGCAGATGCTGCACGCTGGTGGCCTGTCAGTGCTGAGCGATGGCCTGCGCACCGCCGACGAGAACAACCTGCGCGGCTACTTCGAATACGAACCGGTCAAGCGCCTGCGCGGCGACCGATCCTGGCTGCCACAGGCGCGCGGTCACGCGGTCAAGATCATCCATTTGCTGCTGCGCGATTTGCTGCTGGACGGCTCGCTGCACTACCGCATCGTCTTCATGCAGCGGCCCATGGCCGAGGTGCTGGCCAGCCAGCGCGCGATGCTGCAACGTGAAGGCAAGGCCGGTGCCGACGCCGCCATCCTGACCAAGGCCTTCGAGAGCCAGTTGGCGCAACTGGACATCTGGCTGGCCGCGCAGGCCCAGGTGACCGTGCTGCGTGTGCCCTACCACCAGGTGCTCAGCGAACCGCAGGCTGTGGCCGATGCGGTGAGCGGCTTTCTGGGATTGACGCTGGATACCGCTGCCATGGCGGCCGCGGTGGACCCGGCGCTGCACCGCCAGCGCGTCAGCCGTTGAAGCCTTAGCGCACCGCGTCGCCGATTTCCAGCTTCAAGCCGCTGGTGCCCACGTCCACCGTCGCGCTCAAGACCTGGAAATCACCGGGGGTGGGCATGGCGTTGCCGCTTTTGCTGACGCGCGCGCCGACCACCACTTGTTGCGCCGACGAGAGGCGCGCGGCCGGGCTCATCGCCAGGCTGTCGTCCAGCGTGAAGTCCAGCGGCAGGTCGCTGACCTTCTTCCTCAGGATGGCCAGCGGCATGCGCGAGCCCACCGGTGCGCGGGCGAAGATGAAGACCGTGTCGTCGGGGCCGACCTGGCCCTTCAGCGCGGCCTGCAGGCTGACTCGGCCGGTGACCGACGCTGCGGTCGCACGGGTAGTCGCGCCCGGGGCTGCGGCATTGGCGGGTGCTGCTGCCGTGCCGCCCGGCGCTGTAGCACCAGCGGCAGCCGGTGGCAGCTTGCCGCGCTGTCGCGCCTCGTCCAGCGCACCCTGCAGTTGCTGCGCGTAGCCGCTGGCCGGGTCGCCCAACTGCACCGCGCGTTCCCAGTGGGCGACGGCGCCTGCATAGTCGGCGTGGTTGAAGGCCACGGTGCCGGCCAGTGCCAGCGCTTTCACGTTGGACGGGTCCAACTTCACGGCTTGCAGGATCAGCGCCTCGGGCTCGCCGTCCAGCGAGCGGTTGTTGGCCATGGCCAGCGTGTCGGCGTAGTCGGCCAGAACCTGGGCGTCTTGCGGCTTCAGCGTCAGCACGCGCTTGTAGGCGGCCACCGCCTCGGCGTAGCGGCCCTGCACGCCGTAAGACCGGGCCAGCATCTGCCAGCCGTCGGCGTCGTCGGGCTGGGTCTTCAGGCGTTCAACCAGCTTGGCCACCATGGCATCGATCTGCGCTTGCTGCGCGGCCGGGTCGACGGCGGCAAGCGCTGCGGCCTCGCCGCTTTCGCCGGGGCTGACCTGCCAGCCCACTCGGTTGCCCAGCCAGGCATAGCCGGCCAGGCTGAAAGCCAGCACGAAGACGGTGACGCCCGCCACCAGGCTGCGCGGGGCGCGCACCCGGGGCGCCGTCGCTGCCGCATCGTCACCCGCATCTGGTGCACTGCCGGGCTGCAGCACAACGGCCAGCACCTGGCGTTCGAGGTCGTCGCGTGAGACTCTGGCGGCTTCGCCGGTCAGCACGCCCTCGGCGACCAGCGCGTCAAGCTGCGCCAATTGCGCCTTCAGCTTGTCGAGCGGCTGGGCCGGTGGCTGCCCAGCGCGCTCAACGGGGGATGCGTGTCTCGGTGCCATCGGCAAAGTCATCGGGCGTGTCCGGGTCAAAGGCATCGGGGCTGGCGCGCTGGCGGGCTCGCAGCATAAAAAACAGGCCGATCAGCGCGCCCAGCAGTAGCAACGGCGGACCGACCCACAGCAAGGCGGTGGTGGGCCTGAAGGGCGGCTTGTAGAGCACAAAGTCGCCGTAGCGAGCCGTCATGTAGTCGCGGATCTGGTCTTCACTGCGGCCCTGGGTCAGTTGATCGCGGATCTGGTTGCGCAGGTCCACGGCCAGGTCGGCGTGCGAATCGGCAATTGTCTGGTTCTGGCAGACCAGGCAGCGCAACTCGGCTGCCAGCACCATCATGCGGGCCTCCAGCGCTGGGTTGCTGGCGACTTCGACGGCCTCTTTCGCGTGGGCCGGTGCCACGGCCGCCAGCACGACAGCCAGCCAGACAGTCAGCAGCAGGATGATCGGCCGTTCAAGCATTGAGTTTCTTCAGCAACGGTTCGATCTTGTCGCGCAGCACTTCGGGCGTGATCGGGCCCGTGTGCTTCAGGCGCACGACGCCCAGCTTGTCGATGACGAAGGTCTCGGGAACGCCATACACGCCATAGTCGATGCCGATGCGGCCGTCGGGGTCGGTGAGCGACTCGGTGTAGGGGTTACCCAGTTGCTGCAGCCAGGCGAGTGCGGCGGGCGTCTTGTCCTTGTAGTTCAAGCCGTAGATAGGCACCGGTGACCGTTTGGCGTAGGCCACCCACAGTGGGTGCTCGTCGCGGCAGGGCGCGCACCAGCTGGCCCAGACATTCAGCACCCAGGCCTTGCCGATGAGGTTATCGCGGGTGACGCGCTGGTCGGGCTGCGACAGCAGCGCGGCGCTGAAGCCCGGTGCTGGTTTGTCGATCAAGGGGCTGGGCACCTCCCGCGGATCCAGCTTCAGGCCGAAGGCCAGGAAGCCGACCAGCACCAGGAAGCCGGCCAGCGGCAACAGGTAGCGGTTCAAGCAGCGGACTCCTGGGTGCGTGCGGCGACTTTTGCCTCTCGCTTCACACGGTAGCGGCGGTCGCTCATCGCCAGCACGCCACCGGCCATCATCATCAAACAGCCACCCCAGATCCAGACGATGAAAGGTTTGTACTGCACGCGCACGATCCACTCGCCGCTGGGCAGTTGCTCGCCCATCGAGATGTAGAGGTCGCGCAGCCCATTGCTGTCCACGGCGGCCTCGGTCATCGGATTGCTTTGAACGCGATAGACGCGCTTTTCGGGGAACAGCGTGGCCACGGCGGTGCCGTTGCGGCTGACCTCGATGCGGCCTTGCGCGGCCTGGTAGTTGGGGCCGGGCACCGTGCGCAGGCCGGTCATCTTGAAGCTGTAGCCAGCGATTTCGGTGCTGTCGCCCGGGCCCATCTTCACGTCGCGTTCCGTCTCGTAGGTCTTGACCATGGACACGCCAAACGCGAAAGCGGCTACGCCCAGGTGAGCCGCCAGCATGCCCCACATCGCCAGCGGAATCTGGCCCGCGCGGTGACCGATCTGGCTGAAGCGGCCGCCCGCTGGCAGCAGGCGCGACTTCAAGTCCACGCCCAGCGTGGCGACGATCCAGAAAGCCATCAACAAGCCGCCGGTGGTCGCAAGGCTGATCCGGCCGGCCCAGGCACCCACGCCCAGTGCGGCGGCCAGTGCGATGACCAGCGCCGGGCTCAGGCGCTTGATCAGCGGGCCGGCTTCGTCGTGCTTCCAGCGGGTCAGCGGGCCGATGCCCATCACGAAGACCAACGGCGCCATCAACAGCGCGAACACGGTGTCGAAATAGGGCGGGCCGACGCTGATCTTGCCCATGCCCAGGGCGTCCAGGAACAGCGGGTACAGCGTGCCCAGCAGCACCGCGCCGCAGGCCACCACCAGCATCATGTTGTTGACCAGCAGCAGCGATTCACGCGACAGCAAACCGAAGCGCTGGCCCAGGCCGACCTTGGGCGCGCGCCAGGCGAACAGGGCCAGGCTGCTGCCGATGACGACGACCAGGAAGCCCAAGATGAAGAGGCCACGGCGCGGGTCGGTGGCGAAGGCATGCACCGAGCTCAACACGCCCGAGCGAACCAGGAAAGTGCCCAGCAGCGACAGCGAAAATGCCATGATGGCCAGCCACACCGTCCAGACCTTGAAGCCGCCGCGTTTCTCGCTGACGGCCAGCGAGTGAATCAGCGCCGTGCCGGCCAGCCAGGGCATGAAGGAGGCGTTCTCGACGGGGTCCCAGAACCACCAGCCGCCCCAGCCCAGTTCGTTATAGGCCCACCAGCTACCCAGACCGATGCCGAAGGTCATGAAGATCCACGCGGCGGTGGTCCACGGTCGTGTCCAGCGCGCCCAGGCGGCGTCCAGGTTGCCGCCCAGCAGCGCGGCAATGGCGAAGGCGAAAGCCACGCTGAAACCCACGTAGCCCATGTAGAGCATCGGCGGGTGGATGACCATGCCGGGGTCTTGCAGCAGCGGGTTCAGGTCGCGTCCATCGGCGGCGGCCGGGATCATGCGGTCGAAGGGGTTGGACGTGAGCAGCATGAACAGCAGGAAGCCCGCCGACACCAAACCCATCACGGCCAGGATGCGCGCCGCGAAGGGCAGCGGCAGCCGCGAGCTGAAGCGGGCCACGGCCACACTCCAGACGTTCAGCATCAACACCCACAGCAGCAGCGAGCCTTCATGGCCACCCCACACCGCCGCCAGCCGGTAGGGCAGGGGCAAGGCGCTGTTCGAGTTGTTGGTGACGTAGAGCACCGAGAAGTCGTTGCGCACAAATGAGGCCGCCAGCAGCGCGAAGGCCACCGCGATGAACAGCGCTTGCCAGTGGGCCAGCGGCCGCGCCAGCACCATCCAGCCGGCCTGCCCACGATGCGCGCCCACCAGCGGCAGCACGCCTTGCGCCAGCGCCACGGCCAGCGCGAAGAACAGGCAGAGGTGACCAAGTTCGGGAATCATGTTTGCGACCTCATGTTTGCAGCTTCATTTCGCCGCCTGCACCAGGGCCTTGGCCTTGGCCGCACGCTGCATGGCGTCGGCGGCTTCGGGGGGCATGTAGTTCTCGTCGTGCTTGGCCAGAACCTCGCGGGCCACAAAGACACCGTCCGTGCCGAGCTGGCCTTGTGCGACGACGCCTTTGCCTTCCTTGAACAGGTCCGGCAGGATGCCTTCGTAGCGCACCGGCACGGTCTGTGCGGTGTCGGTGACCGTGAAGCGCACGGTGACCCCGTCGCGCGCCACGGTGCCGGCCTGCACCAGGCCGCCGACGCGGAAGGTACGGCCCACGGGCGCTTCCTTGGCGGCAATCTGCGTCGGCGTGTACGAGAACTGGATGTTGCTGTTGAAGGCGCTGAGGATCAGCCCCAGGCCCACGCCGGCCACCGCCAGCACACCCGCCGCGATGGCGACCTTCTTGTGGCGCGGCTTCATGCCATCCCCCCGTTTTCCCCAGCGCCGGTGTTCGCCGCAACGCCAGCCAGCGCACGGCGGCGGCGCTGCACCGCCAGCAGCGGCTCGATGAGCATCACCACCAGCGCTGCACCATAAGAGCCCCAGACGTAGAGGCCGTAGCCGCCCATGTGGACAAAGTCGGCGAAAGAATTCCAATGCATGTGCGTTGTCCTCAAGCGCTTGCTGGCTGCTGCGCCGCCAGTGCGCGCACCCACTCGGTGTCACCCTCGCGCTCGAGCACGATGGCGCGGGCGCGGGTGAAGACCACCGCGAAACTGTAGGCCCAGAACGCGAAGGTCATGATCAACATGGCCACCAGCATGGTCGCGGCCATCTTGGGCGCGCTGTCCATGCTGATGGTGGCGCCCTGGTGCAGGGTGTTCCACCAGACCACCGAAAAGCGGATCACCGGGATGTTGATGGCCCCCACCAGCGCCAGCAGCGCACCGGCGTTGGCCGCGCGCCTGTCGTCGTCGATGGCTTCGGTCAGGGCGATGTAGCCCAGGTAGAGCAGCAGCAGGATGAATTCGGTCGTGATGCGGGCGTCCCAGACCCACCAGGTGCCCCAGGTCGGCTTGCCCCAGAAGGCGCCGGTCCACAGCGCCAGGAAGGTGAACATCGCGCCAGTGGGCGCCAGGGCCCGTGCGTACATCGAAGCCAGCCGCGTGTTGAAGGCCCAGCCCAGCACGGCGAAGAAGGCCATCACGCCGTAGATGACCATCGACATCCAGGCCGCCGGCACGTGGATGAAGATGATGCGGTAGGCATCGCCCTGCTGGAAGTCGCTGGGCGCGATGCCGAAGCCGATGAACAAGCCGATGGCCGACAGGGCGATGGCGGCAGCCCAGAACCAGGGCACCAGCTTGCCGGCCAGTGCGTAGAAGCGCGAGGGAGCGGCAAAGGTGGACCAGCGCATGCGGGCTGTACTTTGCACGTTCGGACGCATGGTCAGGCTCATGGTGTCAGTCCAATGAGATGCGCAAGGCGGCGGCTGTGGCCCAGGGCACGCCGAGTGCGGTGAAGATCAGGATGGCGCCCAGCATCGAGAAATGGGCCTGTGGCGACAAACCGGCTTCCACCGCGCCCACCGCGCCGGTGCCGAAGATCAGCGTCGGGATGGTCAGCGGCAAGACCAGCAAAAAAACCAGCGCGCCGCCGCTGCGCAGTCCGAGTGTGAGCGCCGCGCCCATCGCGCCCAGCAGGCTGAGCACCGGCGTGCCGATCAGCAAGGTGGCCATCAGCGTGGCGATCGCCGACCCGTTCATGTCGAATGCCAGACCCAAAAACGGCGCGGCCAGCACCAGTGGCAGCCCGGTGCTGAGCCAGTGGGCGCAGACCTTGCCCACCACCAGCAGCAGCAGCGGCTGCGGTGCCAGCAGCAGTTGTTCCAGCGAGCCGTCGTGTTCGTCGCTGGCAAACATCTGGGTCACCGACAGCATCGCCGCCAGCAGCGCGCAGACCCAGACCACACCCGGTGCGATTTGCCGCAGCATCTGTGGTTCCGGGCCCACGCCCAGGGGAAACAGGCCCGCCGCGGCGATGAAAAAACCCAGTGGCAGCAGGGCTTCGACGCGGCGGCGGCCGGCCAGCAACAGGTCGCGCCGGGTCAGCGTCCAGACCGGCGCGAACAGCGACGCGTCCAGCACCGCCGGGCTCATGCCTCAGCCCTGTCATCCTCGATTTTTGCGGAGTTCTTCACTGCCACAGATTGTAGGGATTGCCACCGTTGCGGCTTTGACGCGGCGCAGAAGAGCACCATCGAATTGCGGGTACGGCTTTCAGCCGGCCAGCGTCTCGGGCGGCGGTGCGGGCGGTGCTGCCGCCGGCCGGCTGAGCAGCCGGTGTTCATGCAGGCCCGGCAGCGTCACGTCCTGGTGGCTGGTCAGCAGCACCGCGCCGCCGCGCGCGGCGTGGTCGGTGATCAGCGCCGATAGCAGCCGGGTGCTGTCGCTGTCCAGCGCGTCGTACGGTTCGTCCAGGATCCAGGTGCGTGGTGTCTCGTCCAGCGCCAGCCGGGCCAGTGCGCCGCGCCGCCGCTGGCCTTGCGACAGCGTGCGCACCGCAGCCTGGCGCCGTGTGCCCAGACCCAGCCTTTGTAGCGCAGCGGCGGCTGCCTTTTCGGGTTCGGCGTGCTCGGACAGACGGGCCAGAAAGGCCAGCGCTTCTTCCAGCGTCAGGTCGTCCTTCAAGGCATTCGCGTGGCCGATGTAGACCAGACCCAGCCTTGCCGCGCGGCCGGCCGCACGCAGCGGCTGGCCATTCCACAGCACCACACCCGCTTCGGGTGCCGACAGCCCGGCCAGCATGCGCATCAGGCTCGTCTTGCCGCTGCCGTTGGTGCCGCGCAGCCAGGTGATGGAGCCTGGGGGCAGCGCGATGTCGAGCCCTTCAAACAGCAGCCGCCGGCCACGCCGGCAGCTGAGCGCGCGGCCTTCTAGCAGCCCGGTGGCGGGCTGGCGCTCTGCGGCTGCAGCGAGGGGCTGGCGGGCGTGTTCTGGGGCCAAGGGCGGACGGTGGCGGGTTCGTCCAACTCTAGCCCAGGCGCTGCAGGATCTTCACGCAGCGGATGGCCGGCTCTTGCCAGCGCGGCAGCACCACCTCGTCCAGCACGCCCTCGCGGTCGGCCGCCAAGGTGCGCAGCACGGCCACCTGCGGCATGGCGCCCTCGGCGGGGCGGTGGCTGCCCGGCCCGTCTTTCGTCGGGTCGAAATCAGACAGATCGAAATCAAGGTCAGCGGGTCGGTGTTCCGGGTGCTGGGGCCGGCCGCGTTCCTGCAGGCGCAGCCGCCACTGCGGTGGGCTGAGCAACAGGGCGGCGGTGACCGGGTTCAGGAAGACGCAGCCCAGGCGCTGCGCCCGGCGCGCGGTGGCGGCGGGGTGTTTGGGTGGCGATGGCCGTTGGTCGCTTCGAAGAGCCGCATCGAGCCGTCTTTCTTGACGTTTCGGGCGCAGCGCGATGCCCAGAAAAAGCGCCGCTTCGACCGCCTCCTGTGCGCCGCCGGCGGGCCCGGTGCGCGCCACCATGCAGCCTCCGTCGCACGACCCTGAGCCTCCATGCGTGTGCTGCGTCATTTCACATTCATTGCGTCCTGCCTGGCTGCTTGTGCTTGTGCTTGTGCAAGGCCAGCGGCTGCCGGCCCAGCGTTGCCAGCCGTCAACCTGGTGGTCGAGTTGCGCGTCATCGACGAAGCCGTGGCCAGCGGGCACGGCGACTACATCGTCAGCACGCGCGGCCCGTCCAAGCAGGCGCCGCAGGCAGCGCTGCAGCTGCAGTTGCTGAACGGCCAGACCGGCGCGGTGCAACTGGGCCGCGCGCTGCCGGTGCAGTGGTTGCAGGGCGCGGCGCGCGGTGCTGGGTCGGCCGCATCAGCCGCCACCGACAGCGCGGGTGGCGTGGCCTACGCAGTGACCTGGGTACCGGCGGGACAGAGCCTGTCCGTGCGGCCGCAGTGGGCCGATGCCGACAGCCCCGTCACGCTCGAACTGCAGTTCATCCGCACGACTTTGCAGCCCGCACGCGGCACTTCGCTGCCGGCGACGCGCACCCAACAAGTCGGCAGCACTTTGCGCCTGCCATTGGGTGTGTGGACGGCCTTTGCCGCCACTGGCGTGGCGCAACAGGCCAGCGAGCCGGGCACGGTGTCCACGCTGAGCCTGGCCGGACGCGGCCGGCAGCTGATGCAGGTGCGTGTGACGCTGCCGTAGTGGCGGCGCCTCACGCGGATCACGGCTCGCCGTCCCAGTAATCCAGGCTCGGCCCACTGCGCTGCAGGGTGGCGAAGGCGTCTTTCGCATCGCCAGACCCGGCCATCCAGACGTTGTGCTTGCCCGAGTCGGGGTACTCGCAGATTTCGGGCGTTTCGCGCGTGCTGACCGACAGGTAGTGCAGCGGCGCGTCCGAGGTGTTGATGATCTGGTGCGGGTAGTCGGGGCCGGGCGGGATGAAGACCACGTCGCCGGCGGTGATGGGCAGCATTTCGCCGGCCACGCGCAAGGTGCCGCTGCCGGCAATCACCACAAACATCTCTTCCTGCACGTGGTGCAGGTGGTAGGGGCAGCTGCGCTTGCCGGGCGGCAGGATGTCCACCGACGCACCCAGCTTGCGCGCCGCCGTGCCGGGCGCAAGCCGCCCGCCCTGGCCGGCGTACAGCGGCGGGCGTTCGAAGGTTTCCAGCGGCACGGTGTTGAAGTTGCGCACCAGTTGGCGCGCGAGTTCGCGGGCTTTGTCGTTCATCGGCTGTCTCCGGTGGGTCGGGGCGTTGTACCTTGTGATAGCGTGATTTGGCCACTCTCAAGGACCGCGCAAATGATAGCCAGCACCCCCGTCGTCGCCTCGTCACTGGCCGCCCAAATCGAAGCGGCCGCCACCGCCATCGAGGCCGCCGTCATCGCCTGGCGGCGCGACTTCCACGCCCACCCCGAACTGGGCAACCGCGAATTCCGCACCGCCGCCATCGTGGCTGAACACTTGAAACGCATCGGCCTGGACGAGGTGCGCACCGGCGTGGCCCACACCGGTGTGGTCGGCCTGTTGAAAGGCGCGCTGCCCGGCCCGGTGGTGGCCCTGCGTGCCGACATGGACGCGTTGCCGGTGGCCGAACAGGTTGACCTGCCGTTCGCCAGCAAAGCCACCGCGCCGTGGAACGGCGAAACCGTCGGCGTGATGCACGCCTGCGGTCACGACTGCCACACGTCCATCCTGATGGGCGTGGCCGAGGTGCTGGCCGGCTTGCGCGCGCAATTGCGCGGCAGCGTCAAATTCATCTTCCAGCCGGCCGAGGAAATGCCGCCCGAAGGCGAAGACGGCGGCGCCAAGATGATGATCGCCGAGGGCGCGTTGCAGAACCCGGTGCCGCAGGCCATCTTCGGCCTGCATGTCACATCGCGCCTGCCGGTAGGCTTCATCGGCTACCGGCCGGGGCCGACGATGGCCAGTGCCGACAGCCTGAAGATCACCGTGCAGGGCCGCCAGACCCACGGCGCGGCACCCTGGCTGGGCGTGGACCCGATCGTCACGGCGGCGCAGGTGGTGCTGGGTCTGCAGACCGTCATCAGCCGCACGCAAGACCTGACGCAAGAGCCGGCCGTGGTCACGCTGGGCACGATACGCGGCGGGCTGCGCGAGAACATCATCCCCGACAGCGTGGAGATGCGCGGCACCATCCGCACCTTCAACGAAGCCATGCGCGACGACATCCACGAACGCGTGACGACGCTGGCCGAGTCCATCGCCAAAGGCTCGCGCGCCACCTGCCAGGTCTGCATCAGCAAGCACTACCCGGTGACCATCAACGACCCGGCGCTGACCGAGGCCATGGTGCCGACGCTGCACCGCGTGGCCGGCCCGACCACCGCCGAATCGGGCCTGCTGCTGGTGCCCAAGGTCACCGGCTCTGAGGACTTCAGCTTCTTCCAGCGCCTGGTGCCGGGCCTGTTCTTCTTCATCGGCGTGACCGCGCGCGGCCTGGACCCGGCGCAGGCGCCGAGCAACCATTCACCGCTTTTTGCAGTCGATGAAGACGGCCTGAAACTGGGCCTGCGCGCGCTGGCGCATCTGACGGTGGATTACCTGGAAGCTCAGGCCTGACGCGTTGGCTGGGGCCATGATGCGGGCCTGTCAACCACCCGACGAAATTCCACCATGAAGCTTCAAGACAAGGTCTGCATCGTCACCGGCGCCGCGAGCGGCATCGGCCGTGAAATCGCCAACACCTACGCCCGCGAGGGCGGCAAGGTCGTCATCGCCGACATGAACCAGGCCGCAGCCCAGTCGGCCGCTGACGACATCAACAAAGCCGGCGGCACCGCGATGGCCGTGGCCATGGATGTGACCAGCGAAGAGCAGGTCAACGCTGCGGTGGCCGAGGTGGTGGCCGTCTGGGGCACGGTCGATGTGCTGGTCAGCAACGCCGGCATCCAGATCGTCCACCCGGTCGAAGAATTCCCCTTTGCCGACTGGAAGAAGATGTTGGCCATCCACCTGGACGGCGCCTTCCTGACCACCAAGGCCGTCATTCCGCACATGAAGGCGGCGGGCAAAGGGGGCAAGGGCGCCGACGGCGCCCGAGGCGGCACCATCATCTACATGGGCAGCGTGCACAGCAAGGAAGCCTCGGTGCTGAAGAGCGCCTACGTCACGGCCAAGCACGGCTTGATCGGCCTGTGCAAGACGGTCAGCAAGGAAGGCGGCAAATTCGGTATCCGCGCCAACGTCATCTGCCCGGGCTTCGTGCGCACGCCGCTGGTGGACAAGCAGATCCCCGAACAGGCCAAGGCCCTGGGCATCAGCGAAGAAGACGTGATCAAGAAGGTGATGCTGAAGGAAACTGTCGATGGCGAATTCACGACGGTGCAGGACGTGGCCGAAGTGGCACTGCTGTTCGCCAGCTTCAATTCCAACGCGCTGACCGGGCAGTCGCTGATCGTCAGCCACGGCTGGAACATGCAGTAAGGCGCTGCCCGGCGGCGCCCGCTGCATTAGAAGTGGGTGCCGACGATGAACTTCAGAGTCCAGCAGTCGGCGTCATCGGTCAAGCCCCGGCCGATGCCCACGTTCAGGTCGATCTCGTGCCCCAACTCCTGGTCCAGCGCCAGGTACAGGGTCTTGGCGTTGCGCCGCCAGGCCTGGATACCTTTGGCAGGGCCCAAGTCGTTGTAAAGCTCGACGCCGACTTGCGTTTTCTCGCTGACGCTGCGCGCCACCTTCAAGTCCAGCGAGGCCATGACCGGCCCGCCGCCTTTGGACAGGCTCCAGTCGACGTTCGGGTTGGCACCGAAAGTCCAGGCGCCGCCGCGCCAGCCGATGATCCCTTTGAGCTGCGCGTTCCACGGCACTTCAGAAGCGCTCAACGTGGTCTTGCCGACCTCCAGATTCAGGCCCCAGAAGGCGCCCTGTTTCTCGTCGTGCGGCCCGATGTATTTCAGACGCAGCTTGGAGCCCTGCAGGCGTGTGTCGCCCTGCTCGGAGCGGGACGCCAGCAGGTACAAGCCCAGCTCCAACGTCGGCGTGATGCCGTAATAGAACTCGGGCGTCAGCCGGTACTGGCGGTAGGGGGGCGTCTCGCCGGCGTAGCCGGGCGTGCGCGCACCGCGGATCACGATGTTGTTGTGCACGTCCACGCCGAACTGGCCCGGGGTGCTGAGGTCGTCCAGGTAGACCTGGATTTCTTCGGAGGCGGCCCAGGCTGCGGGGGTGGCTTGCAGCAGCACGACAGCCAGCAGTGTGGCGGCCGCTCCCGGCCAGGGATGGTGAGGATTCATGGGTGGCGAGTCGGGAGACGAAGTTTCGAAGGTCAGGCGCTGCTGTCGCGTTGCAAGATGCCTTTCATGTCCTCGAATCCCATGGGCACTGAGCTGTGTTCGTGCAGGATGCGCGGGACATGGCCGCTGGTTTTCAGGCCCCAGCTCAGTCGGTTCTGCATCGCGCGCAAGGCCTCACCTTGTGCCGAGATGGCGGCGTAGGTGACGATGGCACTGACCATCGCCAAGTCGCGGCCCGGCGCAACGCGCACCGCTTCGAAGGTCACGCGCACGCGCTCAGCGCCCAAGGACGTGAACCAGCCTTCGACGGCCCGCTGCCAGGCGGCTGCCCCTTCGTAGGACCAGACGCCCCAGGCATCGAAAACCCGAACAGCGGGGTCGTACAGGCGCATGAACGCCTCGGCATCCTTGGCCAGAACGGCGGACTTGTAGGACTCGAGCAACTGGGTGATCGGCTTGTCGATTTCCATCGGGGGCGGTCCTTCGCTAGGCTTCAATCGGGCAGTCGGTTGCTATTCTCGCGGCCCATGGCCGTCGCGCGCTTCCAGCCCCGTTTGACCCTGCAGACCCTCAGCCGCGGCGAAGGCCTGCTGGGCTTGCGCGCGGTGCTTGGCAAGCCTGGCTTCGGTCCGCGCGGCGGTCAGCTGACGGTGGCGCGCGTCGATTGGACTTATGCGACAGCGAGCGCCACGTCCTGGGCCACACCCGCCCCCACCAGCGTGCTGCAGCCGCGCCCCTGGCCGGTGCCGCCGCACCGCGACCTGGGTGCCGAGCAGCAAGCCGCCGACCGCCTGTTCGCGACCGCCCTGCGCCCGCTGCCGCCGCAGGCCGTGCAGTGGCGCACGCCGGAGGCGGCAGCCGGTCATGTGGACCTGTGGTGCCTGCCCGAAGAGGCGCATTGGGCCGACTTCTTCGCCGAGGTGGTGCCCAAGCTGCAGGCCCAGGGCTGGACCGTCGCTGTGCAGCCCGGCTTCGCGCATTTCAGCGTGGCTGTTCAGCGCTGGCGCTTGGTTCTGGACCCGGCCACTGGCGCCGAACAGCGCCGTGAACTGGCCGAGCCGCTGGGCCTGCCGGTGCAGCCGCTGTCGGCCATGCGCCAGCCGCCTGGGCAGGGTTCGTGGCTGCTGAGTCTGGGTGTCGAAGTCGAAGGCGAATTGCTGGATCTGGCGCCGCTGCTGGCCGACCTGATCAAGCGCGACGGTCGCTGGCTGAAGGCCGATGAAATCGCGCGTATCCACGACGACACCGTCATCACCCTGCGCGCGCCGGGCGGTCGCCGCATCGAGGCCCCGGCCGCGCCGCTGAAGGCCATCGTCGGCGCCATGGTCGACCTGCTGACCGACCCGCGCCGCGCGGCCGGGCCGGTGCCGCTGTCGATATGGGAAGCGCACCGCCTGGAAGCGCTGCACCTGCAGTTGGACGACACCTTGGCTGAACGTGCGGGCGAGCGCGGCGCCTGGCAGGTGCAGGGCGACGCCGGCCTGCTGGCACTGGTGCAGCGTTTGCGCGCCGCCGGCACGCCGCCGTCGGTGGCCATGCCGACCGGCCTGGGCTTGGTGCTGCGCCCCTACCAGGAACACGGCGTGGCCTGGCTGCAGTACCTGCGGGCGCACGACCTGGCGGGCATCCTGGCCGACGACATGGGGCTGGGCAAGACGGCGCAGGTGCTGGCGCATCTGTTGCTCGAAAAACAATCCGGGCGGCTGGACGCACCGGCGCTGGTGGTGCTGCCCACCTCGCTGATCGCCAACTGGGAAGCCGAGGCCGCGCGCATCGCGCCGGCGCTGCGCACACTGACGCTGCACGGCGTGGCTCGCGCGCAGGACTTCGCCCGCATCGCCAGCTTTGATGTGGTCTTCACCACCTACCCGCTGCTGTGGCGCGACATCGAAGCGCTGGCCGCGCAGCCCTGGCACCTGCTGATCCTGGACGAAGCGCAGATGGCCAAGAACGCCGGCAGTCGCACGGCCCGTGCGCTGCGCCAACTGCGCGCCCGCCACCGGCTGTGCGTCACCGGCACGCCGCTGGAAAACCACCTGGGCGAGTTGTGGGCTCACTTCGACCTGTTGATGCCCGGTTTCCTGGGTGATGCCCGAACGTTCGCCAGGCAGTGGCGCAAGCCCATCGAAGACAACGGCGAGACGGTGCGCGCGCAGTTGCTGGCCCAGCGCGTGCGGCCTTTCATCCTGCGCCGCCGCAAGGACGACGTGGCCACCGAACTGCCGCCGCGCACCGAGGTCATCCGCCGCGTGACGCTGCAAGGCCAACAGCGCGCGCTGTACGAAAGCGTGCGCCTGGCCGCTGACCACAGCGTGCGCAAGGTGCTGGCCAAAACCAGTTTCGCCGGGGCGCAAATCGCGGTGCTGGACGCCCTGCTGAAGCTGCGCCAGGTCTGCTGCGACCCGCAGTTGGTGAAGAACACGCAGATTCCGGATTCGATGGAGCGCGCCAAGATGTCGGCCCTGCTCGACTTGCTGCCCGCGCTGGTGGACGAGGGCCGGCGCGTGCTGGTCTATTCGCAATTCACCGAGATGTTGGCGCTGGTGCAAATCGAACTCGCGGCGATCAAGCTGCCCTATCTGGTGCTGACCGGCGACACGCCACCGGCTGCGCGCGGCGCCGTCGTGCAGCGCTTCCAGGCGCGTGCGGTTGCGGACGACATACCGGTGCTGCTGCTGAGCCTGAAAGCCGGCGGCGTGGGCCTGAACCTGACGGCGGCCGACACGGTGATCCACCTCGACCCGTGGTGGAACCCGGCCGTCGAAGAACAGGCCAACGCACGCGCCCACCGCATCGGGCAGGACAAGCCGGTGTTCATCTATAAGCTGCTGGTGCAGGGCAGCATCGAAGAACGGATGCTGGCCCTGCAGGCCCGCAAGGCCGCGCTCAGCGAAAGCGTGCTGGGCACCGACAGCAGCGGCACGCCCAAGTTCAGCGTTGAAGATTTGCAGGGGCTGTTGATGCCCTTGTCGCCTCTGTGAGCAGCCATGACAAACACCAGCGCACTCCACAGCATCCCTGTCCTGACCGACGCTGAGTGCGCCCGCGTGCGGCTGGCGGTGCTGGCCCTGCGCCCCCACTGGACGAAGCGCATCCCGAGCCTGCCCTTCTACACGCTGGGCACCGTCAGCTACATCGACGCGGTGGGCGACGAACCGCCCTACGCGACGTTAGTGCCGCAAGGCAACCGGGTGTTGAGGCTGCATTTCGGGTGGCTCTACGAGCGGCTGTTGGTGCTGCTGTCGCAGGCGCTTGGCAGACCTGCCGTCTTCGCCGAGACAACGGACGGCCCGCTGGGCCTGCCCGGCTTCCACATCCACCTCAGTGACCCGGCCTTTGAATCGGATATTGCGCCGGTGCATTTCGACCTGCAGTACCGCCTGCACGACTGGCGCGGCCTGTCCATCGATCGGGACCATCCCATCTCGTTCACGCTGGCCATTGCGTTGCCGCAGCATGGCGGCGGCCTGCGCACCTGGGATGTGTCACTGACCGAACGGCGGACCCGCGCCGATGAGTCGCCTGAAGAATTGGCGCAAGGTCGCGAGGCGGTCTTTCACGCTTACCGGTGCGGGCATCTGGCCTTGCATTCCGGACATTTGATGCACCAGATCGCGCCCGGTATCGATCTGCAGCCGCAAGACGAGCGCATCACCCTGCAAGGTCATGGCGTGTACGCCGACGGCCTGTGGCGCTTGTACTGGTGAAGCCGGCGGAGCGCTTCACGCCAGCACGTCAGTACGTCACTTCAAGTTCGGACCCAGCACCCAACTGACCAGCGTGCGGCGCACACCGCGCGTCACCGGTGTCACCCGGTGCCGCACGGCCGACGGGAAGGCGATGACGCTGCCGCGTGCCAGCCGCATCGCGGGCGACACGCCTTCGAGTTCCAGGTCGCCACCGTCGTATTCCTCGGGGCCGCTGAGGAGACAGATCACCGAGATCTTGCGGGTCACCGGCGCGGCGCTCATCAACAGCGTATCGGTGTGCCAGTCGTAGTGGTGGCCGGCGCTGTAGCGCGTGAACTGAACGGCGTCAGGCTTGCCCAGCGTAAAGCCCCAGCGCGCCTGCTCATTGGCCCACACCGCGTAGTTGCCCAGCACGCCGGCCAGCCAGTGCCAGCCTGGCCGCAGCGCCACCTCTGATTCGCGCACGGTGTATTCGGGCGCGGCAAAAATGCGCCCCGACTCCATCGGCGTGGCGTTCATCTCGGCATCCACCGCCGCCAGCACGTGGCTGGGCAGTTCGGCGTCCCATTTCCAGAAGAAGGGCAAGACGTCCACGGGGGCACCTGCGAATGTTGGCAATGTCGGGTGGCTAGGTGGCCGCCGTCGACGCGCGGATTCTCCACAAATGAAGAGAATCGGGCGATGCGCAAACCCACCAGCTCAGGCGGCCTGGTCTATTCCACGGACAGCGGCCGCACCTGCCCCACCTGCCGTCAGGCCCTGGCCGACTGTCGCTGCAAGGCGCTGGCCGCCTCGGCGGCACTGGCCCAGGGCGACGGCATCGCCCGCGTCACGCGCGAAAAGCAGGGGCGTGGCGGCAAGACCGTCACCGTGGTGCGCGGCCTGCAGATGGAAGCCGTTGCGCTGGCCGCTCTGGGCAAGCGCTTGCGCAACGCTTGCGGTGCCGGCGGCACGGCCAAGGACGGCGTGCTGGAAGTGCAGGGCGACCACGCCGAGCGTGTCACCGCGCTGCTGCTGGCCGAAGGCCACAAGGCCAAACGGGCCGGCGGTTGAAGACGCCGGGCGCGCTGGCTCTTTGATCTGGCGCCCTGAGTCCGGCCCCTCAGGCGGTGCGCTTCTTGCGCGCCTTGGCAGTCGGTTTGGCTTGGATCAGCGTCTCGTACAAGGCCACGAATTCGAGGGTCACCTTGTGGCGCGGGTCTAGCTCGATCATCGGTTTGGCCTGCTCGTGCGATTCCTTGATCTTCACGCTGGCGCTGAGGTAGGGCTGCAGCACCGGCAGGCCTTCATCGACCAACTCTTGCACCGTGCGCTGCGGCAGGCTGGCGCGCGGCTGGAACTGGTTGACGACGATGCCTTCCACCACCAATTCGGGGTTGTGGTCGGCCTGGATCTCCTTGACGCTGTCCAGCAAACCGTAAAGCGCGCGGCGCGAAAAATCGTCGCAGTCGAACGGGATCAAGCAGCCCTGCGCGGCGATCAAGGCCGATCGCGTGTAGAAGTTCAGGGCTGGCGGCGTGTCGATCCACACCTGGTCGTAGTCGCCCGCCAACGCCTGCAGCGTCTCGCGCAGCTTGTAGATCTTGTGGCGGCTTTCCAGCTTGCTGTGCAGCTCGTCCAATTCACCGCCACCGGGCATCAGGTGCAGATGAGGCCAGGGCGTGGCAACGATGAAATCGGCCGTGTTCTGCGTACGGATGCTGAATTTGAGCGTGCTTTCGAAGAAGCCCGCCGCGCCGGGTGCGCCGGCATGTTCGGTGTCGGCCGTGGCACCCAGCAGGTAGCGGCTGCTGTTGCCTTGCGGGTCGAGGTCGATGACCAGCGTGCGCAGCCCGCGATGTGCCGCAATGGCTGCCAGGTTGCAGGTGATGGTGGACTTGCCCACGCCGCCCTTCTGGTTGAACACAACGCGCCGCATGCCGTTCCCCTGTGCCGAAAAACGCTATTCTGCAGTGCAACATCTCGCCGGCAGAGCGCCCGCGATGACAATCGCTGCATGAACGAAATACCGAACGAGACCAGCGCCGACGAGCCGATCCACGAACCGCGCCTGTGGCGCGACAACGGCTGGACGGCGCGGGTGATCAAGAACAACGACGACGACGGCTGGGCGGTGGAAATGATCCGCCAGGGCGAGCCCGAGCCCGCGCTGACCGGCCCGTGGACGATGGGTCGCGACAAGAAGAACCCCAAGCCGTTGGACACGAATGCCTTCAACACCTTGGTGAAGACGGCCCACGAGGTGGTGCGCCGGCATGAACAGGCACAGCACGCGCTGCTGCACAAGGAGTGCTCGGTGGTAACCGAGAACGGCCGCGTGCAGGTGACGCTGGACATCACCCCCGACGAAGACGACCCCTATGCCACGCTGGCCGCTTTCGATGCCGACGGTGGCGAGCTGGCCCGGGTGCGCGTGGGGGCCAACTTCCGCTTCAGCACGGCGAATGTCGAAGCCTGGATCGCCAACGGCTTTCGACGGCCGGCCTGAAGTGTCAGCATGCTGGCCCACGCCGCTGTCGCGACGAGGGCCACACTGCCCGACTCAGGCCCTCGGGCGGCGGCGGCTCAGGGCCAGACCGGCCAAGCCACCCAGGCCCAACATGACCGCGGTGGCGGGCTCGGGAACGGCACTCACGCCCGTAGTGACGACGACGGCCGATGTGTTGTCGGTGAAGATCACGCTGAACGTGATTTGCCCGCTGTCGTTGATCGCATCGCGGCCGAGTCCGAAATCTTTCACGGTCTTGCCGAACAGTGATTGGCCCACCTTGACGATGGTTTGGGTGTTGACGCCATCGCCCACGTAAATGCCGTAATTGGCGAGCGTGTTGTCACTGGCTTGCAAGGCCACCAGGCCGGCGTTGTTGATCGGTGTGCCTTGCGCGTTGGCGGCGTAGCTGCTGATCAAGATGTTGGTACCGGGCAAGAACTGCCCCGCCCGGGAGATGAAGGTCGTCGTCAAACCATCGCTGGTCGCGATGCCGGTGGGGGGGAAGCCATTGCCCACCGCAGCGGCCGCTTCGAAGGCCATCACGCCGGCATCGTTGATGGCCACCGAGGTGGTTGTGAAAGCCCGGGCGATCTTGACCGGGGAGCCGCCCGCGTTGGCCCGGTACACGAAGGCGCCGTTGTTGCTGCCTGTGCTGTAGTCGTCGGTGATGAAGCCCACCTGACCGCTGTTGTTGATCGCAGCGTCATAGAAGCCTTCGAACTGGCCGCCGTTGTAGGTGGCCACTGCCGTGTAGACGCCGCTTTTCTGGACCGTGACCTGCGGGTTGCCGGCACCGCCGAAGCCCATGAAAACGGTCGATCCACCGTCTGACAAGCGCGGCGTGCCCGCGCTGTAGTAGGGCCTCGAGGCCGTGGTGCTGTCGGCGACGGTGGTGACGGCGCCGCCGCTGCCCGTGAAGACGCCGTATTTGTTGGCGTTGGCGCCGGTTGAACCAGTTGCCCCGAAAACCACGGTTCCGGTGTTGTTCAGCGCAACGCTGCTCATGCCGGTGTATCCGTTCGTCGTGTCGGCCACGTTGACGAAGGCGCTGCCCGAAAGCGGCGTGAGGTACACGTGCTGGATGTTGGTTCGGGTCAACAAGGAAAACGCCACTTGGCCGGCGTTGTTGATCGCCGGGAAGCTGACCACCTGTGAGTAGGCCGAAGCAGCGAAGGTGTCAGCGATATCGGTGTAGCCGATGACGCCGTAGTCGAAGCTCGCCGAGGCCACCGCCGGCGCTGCGCAAGCCGCAATCGCAGCGGCGGTCATGCAGACAAACCGCGAAAGCGGCCGGGACCTTTTTGCCTTATTCGGGTTCGACATGGCGCTGCGCTCCTGGAGGGTGAATTCGTTGTTGTCCCTCCGTTACGCCGCAGATTGCGGCGTGAAAGCTCACGCAGCGCTGACATTTTTCACTCGATGTTCCGGACTTCCAGTTCACGCGCCGTCAGCCACAGCCGGGTGTCGAATTCCAGCTGGTGGTAGTCAGCCTCCATGTGCAGGCACAGCGCGTAAAACGCCTTGTCGTGTTCGCGTTCCTTCAGGTGCGCCAATTCATGCACGACGATCATGCGCAGGAAGGCGGCGGGGGCTTCCTTGAACAGGCTGGCGACGCGCAGTTCACGCTTGGCTTTCAGGTTGCCGCCCTGCACGCGTGACACGGCGGTGTGCGTGCCGAGTGCGTTCTTCAGCGTCTGCAGTCGGCTGTCGTAAGCCACCTTGGCCAGCGGTGGCGCGCTCTTCAGGTGGCGGGCCTTGATCTCGCCGACATAGGCGATCAGCGCCTTGTCGCTGCGCACGCTGTGCGCTTCAGGGTAGCGCTGCGCCACGCTGGCGGCCAGGCGGCCCTCGCGGATCAGTCCTTCGACTTGCGCCAGCAGTGCGGGCGGGTAGCCCTGCAGGTACTTCAGCGCGCTCAAGCCACGCGGCCCCAAACCAGCAGCAGGTTGTTGGCTGGCAATGCCACGCGCTCGCGCAGTTGCAGGCCGGCGGCTTGTGCGTGCGCAGCCATGTCACGCAAGTGGCGCAGGCCCCAAGCGGGGTTGCGGGCTTGCAGGTCGGCGTCGAAGGCGGCGTTGCCGGGTGAGGTCGGCACGCCGTCTTCCAGGTAGGGGCCGTAGGTGATCAGCAAGCCCTGCGGCGACAGGTGGCGCGCGGCGCCCTGCATCAGCGCCGGCGTGCAGGCCCAGGGCGCGATGTGGACCATGTTGGCGCAATAGATGGCGTCGACGGTTTCGGGCACGCCGGGCCAGAACGGTGCCAACACGTCCAGCGTCAGCGCCGGCCGCACGCGGGGCTGGGCCGCGCACCAGGCGGCGATGGACGCGAAGCCGCTGTCGTCGCGGTCCGTGGGCTGCCACTGCCAGCCGGGCAGGCCGGCGCTGCAAGTGGCCGCGTGCTGGCCGGTGCCGCTGGCGATCTCCAGCAGCAGGCCGTGACGCTCAAGGTCCGTCGGCAGCACACGTTGCAATTGCGCCAGGATGGGCGGTCCGTTGCGTTCGGCGGCGGGGCTGTGTTGGATGCTCATCGGTGGATTGTCGAGCGGGTTCGGCTCCGCGTTGAGCACCGTCTTCAGCACGCCGTCAGGACATGCGCAGCAGGCGCGCCGATTCTTCCAGCCGCGCATCTTCAATTTCGCGCAGCACGCCGCTCAGATCCACCGCGCCAGGCTTGCGTTCGTAGCGGCCGGTGAGTGGGGTGTCAGGCGACAGCATGCCGGCGGCGTAGAGGTCCCACATCTCGGGGCCGTATTGCGTGGCCAGCAATTCGGGTGCGCTGCGGCCGAAGAAGTGGCGCAGGTTGTCCACATCGCGCATCAGCATGCGCGGGGCGTGGTTGTTGCCGGCGGCGTCCACGGCCTGCGGCAGGTC
This sequence comes from Burkholderiales bacterium, assembly GCA_038316205.1. Classification (GTDB taxonomy): domain Bacteria; phylum Pseudomonadota; class Gammaproteobacteria; order Burkholderiales; family Burkholderiaceae_C; genus Rubrivivax. The sequence goes on from JBBQAI010000016.1 coordinate 28,568, forward strand.
GATGATGACCGGGCCGTCGGCTGCCAACAGGATGTTGAATTCCGACAGGTCGCCGTGCACGACGCCGGCGCACAGCATGCGCACGACTTCGCGCAGCAGCGTGGCGTGGAGGGCGCGCGCTTCGTCGGCCGTGAAGGGCAGGTCGTTCAGGCGCGGCGCCGCCTCGCCGTTGGCGTCGGCCACCAGCTCCATCAGCAGCACGCCTTCGAAGAAGTTGTAGGGCTGGGGCACGCGCACGCCGGCACCGGCCAGGCGGTAGAGCGCGTCCACCTCGGCGCTCTGCCAGGCGGCTTCCTGCTGCTGGCGGCCGAACTTGGTGCCTTTGGCCATCGCGCGCGCCTGACGGCTGTTCTTCACCTTGCGGTTCTCGGTGTAGTCCACGGCCTGTCGAAAGCTGCGGTGGGTAGCCTCCTTGTAGATCTTGGCGGCCCGCACGTCGTCGCCGCAGCGCACGACAAAGACTTCGGCTTCCTTGCCGCTCTTCAATTGGCGCAGCACGGCGTCGATCAGGCCTTCATCGAGCAGGGTTTGCAGTCGGGCAGGGGCTTTCATGGCGGCATTGTCTGCTGCGGGCGCAGCGCGGCAGTCACCTGGGTTCGGCCTGTGGTCGCCCGCAGGGTCGCGCACTGCGCCTCACCCTGGCCGACAGCGGCAACAAAAAACCCCGCCGCAGCGGGGTTGATGCAAGGGCAGGGGTTTGCGCTCAAACGCGCTGGCGGCGGCTCCAGCCCAGGGCAGCCAAGCCCACGCCCACCAGGGCCAGCGTGGCGGGCGCCGGCACCGAGGCCATGTCGAGCGAAATGTTGTCCAGGTGCGGGTAGGTGAAGCCGGCCGTCGTGTTGTTGTTGGTGAAGCGCAAGCTCGTGCTGGCCAGCGTGGCCGTGAAGGTAAAGGCCTTGGAGACCCAGGCGTTGGTGCCCGCGAAAAGGGTGTCACCGACACCGCCGACGCTGACCTTCAGGTCGCTGGTGCCCGGCGGCGTGTAAGAGGCCAGCAGAAAGCTCAGGCTGTAGATCTGGCCGATGGTGGTGGCCACGCTCTGCTCGATGTAGTCGCCCAGCAGTTCCAGCTGGACCGACTGGGTGCCAGCGCCCACGCCTTGCACGTTGGCGGGGGCGTAAGTGGCATTGAACTGCACGGCGCCGCGGGTGCCTGTCGTCCAGCCCCAGCCAGAGTCGCCGGTATGGCGGTAGTTGAAGCCCTGCGGTCCGGTGACCAGCGGGGTTTCGAAGCCAGCGTTGGTGGTGATCAGGTTGGCGTAGGCAGCCGGGGCGGCCAGGGCCGTGATCAGCAAGGCCGCTTGGGCAAGACTCTTGGGATTCATGTTCAAACTTCCGCTACGAATGGGTGCCTGGGGAACTCTTTGCCAGCGCCGCATCGCTGGCTCTGGCTCTTGCAACAAAACGTCAGCAAGTTTCGGGCCGCTGCCGTGCAGAATTCGCATAAGTGATTGATAGCATAGACTTTTGTCATCAAAACGGACTCCAAAACCCCCCGATGCCAGGCGACGAAACGGCCAGTCAAACCGAACTGTAAACAATGCCGACACCCTCCGGCCAGGACGGCACCGGCCAGATCAGGGCCCACAAAACCGGGTGGTAACCTGGATGCAGGTCCGATCTGGCAAGGTGCCGGGTTCAGGATCTGCCTGTGTCCTGCTGCCCCGAGAGCCCTGTCCGATGACTTACCGACTGCCCACTTTTGCCTGTCTGCTGGTCGCCCTGGCGGCTTGCAACAGCGACTCAGAGTCCACCTACCTGGCCTCTGCCAAGACATTGCTCGACAAGCGGGACACCAGCGGCGCGGTCATCCAGTTGAAGAACGCGCTGCTCAAGAACCCCAACTCCAGGCCCGCCCGCTTGCTGCTGGGCAAGGTCCTGCTGCAAAGCGGTGACCCCAGGGCGGCGCTGGTGCAACTGCAAATGGCGCGCGAGGGCCAGGTGCCCGCCGAGCAGGTGGTGCCCGAAATCGCACGGGCCATGTTGGCCGAGGCCGAGGGTGACAAGCTGATCGCCCAATTCGCCGGGCTGACGCTGCGCGAACCGCTAGCCGTGGCCGATCTGAAGACATCGCTGGCCGCCGCCCACGCGGCGCAGGGTGACTTCAGCGCTGCGCGCGCCGCTGCCGCCGCGGCCCTGCAGGCACAGCCTGGTTACCCGCCGGCCATCGTCGTGCTGGCGCGCATCGATGCGGGCCAAGGCGACATCGCCGCTGCCCTGCGCCAGGTCGACGGCGTCCTGGCCCGCGAGCCCGGCAATGCCGACGCCGGCCTGCTCAAGGCGGAAATCCTGCAGCAGTCGATGAACGATGGCGACGGCGCGATGGAGGCCTTGCGCACGGTGCAGGCCGCGAACCCCGACTGGGTTGCGGCGCGCACGGCAGTGATCAACACCCTACTGCAACAGAACCAGCGGGCCGAGGCCCGCAGTGAGCTGGACCAACTCAGGCAGATGGCGCCGAACAACCCGGAAACCCTGTATCTGCGGTCGCAGTTCGCCTTCGACGACCAGGACTACCCGGCCAGCCGCGAGCTCAACGAAATCCTGCTGGCCGCAATGCCCAACAACCTGCGTGTGCTGGTGCTGGCCGCTGCGGTCGAGTTCCGCCGGCAGCCGTTCACGCTGGCCGAGGGCCTGCTGACCCGGGCGACCAAGGCCGCCGGGCAGCGGCAGATCCCGCTGCAGATGTTGGCGCAGCACTATCTGCGCGCCGACTTGTCCGACAAGGCCATCGAAGTGCTGCAGCCGCTGGTGGACGCGCCCCAGGCCGATGCCGCCAGTCTGGCCCTGTTCGCCGAAGCCCAGAGGCAGGCCGGCGACAGCCCGCGCGCGGAAGCGGCCTTCCTGCGTGCCGTGCAGGCGGCTCCCGGTGACGAGCGCACACGTACCGCACTGGCCCTGCTGAGACTGGCGCGCGGCCCTGCAGGCCCGGCGTTGGCCGAACTTGAGGCCATCGCCAAGGACGGCAGCACCACGCAGGCCGATCTGGCCCTGGTCAACGCACGCTTTCAGCTGAACGACGGACCGGGCGCCTTGCGCGCCATCGACAGCCTGGAGCGCAAGCTGCCGGGCATGACCCTGCCACACATGCTGCGCGGCAGGGTACTGGCCCGGCAGGGTGATGCAGCCGGCGCTGCGGCCAGCTTCGAACGGGCCCTTGGCATCGCGCGCGACCGGTTTCCGGTGCTCAGCGAACTGGCCACGCTGGACATCGAAGCCGGCCAGCCCGAGCGCGCCCGGCAGCGCTTTGCGGAACTGCTGAAGGCCGACCCGCGCCACTACCGGGCGCAGGTGGCGCTGGCGGAGATCGACGCCCGGCTGGGCGAGCCGGCTGCCAAGGTCACGGCGCAATTGCAGGCGGCCGTCAACATGGACCCCGTCCGTCCCGGACTGCATCTGCGACTGATCGAGCAGCTGCTGGCCAGCGGGAACAAGGCTGGCGCCCTCGCGGCGGCCCAGGCTGCCAGCAAGGCGCTGCCCAGCGACCTGGGCGTCATGGACGCACTGGGCCAGGCCCAACTGGCATCGGGCGACACCGCGGGCGCCAAGGCCACCTTTCAGGCCCTGTCGGTCCGGCAACCGGCCAACCCCTTGCCCAAAGTCAGACTGGCCGCCGTCTTGCTGGCGACCCGGGACATTTCGGCGGCCGAGCGCGCGCTGCGCCAGGCGACCGGCATGCGGCCCGACGACCTGATGGCCCAGCGCGCGCTGGCGCTGTTGGTGGTGATGGACAAACGGCCCGCCGAGGCCACCGCCATTGCCCGCAGCATCCAGCGGCGTCAACCGCAGGATGCCTTCGGCCATGCCCTCGAAGGCGAGATCGAAGTCAGTGCGCAGCACTGGGCCGCCGCCGCCGAGGCCTACCGTGCGGCGCTGGTGCGCAGCCCCTCGACCGACATCGCCATCCGGCTGCACCGCTGCCTGGTGGCCGCCGGCAAAGGCCCCGAGGCCGTCCGCCTGGACATCAACTGGCGCAAGGACCACCCCCGTGACGCAGCCTTCAGCGAACACCTGGGGAGCATGGCGTCGGCGGCCAAGGACTGGGCCAAGGCCGAAGGCCTCTACCGCGACGTGATCGCCTGGCAGCCCCGCCACGCCGCAGCGATGAACAACGTCGCCTGGCTGATGGCCACCCAGCACAAGGCCGGGGCGGCGGCGATGGCCGAACAGGCGCTGGCCTTGCAGCCCGACAGCGCTGCCATGCTGGACACGCTGGCCTGGGCGCAGGCATCGGAAAACCGGTTGCCTGAAGCGGTGCTGACCCAGAAACGCGCCACCGAGCTGGACGCCGACAACCCGCAACTGCGTTTGCGCCTGGCGCAACTGCTGGCTCGCCAAGGCAACCGGGCCGCTGCGCGCGAGCAACTCGAAACCCTGATCAAGCTGGGCCCGACCTACCGCGATCAAGCTGAAGTGGCCGCCCTGCTGAAAAGTCTGTAGCAGGGTCAGGCTGCGTCGACGAGCCTGTGCGCAACCCGTGCGATGGGTTGCCCGGCCTGCCGAGGATTGGGGCCAAGGCCGGGGCTTCAGCGTCGGCCTGGCCCCTTGCGTAGCCCCGTGAAAAGCCACTTGAAAAACAGTATCGGCCCTTGCCCGTCTGCTTGCCCTCGTACATGGCCAGGTCTGCGCGGTGTTGGAAGCTCGGCAGCGTTTCCTGGTCGGCCAGCGTGGTCACGCCGATGCTGGGCGTGCAGGTGACGGCCAGACCGGAGCACCTCGCCGCTGCGCGGCGCGCGCGAGCGAGCGAGCGTTTTCCAGCCGCATCTCGAAGTCGCGGCGGTTGCCCAGGCCGGTGAGCGGCTCCACCAGCGCCAGCGCCGCCAGAGCCTGCTCGGACTTTCTGCGTTCGGTGACATCGCGCGTGAACAGCGCAACGCCGTCTTCCACCGGCGCCACTTGGTGGTGCAGCCAGCGGCCGTGTGCGTGGGGGTGTTTGTCTTCCAGTTCGGCCGCGCTGGTTCGGCCACTTTGGATGGCCCTTTCAAAGCGGGCGAGATGGCCTTCGCTAGCGATATTCGGCGCCAGGGTGCACAGCCGCTGACCGATGACCTGGCTGCGTGTCTTGCCCAGCAAGGCGGCTGCGCGTTCGTGGCTGTCGGTGACCACCAGGTCGATCAGCACACCGGCTGCATCACGCTCGGCGCGCAGGATGGCCACCGCGTCCATGCAGCCTTCCAGCGCGGCCCGGATCGCCGCCTTGGCCCGCCGGGTCTGCTTGCGGCTGACTTCGAGGTCGCGCATGCGTTGGCCCAGTAGTGCAGTGGCCAGCAGGATCAGCGCCGCGATGGCTGCCGCCCACGCCAGAACGACGCTGCGCGTGTGCCGGTAGCCTGCCAGTGCCGTGTGGGCATGCACCGCCACGACGGCGACCAGCGGGTAGCGGTCCACGCGCACCGACGCCACAAAGCGCTCGACGCCGTCGATCGGGCTCACCACCGGCAGCTTGACGACCAGATTTTCAGCGTCGCGGCGCCCCATCGCCGCGAGATCGATCTTCGTGCCGAAAGTGACTTTGCCCGCCATCTGGCGCGAGCGGTAGATGCCGTCCAGCCCAACGACCCCGACGGCTGTGTCAGCCGCTTCGCTCTTGCTGTATTTGGCGGTGAGTGCTTCGGGGTCCACGGTGGCGGTGACCACGCCGGCAAATTGGTCGAATGCGCTGTCCAGCCGCCGGGTGACGGCAATCATGTGGCCACCGACGAGGGGGTTGGGTGCCGCAGCGCCGATGGCGACTTCGAGACCCTGCAGGCGCTTGTGGGCCTTGAAGTCGTCTTCGTCAGCGAGATTCAGCGCAACCTGGTCCGACGTGCTGTCAATGACAAAGCCCTTGGCGTCCGTGACCAGCACCACCCGGGTCACATCGTTGGCCAGCACGCCGCCCATGCGCAACTGTTTTAGCGACGGCAATTGCCCATGCTCAGCCAGGTACTTGACCAGCAGCGTGGTCTGGTTGACCCGGTCAAACACCTCGCCGGTGCGAAAGGCCAGCTTCTGGGCCGTGCGGTTGCTGCTGCTGACGATGTCGGAAACTTCGCTCTGGCACTCGCTGCGCAGGGTCAGCGCCACGGCGGCGGCCAGCAAAGCAAGCAGTCGGCAACAGGCTGCCAGCAGCGCGCCGTGCATGGAAAGCAGCCAGTTGTTGAGGGGGCGGAGTCGACGGATGTGGACCAGGTGGGACTGCAGGAAAGTTCGCACGATTGAAGCGTGGGGTGGCCGCGCCCATGGCTTGAACTGGACGCCCGCGGCAGGCCTGTTTCGCCTTTTGGCTCGGCGGCCCCACGAAGACAAGCCCGTGATCCGCTTGCGCCCGACCGTGTCCTTGCACTTGCACTAGCACTGGCGTCTGCCGGCGATGCAATGGGCACGCGCCTTGCGCCTTGCTGCGAATCTCAAACCGGGCGTGCACCGCATGCAGTCACGCCAATTGGGCACCGGGTTGTTGGGGGCAGCGTTGGCCGTCTTGCCGCTGGCCGCGACGATCACCAAGAGCGGTCGCCGGCATCGCGACGGTGAACGACGCACTGACGGCGCTGTGCTGTGGGTCGCCCTGCCGCAGATGCTGAACGGCCTGGACAGCACGGTGCTGCCGGGTACGGTCATCATCGCGCTGGGTCTGGCCAGCGGCTTGTTGCTGGCCATGCTGCGCCCCTTCGACCCGGCGCCGCTGCAGACGCTGGCGTCGGTGGTGGCCACGTCTGTTGTTGCGTTTCGAAGCACGGCGCAGCGCTGCGTTGCGCTGAAAGCCGATGCCATCTTTCTATTCATCACACCAAAGCCAAAACCGTCCAAACGACCATGAACGCAACCGACCTGAACCGCATCCGCGCCGAATTTCCGGCGCTGAACGGCGACACCGTTTTCCTCGACAACGCCGGCGGATCGCAAGTGCTGCAGCGCGTGGCCGACCGCGTCAGAAGCTACCTGTTGACCAGCAGCGTGCAACTGGGCGCCAGCTATGCGGCGTCGGTCACGGCCGGCGAGAAAGTGCTGGCTGCGCGCCGCGCAGTGGCCACGCTGATCAACGCGCCGCACGACGACGAAGTGGTGATGGGCGGCGCCACCACCGCGCTGATGTTCGTGCTGACGCAGGCGCTGCGCGCGGGCCCTCAGCCGCAGATCGGGCCCGGCGACGAGATCATCGTCACCGAGACCGACCACGAGGCCAACATCGGCGGCTGGATGCGCCTGCGTGAAGCCGGCGCGGTGCTCAAGATCTGGCCGATCAACCCCGCGACGCTGGCGCTGGACCTGGCCGATCTGGACGCGCTGCTCAGCCCGCGCACGCGCTGGCTGGCGATGACCTGGGCTTCCAACGTCCTGGGCACCGTCAACCCGGTGGCCGAGGTGGCGCGGCGCGTGCACGCGGTGGGCGGCCGGGTGTGTGTCGATGCCGTGGCCTACGCCCCGCACCGCCTGGTGGACGTGCAGGCCAGCGGCGCCGACGTGGTGGTGTTCAGCTTCTACAAAGTCTTCGGCCCGCATTACGCAGTGATGTGGGTGCAGCGCGAATTGCTGCTGCAACTGCCCAGCCTGAACCACTACTTCATCGGCCCCGACGTGCTGCCCTACAAGCTGCAGCCGGGCAATGTGAACTACGAGTTGAGCTACGGCTGCATCGGCATCCACGACTACCTGGTGGACACCGGCAGGGCGCTGCGCGCGACTGACAGCACAGGAAGTTCCGGCACCCCGCGCCAGCGCATGCAAGCGGCCTTCGACGCCTTCGAAGTGCACGAGAACGCGCTGGCTGAACAACTGTTGGCCTACCTGCGTGGCAAGCCTGGCCTGCGCCTGATCGGACGGCCGGCCAGCGACGACGCGCTGCGCGTGCCCACCATCAGCTTCGTGCCCGCCAGCGTGGCGCCCGAAGCCGTGGTGCGCCACCTCGACCAATTCGGCATCGGCATCCGTTGGGGCGATTTCTACGCCAAGCGCTTGATCGAAAAGCTGGGCCTGCACGAGCGCGGCGGCGTGGTGCGCGTGTCCATCGCGCACTACAACACGCCGGCCGAAATCGACAGACTCATCAGCCACCTGGACGAGGTTCTGACATGACTGCCACCGTCACCCGCAACGGCCCGTCACCACGTCTGGTCATCGATTGCGGCCTGCTGGAAGGGTGTTCGACTGCGATGAGCGCGACATCGCCGACTCGGGCATTTGCTTGCCGCCCGACTTCCAGCGGCAGCAACCCTGCAACGCGCCTTGGCGGTGTGCAGGGTGCGCAGCTTCAGCGCCGCGGCCGCCTTTGTTGCGCCAGCGGCCGCTTGCCCTTCAACTGCCGCTCGATGCCGTCGTTCAGGCTGCTGCGCAGCGCCAGCACTTCGTCCAGATGGCCGTAGACATTCGGGAAGCGCAGGTCCAGCCACAACCACAGCGTGCAGGCGCGCAGGGCTTGCTCCATGCGGTCGAGGCGGCTGTGGCCGTCCACGGCGTCCAGGAACCAGGGCTTGCCAGCGTGCCCGGCCACGGCGTGGTTGTGGCTCCAGCTCAGGAACTCTTCGACCTGGCCTTCGGTGCGCGTGTCCACCGGCGCCTGCGCGTAGGTGAAACGTTCCTTCAGCGTCAGGCGGCCGGCGCTCTTGTCCAGCTCTTCGGCCAATTCCAGCATCTGTTCCAGTTCGGCCACCGCGAAGTGCGCGTCGTCCAGCTTCAGCTGTTCCATGAACACGCCCAGCACTTCGCGCAGCGCGGTCTTGTTCAGGCGCTGTGAGATGGTGTCCACGTGCCAGCCGTTGGGCGCCACCGGCGCCTTGAAATCCACTGGCGCTTGCGGGGTACGCGGCAGCAGGTCTTTCAGGATGCGCAACGCCGTCGGCTCGGCCTCGGCCAGCACGCCGCAATAGCCTTCCTCGTGCATGCCGTAGCGGCCGGCGCGGCCGGCAATCTGGTGCACCTCGCCGACTTCCAGGCGGCGGTCGGCTTGGCCGTCGTACTTGGTCAGGGTGCTGAACAGCACGCGGCGTATCGGCAGGTTCAGGCCCATGCCGATGGCGTCGGTGGCGACCAGGATGTGGCTTTCGCCGTTGGCAAAACGCTCGGCCTCGCGGCGCCGCACTTCGGGCGGCAGCGCGCCGTAGATGACGCTCACCGGGTGGCCGCCGGCGGCGATCTGGTCGCGCAGCATCAGCACGTCGCGGCGGCTGAAGGCCACCACCGCGTCGCCCAGCTTCAGGGCGGTGATGGGCACCGGTTGGTTCATCAGCTCGACATGCTGCTTGCGTTCGAAGTGGCGCACGTCGCAGCGTTCGCCGCACAGGCCCAGCAGGTTCTCAATCGCCGGCACCGCGTAGGCGCTGCAGATGATGATGACCTCGCGCGCCGGCACCGCCACGATGGCCTGCGTCCAGGCCCAGCCGCGCGCCTTGTCGAAGATCATCTGCGCTTCGTCGATCACCGCCACGTCAATGGGCGTGTTGGTGCCCACCATTTCGATGGTGCTGCTGACCACGCGCGCGCCATCGGCCGGCACGTTTTCTTCTCCGGTCAACAAGCTGCATGGCACGCCATTGGCGACCAGGCGGTCACGGCCTTCCAGCGCCAGCAGGCGCAGCGGCGCCAGGTAGGCACCGTCCAGCGCCTGGGCCAGCCGCTGAAAGGCCGAATAGGTCTTGCCGCTGTTCGGCGGGCCCACGTACAGCGTCACTTTGCGCTGCAGGCGGCGCGCCTTCTGGAAGGTGTCGGGGTAGCCCTGGAAGGCCAGTTCGCTGTTCAGGCCCTCCAGCGTGTCCAACTCGCTGGCCAGGTGCTCCCACCTCTCCTGCGCGCGGCTGCAGGCGGCCCGCAATTCGGGCCAGGCTTGCGGCAGGGCGCATTCGCTTTGCAGGCGCGGCAGCAAGCTGGCCAGGTGCTTGGGTTTGTGCTGCTGGCTGCGCTGCACCAGGCCGTTCAAATGGGCGATGAGCTCGGCCGCATGCGGGTAAGCCACCGGCACGCCAACGGCCGCGCGCAGGGCGGCTTCGTCACCGCTGCGGTACCAGGCCCAGATGGCGTCGGCGTCCACCGGCACGCGGAAAACCACGGGCACCCGCCACGCCACCTCGGGCAGCGTCAAGGCGTGGCTGATTGTTCGCGTCCACAAGCCGGCCTGGCGCGACACGCCCAGCGCCTGCAGCACGTTGCCGCGTTCGATCATCAAGGTGCGGGTCTCGGGCCCGCTGCCCACGGCGTCCAGGTGCGCCAGCGCGCTGTCCATCAGCGCCGGGTCTATCCAGCGGCTGGGCCGTGCGCCCGGCACCGATTTCTGCAGCAACACCAGGCCCAGCGTGTCCAGGTGCTGTTCGAAGCCCTTGGTGTTTTCGGCGATGTAGTCGGCCGGCTTCACCACCTGCGGCAGCGTGTAGGCGGCCTGGCGGATGCGGTTGAAGGGTTCCTTGCCGATGTGCGGCGGCAGGCGTATGGCGTGGCGGGGGTTGGGCAGGTTCGGGGTCATGCGGCGTGGCTCGAGAAGCCGCAATCGTCGCCCAGAAATGCCGGCTTTCTGTCAAGCCTCGGTATTTCTACCCGCTGCGGCCAGCCACGTCCGCCGCCGCCGGCGCGCCAGACGGCGTCCACGCTGCCGTTTTGCGGCCGTGAAAACAGGCACAGACTGCGTCAATTTTCTTTACAACCCGACCAGGATGTAAATCCCTGTAAGTAGCCGCTTGGTCTAAAAAGTGTCTAACCAATTGATTTTTATAGATTATTTCTTTTTAACCTGTACCTTGGCATACGGCTTGCAGAGTGTGATTTGTTCCCGACTGGTAGCCATCAGGCGCGGAAAGCTAGACCCCCCTCATTTCCAACAACCGTCGAGGTTCACATGATCAAGAAACTTCTCGCTATCGCACTGGCTGCTGGCGCCGTCAGCGCCCACGCCAGCCTGGCCGTTTTGGCTCCTTGGGACGCTTCCGCAAGCGTCCAGGCCCAATCGCTGCAGGGTGTGTTGTTCAACACTTCCGGCACTGGCGCGCAGTACGTCGCCATTGGCGCGCATCCGTACATCAACGGCGTGACGATGCCCAACGATGGCATCAGCACCTTCACCGCACCGGGCGGCCTGTCCAATCCCACCCGTGCGAACTGGAGCTTCGACTGGGCCTACAACGTCGGCGCCTGCACGAGCTGCGACGTGTTTCTGGACATCGACACCAACCCGACGAATGGCATCACGTACCAGACGATCAAGCTGTACGACGGCACCATCCCTGGCGGTGGCGGCGACTTGGCGATCCTCGGCGGCGGCAAGGGCGATTCGTGGAACATGAAGATGGGCTTCATCAACGGCGGCGCCTTCGATGCCGGCAGCAATAGCAACACGAACTTCCAGATTCGCATGGTTGATCGTGCCGGTGCCGCCGTGTTGCGCAACAGCATCGACGTGGACGTTCCTGAGCCCGCCAGCCTGGCGCTGGTCGGTCTGGCTCTGGCCGGTGTCGGCCTGTCGCGTCGCCGCAAGGCCTAAGCGCAGTACCCCTGTCGCTGCCACTGCGCGCAAGCGCAGTGGCGACACCAGAAAAGCGGCTTTCGGGCCGCTTTTTTTCGTCTGTCGTTGCCCAGCGCCGCCCCATCGCAGGCCGGGCGCGCAGACAGCGGCGTCGATAATCGGCCATGAATACTTCTGCCTCGATCGACACCGACTTCGCCAGGCTCCCACTGGCCCCGCACACGCTGCAGAACCTGGCCCGGCTGGGCTACACCAGCATGACGCCCATCCAGGCGGCCAGCTTGCCGCTGGCCTTGGCCGGGCACGATTTGATCGCCCAGGCCAAGACTGGCAGCGGCAAGACGGCCGCTTTCGCGCTGGCGCTGCTGGCCAACCTGAACGTGCGCCGCTTCGCTGTGCAGGCGCTGGTGCTGTGCCCCACGCGCGAACTGGCCGAGCAGGTGACGCAGGAACTGCGCCGCCTGGCGGCTTCTGAGGACAACATCAAGGTGCTGACGCTGTGCGGCGGCACGCCCATCGCGCCGCAGGCCACCAGCCTGGAGCACGGCGCGCACATCGTCGTCGGCACACCGGGCCGCCTGATGGACCATCTGGAACGCGGCAGCCTGAACCTGGAAGCGCTGAACACGCTGGTGCTGGACGAGGCCGACCGCATGCTGGACATGGGCTTCTTCGACGACATCGCCTATGTCGCCAAGCTGTGCCCCAAGCAGCGCCAGACGCTGCTGTTTTCGGCAACCTATCCCGACGGCATCGCCAAGCTGGCGGCCGCCTTCATGCGGGAACCCAAAGAAGTGAAGCTGTTGGCGGCGCACGCCAGCAGCAAGATCAAGCAGGTGTTCTACGAGGTCACCGAAGCCCAGCGCCTGCACGCCGTGGGCCAGTTGCTGGCGCATTACCGGCCGGTCAGCACGCTGGCCTTTTGCAACACCAAGCAGCAGTGCCGCGACCTGGTGGCCGTGCTGCAGGCCGAAGGCTATGCCGCGCTGGAATTGCACGGCGACCTGGAGCAGCGCGACCGCGACCAGGTGCTGGTGCGCTTCGCCAACCGCAGCACCAGCGTGCTGGTGGCCACCGACATCGCGGCGCGCGGGCTGGACATCACGCAGCTCGAAGCGGTGATCAATGTGGACATCACGCCCGAGGCCGACGTGCACACCCACCGCATCGGCCGCACTGGCCGCGCTGACGAAGAAGGCTGGGCCTTCAGCCTGGCCAGCGTCGACGAAATGGGCCGCGTCGGCGCGATCGAGAAGGCCGGCAACTTCACCAGCGAGTGGCACCCGCTGGCCAGCCTGACGCCGGCGAGTAGCGAGCCGCTGCTGCCGCCCATGCAGACCATCCAGATCCTGGGTGGCCGCAAGGAAAAGATACGACCCGGCGATGTGCTGGGCGCGCTGACGAAAGACCTGGGTTTTGCCGGCACCCAGATCGGCAAGATCAACGTCAACGAGTTCAGCACCTACGTGGCCGTCGAACGCGGCATCGCGCAGCAGGTGCTGAAGAAACTGTCCACCGCCAAGGTCAAGGGCAAGACGGTGAAGGTGCGGCTGCTGTAGTGCGCAACACGCAACCCGCAACCGGCCGCGCCTTCGGTTCAGGTCACTTCACTTCGGTGACGAACTCGGCCATCGGGCGGCGCACCTTCTTCAGATTCACCAGCCAGTCGCCTTCAGCCGCGCGGTAGCCCAGCGGCATCAGGACCACGCTGCGCAGGCCGCGCGCGCGCAGGCCCAGGATCGCGTCCACGGCGGCGGGGTCAAAGCCTTCCATCGGCGTCGCATCGACTTGCTCGTTGGCGGCGGCGATCAGCGCCGTGCCCACGCCGATGTAGGCCTGGCGCGCGGCGTGCTGGTAGTTCACTTCGGCGTCGCGTTTCGGGTAACTGGCCAGCAGCATCTGACGGTAGCTTTCCCAGCCTTCGTTCTTGAAGCCGCGCTCGTCGTTGGTCAGGTCGAACATGTGGTTGATGCGTTCGGCCGTGTAGTTGTCCCAGGCCGCAAAGACCAACAGGTGCGATGCGTCGGTGACCTGCGCCTGGTTCCAGGCGACGGGCTTGATGCGCTCGCGAACGTCCTTGTTGGTGACGACGAACAGTTCGTAAGGCTGCAGGCCCGACGAGGTGGCGGCCAGGCGCACGGCCTCGACGATGCGGTCGACATTTTCTTGCGGCACGGCCCGCGTGGCGTTCAGCTTCTTGGCGGCATAGCGCCAGTTCAGGGTCTGGATAAGGTCCATGGGTCTTTCTATTGAGTGGTGGTACGCCCAGTCCATACAGAGCTGTTTGGGCGAGCCGGGATTTTCGCGGCTTCTCCACGACGCTGCTGGCGGCGTCGAACATGACCCGCTGCGGCGAAGCGGCGCATCTCGTGCAAACTGCCGGGTCCATCCACTCCTGCCGCGCAAACCTGACACCGCCAACCGACGTCAGGCAGCGGCTCTCAGCATGCGATCCAATGCCTTGAAGGCCAGCGCCGTGGTTCTGTGCCTGGCGCTGGCACCCGCCTGGTCGGCCAGCGCCGCCACAGGGCCATCGATCAACGTCGACACCTGGCGTGTGCCCGTCACCGTCACCACCCTGTCCAACGGCCTGACCCTGGTCGTCAGCGAAGACCACAGCTCACCCACCGTGGGCCTGAGCGTCGTCTACAAGGTGGGCATGCGGCGTGAACCGCAGGGCCGCACCGGCTTTGCGCACCTCTTCGAACACCTGATGTTCCAGGGCACGCCCAAGGCGCCGAAAGGCGTGTTCGACCGCGTGGTGACGGCCGGCGGCGGCGACAACAACGGCAGCACGCGCGCTGACTTCACCAACTACATCGAACGCGCGCCGGTGTCGGCGCTGGAAACCTTCTTGTGGCTGGAAGCCGACCGCATGAAGACGCTGGACTTCAACCCGGCCACGCTGAAGAACCAGCAAGACGTGGTGAAGGAAGAGATCCGCGTCAACGTGAAGAACACGCCGTACGGCGGTTTCATGTGGATCGACATCGGCACGCTGGCCTTCGACAAGTGGGAAAACAAGCACGACGGCTACGGCAGCTTCGAGGATCTGGAACGCGCCAGCCTGGACGATGTGCGCGCCTTCCACCGCGATTACTATGGTCCGAACAACGCGGTGTTGTCCATCGCCGGTGACGTGACGCCGGCCCGCGCGCTGGCGCTGGTGAAGAAGTATTTCGCGGCCATCCCCCGCCGCGCCACGCCTGCCCTGGCCGACTTCAGCGAGACGCTGGGCACCGCCGAGCGGCGCCTGACGCAGGGCGACCCGTTGGCCGAGGTGCCGGCCATTGCCGCCGCCTGGAAGATGCCGGCGCGCGGCAGTGCCGACCACGCGCCCATGGTGGTGCTCAGCGAGGTGCTGACTGGCGGTAACGCCTCGGTTTTCTACCAAGGCCTGGTGAAAGGCCGTGAGCTGTCGTCCAACCTGGACGCGCTGTGGGGCCTGACAGGCCCCTGGGAATACGACGGCCCGACGCTGTTCACGGTGTTCGCGTTGTACAAGCCGGGCGGCAGCGCCAACGCGCTGCTGGCCGCGATGGACGAAGACCTGGCCACGCTGCGCAAGAAAGGCGTCGATGCGGCCACGCTGCAGCGCGTGAAGACGCGCATGAAGGCCGATTGGTACAACGGTCTGGAAAGCTTTCTGGACCGCGCTGACATGCTGGCCCGACTGCAGGCCTTGTGGGGCGACGCGGGCGTCGTCAACCGCGTGCCGGGTTGGATCGACGCCGTCACCGCCGACGATCTGAAGCGCGTGGCCGGCACCTACCTGACGGCCGCGAATCGCTCGGTCATCGACCGCCGACCTGAGTCTGCTCCTGTCGCCCCAACCACCGCTGCTTCGGCAGCCAAGCCTTGAGGTCCGCCATGAAGACGACATCGAAACGGGTCCTGCGGGCCGCCGCGCTGGCCGCCGCATTGACCGCCGCTTTGACCGCCGCCACGCTGGCGCAAGCCGCCGCGCCCGCGCCGCCTGCCCTGCCGCGCGAACTGCCACCGTTCGGCGCCGACAAGCCGCTGCCCGCACCCAAGATCGTGCGCCAGCGTCTGCCCAATGGCCTGGACGTTTGGATCGTGCCCAGCAACGGCCTGCCCCGCGTAGACGCCGTACTGGCCGTGCGCGAGGCCGGTTCTTCGGCCGATGGCGCGGCGCGCGCCGGCCTGGCGTCGCTGCTGGCCGGCCTGCTGACCGAAGGCACCACGCAGCGCGACGCGCGCACGCTGGCGCAAGACGTCCAGGGCCTGGGCGGCGCCTTGACCGCCACCGCCAGCGCCGACGGCATCACGCTCAACGCACAGGCGCTGGCGTCGCAGGCCGAGCCGCTGCTGAAACTGCTGGCCGAAGTGGCCCGACAGCCGGCTTTTGCCGACGGCGAGGTGGCGCTGGCCAAGACCAACGCGCTGCAGGCGCTCAAGGTGTCCAGCGCCACGCCGGGCTTCCGGGCCGAAGGCGCGATGGCCAAGGCCATCTACGGCGACCATGCCTACGCCAGCAACCAGCCCACCGAAGCGGCCATCGCGGCCACCACGCCGGCTGCACTGCGGGCCGCTCATGCGCAACGCTTCCGGCCCGACCGCGCGCTTCTGGTCATCGCCGGGCGCATCGCACCGGTGCAGGCCCTGAAATTGGCGCAAGCGGCATTCGGCGACTGGCAAGCCCAGGGTGAGGCCGCCGCACCGCCGCCGGCTGCGCCGCGCGCTGCGGCTGCGGTGCGCCTGCTGCTGGAGCGCCCAGGCAGCGTGCAGGCCACCCTGCGCCTGGGTCGCCCTGGCATTCCTGCCAGCGACCCCGACTACGTGCCCCTGCGCGTGACCAGCGGCGTGCTGGGCGATGGCTTCAGCAGCCGCGTCAATTTGAATCTGCGTGAAGACAAGGGCTACACCTACGGCGCGTCGGCACGCTCGCGCAGCTCACTGCACGGCGGGGCCATCGTCGGCGGTGCCGATGTGCGCAACGCGGTGACGGGCGCTGCGCTGAAGGAGTTCGACGGTGAGTACCGGCGCATGGCCAGCGAGCCCGTGCCGACGCAGGAACTGAAGGAAACCCAGCGTTACATGACGGGCAGCTTCGTGGTGCGCAACCAGCCTCAGGGCGCGCTGTCGGCCACGCTGGCCAACAACTGGCTGATCGGCCTGCCGCCCGGCTTTGTGGCCGAGTACGTGCAGCGCGTGAACCGCGTGACGGCGGCCCAGGTGCAGGCGATGGCGCAGCGTTATTTCACGCCCGAAGCCCAGTCCATCGTGGTGGTGGGCGACAAGGCCGCCGTGGCCGAACAACTGAAGGCCTGGGGCGACTTCAAAGCGGTGGCGAAGTAGCCAGCGCTGGATGGCCGGACCGGTCAACCCGGCCGGTCCTCCAGACTCACTTCGCAGCGTTCATTTTCAGCATCAGCCGCAGGTATTCCAGCTCGGCGTGCAGGGTCTGCATCTGCTCGCGCAGCTTCTCCCAGTCTTGCAGTTGCTGGGCCGCACGGGTGGTCAGGGGCGGCAGGTCGCGGGGGGTGTTGTGCGTGTTCATGGCCGGATCTTTTCGCCGTGCGAACGGGGGGTCAATCCCGTGCTCGCGGGCCCGCAGACATGGGGAGGGGCAGATGCCCCAGCCCGACGAGGATCAACACGCATGCCCAGCACCGATCTCTTTCCCGGCTTCGATTCCAGGTTGATCGCCACCGCCCCTGGCGTGCACATCCACGCCCGCGTCGGCGGCCAGGGCCCGGCCCTGCTGTTGCTGCACGGCCACCCGCAGACGCATGCCATCTGGCACCGCGTCGCGCCCGTGCTGGCGCAGCACTTCACGCTGGTGCTGGCCGACCTGCGCGGCTATGGCGGCAGCAGCAAGCCGGCCGGTGATGCCGACCACGGCAACTACAGCAAGCGCACGATGGCACTGGATGGGCTGCACCTGATGCAGGGCCTGGGCCATGCGCGTTTTGACGTGCTGGCGCACGACCGGGGCGCCCGCGTGGCCCACCGCCTGGGGCTGGACCACCCGCAGGCCGTGCGCCGCATGGCGCTGCTGGACATCGCGCCCACGCTGGCCATGTACGAACAAACCGGCGAGGCCTTCGCCCGCGCTTACTGGCACTGGTTCTTCCTGATCCAGCCGGCGCCTTTGCCCGAACGCTTGATCGAAGCCGACCCCGGCGCCTACCTGCACGACGTGATGGGACGACGCAGCGCCGGCATGGCGCCTTTCGACCCGCGCGCCCTGGCCGAATACGAAGCCGGTCTGCGCCAGCCCGGCGCCGCCCACGGCCTGTGCGAGGACTACCGCGCCGCCGCCGGCATCGACCTCGTCCACGACCGCGCCGACCGCGACGCCGGCCGCCACCTGGGCGTGCCGCTGCTGGTCTTGTGGGGTGGCGAAGGCGTGGTGCAGCGCTGCTTCCAGCCACTGGCCGAATGGCAACGCGTGGCCACCGACGTGCGCGGTGGCCCGCTGCGCTGCGGCCACTACATCGCCGAAGAAGCGCCCGAGGCTCTGCTGGCGCAGGTGCTGTCGTTTTTCCAAAGCGCGCTCACCGAGCCGGCGCCACCAGCGCCTTAGCGATGCGCTGCCGCGCGACCTTGGTCTTCGGCACGGGGAAGTCGAACCACTGCCGCACGTCTTCGTCCAGACCGATGCCGTGCATGTAGTTGTAAATCGCCTTCTTCAAACCCACGCCCAGCGCGTCGTGGTCCACGCCGGTGGGGTCGATGAAGGCCACGTCGTTCTTCGCGAAGGTGACGGGTGCGCCGCCGTTCAGCGGCAGCAGGCTGACGCCGTAAGCCGCCGGGTCCAGCCCCACCGGCGAATGCACGGTGCAGGCGAAACGGTGGAAGAAGCCCGACTGGATGCAGCCCTCGGCGAAGAGCTGGCGCACCAGTTCCAGCGCGTCCACGGTGTCTTGCACGGTCTGCGTCGGGAAGCCGTACATCAGGTAGGCGTGGACCAGGATGCCGGCGTCGGCAAAGCCTTTGGTGACCCGCGCCACCTGGTCCACCGACACGCCTTTTTTCATCAGATCCAGCAAGCGGTCCGAGGCCACTTCCAGGCCGCCGCTGATGGCGATGCAGCCGCTGTCGGCCAGCTGCAGGCACAGCTCGGGGGTGAAGGTTTTCTCGAAACGGATGTTGCCCCACCAGCTGATGGCAACCTGGCGCTTTTGCAGTTCCACCGCCAGCGCTTTCAGCGACTTGGGTGGTGCCGCTTCATCGACCAGGTGAAAGCCCGTTTGCCCGGTCTCGGCCACGATGGCCTGGATGCGGTCGACCAGCGTTTCAGCGGTGGCTGCGTCGAAGCGCGCGATGTAGTCCAGGCTCACGTCGCAGAAGCTGCACTTCTTCCAGTAGCAGCCGTGAGCCACCGTCAGCTTGTTCCAGCGGCCGTCGCTCCACAGCCGGTGCATCGGGTTGAGCAGGTCCAGCAGCGACAGGTAGCGGTCCAGCGGCAGGCCGTCCCAGGTGGGTGTGCCGACCTCGGCGAACGGGATGTCGGGCTCGGCGAAGTTGACGTAGCGCACCACCGGCAGGCCGGTGGTGGCGCCGCTGTGGTCGTCCGAGGGGGACAGAACATCCCGGCGAAAGGTGCGCACCAGCCGGCTGCTCCCGCGCTGGCCGGCCAGGTGCTCCAGCAGCGCCAGCAGCGGGCGCTCACCGGCATCGAGGGTGACGTAGTCGACGTGGTCGAAAACGCGCGGCTCGCTCAGCTCGCGCAGTTCGGTGTTGACGTAACCGCCGCCCAGCACGATGACGATGGCCGGGTCATGCGCCTTGATGGTCTGCGCGATGCGCAAGGCGGCGTACACCGCACCCGGGAACGGCACCGACAGCAGCACCACGGTGGGCTGGTGACGGGCCAGTTCGGCCAGCGTCAAGTCGCGCAGCCAGTCGTCCAGCAGCTTGGGCGGCGCGGCCAGCGCGTCGGCCAGCGGGTCGAAGCTGGCCTGGCTTTGCGCCAGCCGCTCGGCATAGCGCACGAACTCGAAGTGCGGGTCGACCGCCTCGCGCACGACGTCGGCGATGTCGTTGAGGTACAGCGTGGCCAGGTGGCGGGCGCGGTCGGTGGCACCCAGCGCGCCGAAGGCCCAGGCCAGGCCGTCGCCTTCCCGGTCGCCATCCAGGTCGTCAGGGTCTTCGTAGACGTCCAGGCTGTGGAAGCGCGGGCCCTCGGGCAGGAAGGCGCGGCCGTTGATGCGGTGGGCCAGCGTGGCGTCGCGGCCCTGCAGAAAGGCGATGGTCGGCCCGATGCTGGCGGCGTAGCGGTCAAAGTGCTCGACGAAGCCCGCCAATCGCAGCGACCGCTGCGGTGCCGGCAACGCAGCGATGCAGCCATGCACCGCGCGCAAGCCGTCCACCGACAAGAGCTTCAGCGCCAGGCCCAGTGCCAGGTCGGCCTGCACGGCCGCGAACCCGCGCCTGCGCAGAAAGCCGGTGAGGTAAGCGGTGGACGGGTAAGGCGTGTTCAGCTGCGTCATCGGCGGGATGAGCGACAGCACGCGGATGGCGGGCAACGGCGACATCGGCTGATTGTCGGCGCTGTGTCCTCCCCAACTTGGACATCGGCCCTGCTGGCCGCACCGCCAGAGGGTGGTTATGCTGGCATGGCTTCATCCCCCCAGGAGGCTTGCATGGCGATCAGACCCTCGGCTGCCGGAACCAACCTGGCGCTCGAACTCGACGGCGAGGCGGCGGGCGCACTGCGCAGCGCGCTGCCGGCCGGCTACCGCATCGCCCGCATCGCCCGCACCGGCGCCAGCGCCGCGGGCACGCGGCCGCTGCGCGACGAGGCCATCGTGTCGCTGGCCGCGATGGCCGCCGAGGCCGACCTGCCCGACAAGGGCCCGCTGCTGGATTGGCTGCAGGCCCTGTTGAGCGGCCAGCAGGCGCCGCGCAACGGCGCGGTGCAGGTCGCCGACCACCACTTTGCCGAGCGGCGGCGGCTGGAGTTTCGCGATGCCCAGCTGACCGAGGTGTCCTGGCAGGGGCTGTCGGCCGCCGAGGGCAAGCGGCCCTTCTTCATCGGCCTGGCCTGGCAGCCGGGCGCGGTCGACGACCGGGCCGGCTCGGGCCAGCGCCTGCAGCCGGCGGTGTCCCGGCGCAAGCCACCGATGTGCAGCAACTTCCGGGTCAGCGGCCTGCCCTTCGACGGCCAGTTCACCACCGAGGTCGACCTGCCCAGCGTGGCCCTGGAATACAGCGCGGCCGACCCGCGACGGCCGGACAGGGCAGTGGCCCGCCTGAGGCTGGGTGAGTTGCGGCTGCAGATCGCCGCGCGATCGACCGGCGCGGTGACGGACTGGGTGCGCAAGCTGGTCGGCGACGGCCGCGTCGATCCGGCCGAGACCCTGTCACTGACCGTGGAACTGCTGGACACCTCGCTGAAGAAGGTGCTGGCCAGCTTTCAGATGACCGGCTGCGAACTGCAGGCTTGCGACGAGGCGCGGCTGGGTGGCGGCGCCGAGCGCAGCGAGGGCGTGACGCTGCGCTTTGCGGTGCAGCAGCTGGGCTTGGAGACGGGCGGCTGAGAAGCTGCGAGCGGGTCATCGCGCCACGGCAGGCGCTTTGGCGACAGCCACGCCACGGGCGGTCAGCACAATGCCCAGGCATGAGCACCGTCCTGCCCCACACCGCGCCCACCACCGTGCCCACCACCGCGCCCACCACCGCATCGACCGCCAGCGCCCAGCCGGTCGATCTGCTGATCGTCGGCGCCGGCCTTGCCGGCCTGTACATGCTGCTGAAGGCGCGCCGGCTGGGCTTGAACGCGCAGATCATCGAAGCCGCGTCGGGCGTGGGCGGCACCTGGTTCCACAACCGCTACCCTGGCGCGCGGGTCGACATCCAGAGCCTGGAGTATTCGTTCGGCTTCGACGACTCGCTGCAGCAGGACTGGCACTGGACCGAGCGCTACGCCGCCCAGCCCGAATTGCTGCGCTACGCCAACCACGTGGCCGACCGCTTCGCGCTGCGCGACGGCATCCGCTTCAATACCCGGCTCGAAGGCGCCGCTTTCGACGAGGCGCGCAACCGCTGGCAGGCGGTGGCCACTGGCGGTGAGCGATGGTCGGCACGCTTCCTGGTGCTGGCCGCGGGCCCGCTGTCCACGCCCAACCAGCCTGACTTTCCCGGCCTGGCCGACTTCAAGGGCCGGCTGCTGCACACCGCCCGCTGGCCCGATGAAGCGGTCGATTTCAGCGGCCAGCGCGTGGCCGTGATCGGCACCGGATCGTCGGGCGTGCAGGCCATTCCGCTGATCGCCGCGCAGGCCGACCGGCTCACCGTCTTCCAGCGCACCGCCACCTACGCGGTGCCGGCGCGCAACGGCCCGCTCGATGCCGCGCTGGAGGCGCAGGTCAAGGCCGACTACCCAGCCTTCCGCGCGCGCAACCGCAAGATGATGGGCGGCTTCGGCTCGATGCAGCCGCCCAACCTGTTCTCGGCGATGTCGGTGTCGGCGCAAGAGCGGGAAGCGCTGTTCGAGCAGCGCTGGCAGATCGGCGGGTTCGGCCTGCTGGGCGCCTTCAACGACCTGATCGTCAACCCGGCGGCCAACGAGCTGGCCGGCGACTTCGTGCGCCGCAAGATCCGCGCGACGGTCGACGACCCCGCCACCGCCGAGGCCCTGTGCCCCAGCCACCCGATCGGCTGCAAGCGGCTGTGCGTGGACACCGACTACTACATCACCTACAACCGGCCCAACGTGCGGCTGGTCGATCTGCAGCGCGCACCGATCGAGCGCTTCACCGCCGACGGGCTGGTTGCCGGTGGCGAGCAGCACCGCTTCGACAGCCTGGTGCTGGCCACCGGCTTCGACGCGATGACCGGCACGGTGCTGCGGCTGGACTTGCGCGGCCGCGGTGGCCAGCGCATCCAGGACCACTGGCGGGCCGGCCCGCTCAACTACCTGGGTCTGGGGATCGCCGGTTTTCCCAACCTGTTCAACGTGGTCGGGCCGGGCAGCACCTCGGCCTTCACCAATGTGATCGTCGCGATCGAGCACCAGATCGAGTGGATCGCCGACTGCATCGCCCACCTCGACGCCCACGGCCTGGCCACCATCGAGGCCACGCCCGAGGCCGAGGCCGCCTACGCGCAGCACGTCAACAGCGTCGCCGCGCGCACCATCTACCTGAACTGCAATTCCTGGTACCTGGGCGCCAACATCCCGGGCAAGCCGCGGATGTTCATGCCGCTGTTCGGTTTTCCCGCCTATGTGGACAGGTGCGCCGAGGTGGCGCGCCAGGGCTACACCGGGTTCATGCTGGCCTGACGCGGTGCCGGGCGGGCCGTTACCCGGTGTGGGCATCCGCTGACACGTGGACCCGGTCCTGTCCGGCTGCCGGGCGCCAGCGCCGGCGGCAAAGTGGAGGGGCCGCGGCCAGCCTGGCCGTGCTTCTCAGGAGTGCTGCATGGACAAGTCCGATCCGCCGCTGTCGTTCGGCGTCTTCAAGCCGGTGGGGCACACCGTCATCGCCTTCCGCACCGAGGCCGATCTGGCCGCCGCCAGCCAGGCGCTGCAAGCCCTGGGCCTGGCGCCCGGTGCCCTGGTGCACTACAGCGCCGGCGAGATGGTCGCCCAGGTCGACGCCGAGCGGCTCAGCGCCAGCCCACTGGCCGCCTTGGGCCAGGAGCAGAACCTGATCGAGGCGCACCGCTTGCTGGCGCTGGCGGGCTGCAGTTTTTTGGTGGTGGACGCGCCGGACGACGAGCGGGCCGAACAGGTGGCCAACGTGGCCCGCCGCCACCATGCCGCGGCGGCGCAGCGCTACAACCGCTTTTTCATCGAGGAACTGATCACCGACGCACCCGGCGAGCAGCAGATCTCCGAGTCACCGGCCCGCGGCCTCGACCTGCCCATCGACCCGGGCCGTTGATGCCCAGGCCCGGCGCCGCGCCAGCGCCGGCGGGCCGCCTTGCTGAGGCGGACGTGGCCAGATTCACCCAGAACCTGGCCGAGGCAGACCCAGGCCGTGCCGAAGTCCACAGGCTGGCCAGCCGCGCGGCGGCTGGATGATGCAGACTGAGGCCACCCCCACGACCGGACCACCACCCCATGCGGATGGCCCTGCTGCTGATCTCGATCGGCCTGATGCACACCGCCTGCGCCGAACTGCCGGCGCGCACACCCGTCGCACCGCCCCCACCACCGGGTGAGGTGGCGCGCCAGCTCACGGTGAGCGGACAGTCCGGGCCGGTGTCGGCCCCGGCCGAAGCCCGCACGCTGGCAGCGGTGAAGGCCGAAGGCCAGGCCGATCTGTTGCAACGCCAGCTCGACGCACTGGCCTCGCAAGGGGCGGCCACGCTCTACCGTGGCAACACCGCGCGACTGCTGGTCGACGGCCCGGCCACCTTTGCCGCGATGAAGCAGGCCATCGGCCAGGCCAACCACCGCATCCTGCTGGAGAGCTACATCTTCGAGGACCGCGGCATCGCCGCGGACGTCGCCGCCCTGCTGGTTCGCAAGGCCCGCTCGGGCGTGCGGGTGGCCTTGCTCTA
Organism: Burkholderiales bacterium; assembly: GCA_038316205.1. Lineage (GTDB taxonomy): Bacteria > Pseudomonadota > Gammaproteobacteria > Burkholderiales > Burkholderiaceae_C > Rubrivivax. The sequence goes on from JBBQAI010000016.1 coordinate 52,472, forward strand.
CGACAGCGTGGGCTCGTACGGCACCGATCCGGCCTTCTTCGAGGCCATGGCGGCCGGCGGTGTCAGCCTGTGCGCCTTCAACCCGCTGAGCCCGCTGCAACGGCTGGGCACCTGGAACCTGAACCACCGCAACCACCGCAAGCTGCTGGTGGTCGATGGCGAACAGGCGTTCACTGGCGGCATCAACATCAGCCAGGTCTATTCATCGGGCTCGTTCGGCCGCCGCAACCGCCCGGCCGACCCGCTGATCACCGGCTGGCGCGACACCCAGGTGGCGCTGCGCGGGCCGGTGGTGGCGGCGCTGGCCGACACCTTCGTCGCCACCTGGGCGTCGCAACAATGCCTCGGCGCGCTGGGCCCGGCGCCCGCCGCGCTGCAAGCCGCACCCGGCCAGCGCGTGGTGCAGGTGCTGACCAGCGGGCCGGATGAAGGCCCGAACCGCATCTACAAGTCCTTGCTGACCGCCATCGACGCCTCGCAGCGGTCGATCCACCTGACGATGGCCTACTTCGCCCCCGGCGCCGACATGGTGCTGGCGCTGGGCGACGCCGCCCGCCGCGGTGTCGACGTGGTGCTGGTGCTGCCCGGGCGCAGTGATCTGGCGCTGACCCTGCACGCCGGCCGGGCCAACTACGCGCAATTGCTGGCAGCCGGGGTGCGCCTGTACGAACTGCAGCAGGCCCTGCTGCACGCCAAGACCGCGGTGATCGACGGCGTCTACTCGACCGTGGGCTCCAGCAACCTGGACTGGCGCAGCCTGGCCGACAACAGCGAGCTGAACGTGGTGGTGCTGGGCGACGACTTCGGCGGCGAGATGGAGGCCCTTTTCCAGCGCGACGTGGCCGCGGCGCAGGCCATCGACGCCGCGACCTGGCAACAACGCGGCTGGCGCGACCGGGCCCTGCAACAACTGGGCCGCTGGGCCGAGCGCTGGTTGTAGAAGGGGTCGGATCGATCGCCGCTGCGACCAGCTGCAGACCTGCCTCCCCTGGCACGCTGCGCGAGCGCGTGACCGGCACCACGGTGTCGTTCAGGACAGGGGTTTCAATTGCTGCAGCAGCGTCGGTACCAGCTCGCTGACGGTCGGGTGGATGTGCATTGCGCGTGAGATGACGGAGTACGGCTGCTTGGCGGCCATCACGTCCAGCAGCGCATGCACGACCTCGTCGCCGTTGAGTCCGAGGATGGCCGCGCCCAGCAGCCGCTGGGTGTCGGCATCGACAAGAACTTTCATGAAGCCTTGCGTTTCGCCAGCTTCGCGGGCGCGCCCCACGCGTTGCATCGGCATCTTGGCGCGCAACACCTTGCGCCCGCTGGCACGGGCCTCGGTTTCGGTGATGCCGATCCGACCCAACGCGGGATCGATGAACAGCGCGTAGCAGGGGATACGGTCGGAGATGCGCCGCGGGTCGCCATCGAACAGGTTGGCCACCACGACCTCGTGATCGTTCCAGGCGGTGTGCGTGAATGCACCGCGGCCATTGCAGTCGCCCACTGCCCAGACGCCGTCGGCGCTGGTGCGGCACTGGTCATCGACGACGATGTAACCGCGCTCATCGGTGCGAATGCCCGCCAAATCCAGCCCGAGGCCATCGGTATTCGGTCGTCGACCGACGGCCAGCAGGACGTGGCTGCCGCGGATCGCCGGGGCAGCCGTGCCGCAAGCTGCAGCGACGACGATCTGCTCACCCTCCCGGGCCAGCGACAGGCACTCGGCGCCCAGTTCGAGACGCACGCCCTCGGCCTCCAGGATGCCGCGTATGGCATCCGACACGTCGGCGTCCTCGCGCGGCAGCAGACGGGTTGACTTCTCCACCACGGTCACGGCAGCGCCGAAGCGCCGCATCATCTGGGCGAATTCCAAGCCGATGTAGCTGCCGCCGATGATGACGAGGTGC
>JBBQAI010000011.1:0-59422 GCA_038316205.1 Burkholderiales bacterium
GCAAGAAACTTTGCATATCCCGCCTGCAAATTAAAGCCTGCTTAAATATCAGGCCCCGCTATTCAAGACCGCTTGCACACCATACGAAGCGCTGGCAGCACCGTCACCGCCACCACGCTGGGCGAAACGGTGCGGGCCTTCGTGCCCTGCGCCTTGCCGCCCACCGACCCGGCGCTGGCCGAGCAGGCCTGCGCCGCCGGCGTGCGCAATGCCGACCTGGCCTTGGCCCGGTTGCCTGGCGTGGCGGGCCTGGTGCCGTCGCTGGACTGGCTGCTGTACAGCGCCATTCGCAAGGAAGCACTGCTGATGTCGCAGATCGAAGGCACCCAGGCCACGCTGATGGACCTGTTCGACGACGAGGCCGGCCTGGGGGTGAGCAACGGCGACGACGTGGAAGAGGTCAGCAACTACCTGCGCGCCTACAAGCTGGTGCGCGAGAACCTGCACAGTCCCGGCGGCTTGCCCATCAGCGTGCGCCTGCTGTGTGACGCCCACCGCCTGCTGCTGGACGGTGTGCGCGGTGCCAGCAAGCAGCCTGGCGAACTTCGTCAGTCGCAGAACTGGATCGGCGGCACCCGGTCGGGCAATGCCGTGTTCGTGCCGGCGCCGCCCGACCGCGTGCCCGCGCTGCTGGCCGATCTGGAGCGCTACATCCATGGCGACACGCCTGCTTTGCCGCCCCTTGTGCGCGTGGCCCTGGTGCACGTGCAGTTCGAGACCATCCATCCTTTCCTGGATGGCAACGGCCGCATCGGGCCGCTGCTGATTGCGGCGCTGCTGGAACACTGGGGCTTGTTGCCCCAACCCTTGATGTACCTCAGCGGCCACTCGAAGCAGCACCAACAGCAGTGCGACCAACACCTGTCGGCCGTGCGCACGGCGGGCGATTGGGAAGCCTGGGTGGGCTTCTTCCTGGAAGGTGTGGCCGTGGCCACCACCCAGGCCGAACGCGGCATCGTGGCCGTGGCCAGCCTGGTGGCGGCCGACCGCAAACGGGTGCTGGCCGCGCCGCGTGTGGGCGCCATCAGCCTGCGCTTGTTCGAGCTGCTGCCGATGATGCCGCGCTTCACCATCGAACAGGTGCGGCAGAAACTGGACACCACTTTCCCCACCGCCACGGCCGCTGTGAAGTTGCGGAACGGGCGGGTGCCTGGCCTGCTGGCGGCCAACCGCCATATCCACCGCCTGCTGGTGGGCGGGGTGCCGGCGCAATGCCAAAAAGACGGTGAAACGCTGGGCGACTTTGTGCGCCTGGTGGACTGGGTGCAACCGGGCCGCAACGAATGGCTGGCCGTCAACCAGTTCTCCATCCAGGGGGCCAAGCACACGCGCCGGCCCGACATCATCTTGTTCGTCAACGGCTTGCCGCTGCTGCTGCTGGAACTGAAGAACCCGGCCGACGTGAACGCCGATGTCTGGAAGGCCTGGGCGCAGATCCAGACTTACAACGAACAGATCGCCGACGTCTTCCAGTACAACGAGGTGCTGGTCATTTCCGACCGCAGCGACGCGCTGCTGGGCTCGCTGTCGGCCGACCCTGAACGCTTCATGGCCTGGCGCACCATCGACGGCGTGACGCTCGACCCGCTGGACAAATTCAACGAATTGCAGACCCTGGTGCGCGGTGTGCTGGCGCCCAAGTTCCTGCTGGACTACCTGCGCTATTTCGTGCTGTTCGAAGACGACGACACGCTGGTGAAGAAGATCGCCGGCTACCACCAGTTCCACGCGGTGCGCGCGGCCATTGCCCAGGTGGTGGCGGCTTCGCGGCCGGGCGGCCTGCCCAGCGCGCGCGGCAAGGGCGGTGTGGTCTGGCACACGCAGGGCAGCGGCAAGAGCATCACCATGACCTGCTTCGCGGCGCGGGTGATGCAAGAGCCGCTGATGGAGAACCCGACCATCGCCATCATCACCGACCGCAATGATCTGGACGGCCAACTCTTCGGCGTGTTTTCGCTGTCGCAAGGCCTGCTGCGTGAACAGCCGGTGCAGGTCGGCACGCGCCATGCGCTGCGGGCGCTGCTGGCCAACCGGCCTTCGGGCGGCATCGTGTTTGCCACCATTCAGAAGTTCATGCCGGGTGAGGACGAAGACGCCTACCCGCTGCTGTCCGACCGCCGCAATATCGTCGTCATCGCCGACGAAGCGCACCGCACGCAATACGGTTTCGAAGCCAAGCTGAAGACCCCGAAGCAGCGCCCGCCCACCAGCGTGGGACACACGCGCGGTTTTCGGCGACTACATCAGCGTCTACGACATGCAGCAGGCGCAGGAAGACGGCACCACCGTGGCCATTTGTTGCGAAAGCCGGCTGGCCCGCCTGGGCCTGAAGGCCGAAGAACTGGCGGGCATCGACGACGAGGTGGACGAGCTCGCTGAAGACGATGAAGAGAGCCAGCGCGAGAAGCTGAAAAGCCGCTGGGCGGCGCTGGAAAAAGTGGCGGGCGCGCAGCCGCGTGTGGCCCGCGTGGCGGCCGATCTGGTCGAACATTTCGAGGCCCGCGACCAGGCCCAGTCGGGCAAGGCGATGATGGTGGCCATGAGCCCAAAATCTGCGTGCACCTGTACAACGAGATCATCGCGCTGCGCCTCGGCTGGCACAGCGACGACCCCGAAACCGGCGCCATCAGGATCGTGATGACAGGCTCGGCCAGCGACCGCGCGCTGCTGCGGCCGCACATCCACAGCGCCCGGGTGAAGAAGCGGCTGGAGGCGTGCTTCAAGAACCCCGGCGACCCGCTGCGCATCGTTATCGTGCGCGACATGTGGCCGACCGGCTTCGACGCGCCCTGCGTGCACACCCTGTACGTGGACAAGCCCATGAAGGGCCGCAACGTGATGCAGGCCATGGCCCGTGTGAACCGCGTCTTCAAGGACAAGCAGGGCGGCTTGGTGGTGGACTACCTCGGCATCGCCAACAAACTGAAATCAGCGTTGAAGGAATACACCGCCAGCCAGGGCCGTGGCCGCCCGACGGTGGACGCGCGCGAGGCCTACAGCGTGTTGGCCGAAAAGCTGGATGTGCTGCGCGGCCTGCTGCACGGCCATGACTACAGCGGCTTTCTGACCGGTGGCCACAAAGCACTGGCCGGTGCGGCCAACCAGGTGCTGGGCCTGACTTCGGCGCAAGGGCGCGATGGCAAGCGCCGTTTTGCCGACACCGCGCGGGCCATGAGCCAGGCCTTCACGGTGTGCTGCACGCTGGACGAAGCCAAGGCCGTGCGCGAAGAGGTGGCCTTCATGCAGGGCGTGAAGGTCATCTTGACCAAGCGCGACATCGCGGCACAGAAGTAGACCATCGAGGCCCGCGAACTGGCCATCCGCCAGATCATCAATTCGGCCGCAGTGTCCGAATCGGTGGAGGACATCTTCGACGCCGTGGGCCTGGACAAACCCAACATCGACATCCTGGACGATGCCTTTCTGGCCGAGGTGCGCAAACTGCCCGAACGCAACCTGGTGGTGGAACTGCTGGAACGTTTGCTGGAAGTCGAAATCAAGTCGCGCTTTGCCAGCAATGTGGTCCAGCACAAGAAGTTTTCGGACATGTTGACCGACGTCGTCCAGCGTTGTCAGAACCGGTCCATCGAAGCCGCGCAGGTGATGGAAGAACTGGTGCCGATGGCGCTGAAATTCCGCAAGGCGGCAGCGCGTGGCGAAGCACTGGGGCTGTCTGAAGACGAGGTGCGTTTCTATGACGCGCTGACCGAAAACGCGTCGGCGGTTCGCGAGCTGACCGACGAAACGCTGAAGAAGATTGCCCATGAACTGGCCGAGAATTTGCGCAAGAACCTGACGGTGGACTGGTCGCAGCGCGACAGCGTGCAGGTCAAATTGCGCTTGATGGTCAAACGCATCCTGCGCAAGTAAAAATACCCGCCTGACCAGCAGGATGCAGCCGTGGAACCGGTGCTGGCGCAGGCCAAGGCGCTCGGCGAGGCCTGGGCTTAGCCTCGGGCGGCCACACGCCGCCCACCAGTGTCGCGGGTCTACAAGCCGGCGGCAGTGCCTGCATCCCCCGCAAGATGCCGCGCGCGTTGGCGTCGGTGAAATGGCGTGCCCAGTCCGGGCGTCCTTGCACGGCGGGTGCGCCAGCTGCGGCGAATGCGACCGGCGCAGTGAAGGCGGAACCTGTGCAAGCGATGAAGCGGCGGTTGTGCATCGGCGGCAGTCTGGCCGGCCGCGGCGCGCTCAGCATGTTCAGCGCGCGGCCCGCAAGCCGGTGGGTTTAGCTTGTTGCATGTTGCACACCGTGCACTGCGTGCGACAGCGAACAGTCACGCCGAGCCGCCGCCGCCACAGTCGTGCATGCACCACGCCCACACCGTCTTCCGCTCGCCGCGCCCTTCACACCGGCAACATCCGGTCGCCAAGGCGGGGCCAGTCGCGCCGCGCCGTCGCAGCCAAGCGGTGTTGGCGGCTCTGGCCCGCACGGTGCGCCTGGTGTTGCCGGCGGGCCGGACCCGGGCGGACGCGCACGCCGGAGCGTCGGGCGATGACGAAATGACGATGCACTCACCATGCCTGTGAACACCACCCCGACCCGACAGTTGCACGCGCTGGGCCAGCGCCTCTGGCTGGACAACATCACACGCACCTTGCTCGACAGCGGCACGCTGGCGCGGTACATCGCCGACTGGTCGGTGACCGGGCTGACGTCCAACCCGACGATCTTCCAGCACGCCATGTCGGCGGGCACGGCCTACGACGCCAGCATCACGGCGTTGCATATCCAGGGCATGGCGGTCGAAGAACTGTTCTTCGAACTGGCGCTGCAAGACCTGAGGCGCGCAGCCGACTTGTTCAGGCCGGCATTCGATACCAGCGGCGGCATGGACGGCTGGGTTTCGCTGGAAGTTTCACCGCTGCTGGCCGACAACACCGCGCACACCATCCAGGCTGCAGCGCGCTTGTTCGAGCGCGCCGATCGACCCAATCTGTTCATCAAGATACCCGGCACGCCCGAAGGCTTGCGCGCCATCGAAGAGGCCATTTTCGACGGCGTGCCGGTCAACGTGACCTTGCTGTTTTCGTGCGAGCAGTACCGGGCCGCAGCGGCCGCCCACATGCGCGGCCTGGAACGCCGGCTGGCCGCCGGCCTGCACCTGAACGTGGCCTCGGTGGCCTCGCTGTTCATCAGCCGCTGGGACGTGGCGGTGCAAGACACCGTGGCGCCCGAATTGCGCAACAAGCTGGGCATTGCGGTTGCCATGCAGACTTTCAGCGCGCACCGCGAGTGGCTGCAAAGCGACCGCTGGAAGCGCCTGGCTGCTGGCGGGGCGCACCCGCAGCGCCTGCTGTGGGCCAGCACCGGCGTGAAGGACCCGGCGGCACCTGACACGCTCTACGTCGAGGCGCTTGCAGCGGCCGGCACCATCAACACGTTGCCCGAGAAAACGCTGCTGGCCTTTGCCGATCACGGCCATGTCGGCGGCGCATTGCCGGCCGACGGCGGCCATGCCGAAGACGTGCTGCAAGCACACCGCCGAACCGGCATCAACCTGGACGCGCTGGCCCTGCGGCTGCAGCGTGAAGGCGTCGAAGCTTTCGCGCAGTCGTGGCACGCGTTGATGGGATGTATCCGCGAGAAGTGCGTGACGCCGCCACCCCCGCCAACGCCGACCGAACCGGCCTGAGCAGTTCGGACGTCAGCGCAGCGTCCAGGCATGGCGCGCCATCTGCGCGCCTTCCTGTGAGGGCAGGACGTCCACGCGGCAAGTCGTGCCGTCGCTGCTGATCAGACCGCCGCCTTGCCCGGCGTTGGCATTGCGCGCCGCGTCGAGCGTGACGCCGATGAAGGACAGCCGGCTGCAGATGGCGGCGCGCACGGCGGCGTCGTTTTCACCGATGCCGCCAGTGAATACGAGGGCGTCCGCGCCGTTCATTGCCACGGCCATGGCGGCTGCGTGTTGAGCGGCGGCGTAGCAGAACAAGCGCACCGCTAGGTCAGCGTCGGCGTCGTGCGGTGCTGCGGTGTGCAGGCGGCGCATGTCGCTGTCGCCGCCTGAGAGTCCGGCCATGCCGCTTCGGTTATCGATCAGATCTTCAAGGCCGGCGGCGTCCAGCTGCTTTTCGCGCAGCAGGTAGACCAGCACGCCCGGGTCCAGGTCGCCGCTGCGCGTGCCCATGACCAGACCGCCGCTGGGGGTCAGGCCCATCGTGGTGTCGATCGAGACCCCGTCCTGCACCGCGGTGATGCTGGCGCCGTTGCCGAGGTGGGCGACCAACAGGCGGCGTGGCAGTGCTGCGGCCTGGCCAGCCAGCTGCCACACGATGGACTCGCAGGACAGGCCGTGGAAACCGTAGCGTTGAACGCCTTCGGCGCGCAGCGCCCGGGGCAGCGCCAACGTGCGGGCCACGTCGGGCAGACCGGCGTGGAAGGTGGTGTCGAAGCAGGCTGTTTGCGGCAGGCCGGGGAAGTGCTGCGCGGCACGGGCGATCAGGGCCAGCGTGGCCGGTGTGTGCAGCGGCGCGAAAGCCGCGGCCGTCGTCAAGGTGCGCAGCAGTTCTGGTGTGATGCGCGCGTGCTGGCGCAGCAGCGGGCCGCCGTGCACGACGCGGTGCGCCACTGTTTGCGGGGGCGGCAGGCCACTGCGGATGAGTTGCTTCGCGATGCGTTCGACGGCATCGCCGGCCTGATCACCGGCGGAATCGCCAACGGCATTTGGCTCGGCAGCGTCGAGCAAGCAAATCGCTCCTGCATCGTCGACCCGGTACAGCCCGAACTTCAATGTCGACGATCCGCTGTTCAGCGCCAGCACGTGCAAGGGCTGCGTGCCTGGGGCGGCGTCTGCGGCGGGGTGCTCGTGCGTCATCCGGTCGTTTCAAGCGCCGCGATCGAGCGCGCGCGCCGCAGGTGCAGCGCCAGCCACAGCAGCGCGCCGCCCAGCAGCGACAGCGGCAGCAACGCGCCCAGGTTCATGGCCTGCCAGCCGCCAGTGGTGACCAGCGCGCCCGAGCCGAAGGCGGTGAAGGTCATCGTCGCGTAAACGCAGAAATCGACAGCGGCCTGCGCGGTGGTGCGCTCTTCGGGGCGGTAGGCCTGGGTGGCCAGCGTGGTGCCGCCGATGAAGAGAAAGTTCCAGCCCACGCCCAATGTGAACAGGGCGGCCAGGAAGTGCATCAGGTCCACGCCCGACAGCGCAATCAGCACGCACACGACGTTCAGCGCCAGGCCCACCACCATGACCGGCAACGGGCCGAAACGTTTGATCAGGCTGCCGGTGAAAAAGCTGGGCCCGTACATGCCGACCACATGCCATTCCAGCACCAATGCTGCCGACGAAAAGGGGTGCGAACACTGGGCCATGGCGATGGGCGTGGCGGCCATCAGTAGATTCATCACCCCATAGCCCAGCGCGCAGGCGGCCGCCGCGATGATGAAGACCGGCTGGCGGGCGATTTCGCGCAGTGGCCGGCCCTGCACCGGGGTGCTGCCGGGCGCGTTCAGCGGCGGGAATTCGATGCGCGACATCACCAGCAGCGCCAGCAGGGCCACGCCCACCAGCGCCAGGTAGGCGCCGGCAAAAGGCTGGGGCAGGGCGTCGCGCGTGAAAGTGGCCAGGTTGGGCCCCACGAAGGCGCCCAGAATGCCGCCGGCCAGCACCCACGAGATGGCTTTTTCCTGCATCGACGGGACCACCAGTTCGGTGGCGGCGAAGCGGTAGAGCGAGGCGTTGGCGTTGTAGTAGCCGGCCAGCAGCGTGGCGCCCACCAGCAGCCAGAAGTTGTGCGTGATGGCGGCCACCGCACACAGCGCCGAAGCGAGCATGGCCACCACCAGGCCGATCTGGAAGGTGCGGCGCCGGCCCCAGGCGCGTTGGTGGCGCGCCACCAAGGGCGCGGCCAGCGCGCCGCCGGCCACATAGCCGGCGACGGGTAGCGTTGCCATCCAGGCCAGCGGTGCCAGGCTCAGGCCGACCAGGCCGTTGATGGCGACGAAGGTGACGTTGTTCGACAGGAACAAGCCCTGGCAAAGCGCCAGCAACAGCAGTTTGCGGTTCATCGGTCGGGCCTGGGCCTTGGTTGGTGGGAGAGCCGCGATTGTCAGGGCGCGCGCACCATCGGTTCGGCGATCAACACCAGGCTGACGGCGGTGTAGGCCAGCATCAGCACCGTCAGCGGCAGCAGGCCCCCCGCCGCGCGGCGCGGCGGCACGCCGGCGGCCAGCACCACGCGGTGCGACCACCAGATCGCCGCCGCATGCCCCAGCACGATGGCCGTCACCGCCACCAGCCAGGTCGTGCGCGCGTCGACCAGACCGATGTCGGGGTGCCAGCGCGCAGTGCCGAACAGGTCCCACTGCCAACCGAAGGGGTCGGACATCAGTTGGAACACCGTCTGCCCCTGGATGGCCAAGCCCGAGAAGTTGTGCGCCACGTTGTAGGCCGCGGTGATGGGCAGCAGCGTGATGGCCAATTGCGCCGCCAGCAGCGCTTGGGCTTGAGGTTGCGACAGGTGTGGAGTTGGGGGCCGCAACACAGCCAGGCTGACGCGCACGGTGGCGGCATAAGCCAGCACGAAGACGGCCCATACGCCGAACAGGCCCACGGTGCCGACGAAGCGGCCGTTGACGTCCAGCCACATTGCAGGCACCAGGGCGCGAAGCGCTTGCTCGTAGGCGTTCCACGCGGCGCCGCCGTGCAGGCCGTCGAAGATGACCGTGGACAGCAGGGCCATGACGAAGGCAGTCAGCCCTGCAGTCGCGCGCACGGGCTCGGGCGGGCCTTCCCCTGGCAGGCGCAGCCGCAGCGGCGCCATGCGACCCAGGGTGCTGAACACCACCGCGAAGACATCGGCGTGGGCCTGCCAGTTGGCGCGCCCGAAAGCGGCCATGCCGGCCAGGTTGAAGGCCGTCCACAGCAGGGCCGCGCAACCCAGCCTGAACGGCGAACTGGCCAGCGGATGCACCACTTCCAGCCAGCACCAGGCCAGCAACAGCAGCGCCGCCGGCCACAGGCCCAGCCATGCGGGCCAGCGCCTTCTGTGCTGCAGCGCAAATCCGGCGGGTCGGCCGGCACGGCGGGCCCACGCGTCCAGCACGTCGAAGCTGCTGCGCCACGGGTCCAGCAGCGGCCACACATTGCACAGCAGCGCCGCGACGAAGGCCAGGCCCACCCACCACACGATCCACACCAGCGTGGGCGCCAGGTTCATCAGCGGGTCGCTGCTGCCGAACAAGGCGGCGGCGATGGCCAACGCGCACAGCAGCCAGGCCGCAGTGCGCGTCGTGCGAAGCACGCCCGGCGACACGCTGATGTCGATGCCCCAGCAGGGTTGCTGGCTCGCAGCGGCTGGCCGCGCGAACAGCGCCGCTGCGAAAAAGGTCAGCGCCACTACCGCACAGGCCGCGATGACGACGTAAGACAGCGGCACCGGCAGGTCGTAGCGCTCGTCGAAACCGTGGGCTTGCGCTGCGTTCGCAGCGGTCAGCCACGCCAGAGCGACCGGCCGTACGAACCACCCAGCGAGCCACCGGGCAGGTAGCGTCGCGGTCGTCAACGTGGCCGAACTTCCAGCACGGCCAGCGGCGCCGCGTGGTGGTCGGCGCGCGCCGCCGTGCCGGCTGTTTTCGCGGCGTGCCATTCGAAGCGAAAGCGGCCCGTGGCGTGTGCGGTGATGGCCAGATCCGCCGTCTGCCCGGCTTGCAGCGCCACGCTCAAACGGTAGGCGTGCAGACGCAGTTCACCCGCCGTGTTGCTGCTGATGTGCAGCCGCAGGGCGTCACCCTTCAGCGCGGTGATCAGCCGCTGTTCGGTGGGCAGTTGGCCGTCCACCAGTCGCAGTTCGTGCACCGCCGCTGCAGGCGCGTTGGCGGGCGCGGCGGCGGGTTCAGCGTGGGCCAGTGCGCAGGTGCCCAGACTCGCGGCCAGCCATATCGCGGCGGCAAAGGCGGCGCGCATCGCTGAATGGTTCAGCTGCCGCTCATTCGGTGACCGCCGCTTTCCAGTTCGCGACATTGCGCGCCGGTCCGGTCAATTCCAGGATGTGCATGCCGGTGTTGGCGCGGTCCACGATGTAGATGTAGCCGCGCTCGTCCACCTCGACGTTGTTGGTCTGGATGGCGCGCCGGGTTGCGGCCTCGGTGTAGGGCAGCTTGACGGCCTGGTTGACCGGCGTTTCCAGCACCACGGTGTTGGCGTTCATGGCCGGGATGTAGTACGCGATCTCCTTCGGAGAGAAGGGGTCGCGCACGTCCAACGCGCGCACGCCGGCGTTGAAGTGGGCAAAGAACATGATGCGTTTGAAGTACACCGACGCGCAGCTTTCGTTCGACGAGTGCGCGCCGAAGCGGCCGCCGCGCGAACAGAAATGGCCGCTGGCTTCGGGCACGGTCCAACTGGCCACGCCGAAGGGTTTGGACTCGGTGGTGATGTCCACGAACCAGACCATCTGGCGGCCTTCCAGGCATTCTTTCTGGATGGCTTCGTCGGTGACGACGATGAAGTCGCGCTTGCGGCCCAGCAGGTTCTTTTCGAACTCGGGCACGTCCACATTCAGCATAGGGAACACCGTGTGCGCGCCGTGCATCGGCGGCAGATCCAGGCGCGCCACCTGCGGGTACAGCAGGTTCTCGGGCGTGGGCTCCTTCGGGCCGCTGAGCAGTTTCTCGCGGTCGACGATTTGCAGCACGCCGTCAGTGTTGGTGCCGTAGCCGAAGAAGACACGGTTGCCTTTGGGACCCGTCGAAATGGGGCCGTGCAATTGAATCGGCGTGGGGCCGCCAGCGCCTGGTTGCTGGCCGACCAGGCCGAAGTCGCGGATGAAGACCGGCTTGGCGGGGTCGCTCAGGTCGTAGATCTGCGTCATGCGGTTGGTGCGCCACATCGGGTTGCCCGACACCAGGTAGGCGATGCCGGTTTCGCATTCCCAGAAGTTCTTGTGCGTGCCTTTCAGGCCCTTGCCGATGACGGTCAACAGCGCCGGCTTGCTGGGCTCGGTCACGTCCCAGACCTCGTGCGCCTGGTTACCGAAAACGCGCAGCATGTAGAACTTGCTCTTGTCGGCCTTGGGCAGTTGTTCGCCGCTGCACACGCGCACCATCTGCGCGCCACCCTGTTCGGCCTTGCCTTCTTCACCCGGGACGTGCGCCAGGTATTTCGGTGCCTTGGGGTCGGTGACGTCGATGATCGAGGTGCCGTTGTCTTCCTGCTTGCCGGTCAGTGGGTTGAGCTTGCGGTCGCCGTGGTGGCCGATGTAGGCGATCCAGCGCTTGCCCTGCTTCTGGATCGTCGGCTGGTAGGCCGTGCGGGCCTGCAAGTCGCTGTAACCCACCAGGCGCATGTTCAGCGCTTCTGGGGCTATGCCGGCCTGGGTTGAAGGCTGCGTCGGGTTTTGCGCAAACGCCGTGCTGCACAGCAGCGTGGCCAGCAGGGCGGCAAGTCGGGGCGGGTGCAAGCAGGTGGGCATCGCGGGTCTCCTCGCGGTGCGGGCTCTGGGTGCCTGGGCCCGCTAGAGCGCGATGATGGCCGCGCTGCGCTCGGTGTTGCAGGATCAGTGCGTCCGTGCTTTCCCCGAGTTTCCGCACAGCAGAACGGTGGGCCGGATCGGGCCGCTGCGACCGACCCGTCGGCCCTGCAGGGCCTATCCTGCGGCCATGACTCAGGGTGATTTCGGGCTGCAAAGCCAACTGCGCGCAAGGCTGCAAGCCTTCGATGCGCGCGCGTTGCCGCTGGCCGATCGCCGCCACGCGGCCGTGGCGGTGGCCGTGGTGGAAGCCGGCCACGGTGCCGATCTTTCCGGCCTGCTGCCGAACACCGCTTGGTCCACCGATGCCGCGTTGCTGCTGACCCGCCGTGCCGCTGGCCTGCGCAGCCACGCAGGGCAGTGGGCGCTGCCCGGTGGCCGTTTGGACGACGGCGAAACCCCCGAGCAAGCCGCGCTGCGCGAGATGGCTGAAGAGGTGGGCTTGCAGCTGGACGCAGCGGCCGTGCTCGGCCGTCTGGACGACTACGCCACGCGCTCTGGTTACCTCATCACGCCGGTGGTGGTGTGGGCCGGCGCGGCGCGCGACGTGCAGCCCAACGCTGGCGAGGTGGCCAGCATCCACCGCATCCCGACCAGCGAATTGCTGCGCGACGATGCGCCGCTGTTGAACCAGGTGCGCGGGGCAGAGCACCCTGTGCTGCGCATGCCGGTCGGCGATGCCTGGATCGCCGCGCCGACAGCCGCCTTCCTGTACCAGTTCCGCGAACTGTGCCTGCTGGGCCGGCCCACGCGCGTGGCGCATTTCGATCAGCCGAAATTCGCCTGGCGGTGAGCGTTGAGAGCGAGGTGGACGCTGTGAGCGCCTGCAGCGCCACGGACATGAAGGCCGGCTACGGCGCTGGTTGGCCCGCCTTGGCTTGCAGCCTCTCGATGTCCTGGCACAGCCGCGCGGCGATCAGGTGCATCACCTCCAGGCCGAATTCGGGGTTCTGATAGACCAGTTGCTTGAATGTGTCTTCGTCGATGGACAGCACCGTGCACGGCGTCAGGCAAAGCGCTGCACTGCTGCGCCAGCGCTCGGGCGCGAAGAAGGCGATTTCACCGAACATCTGTCCGGCCTGAAGCGTGCGGCCCACGTCGGGCAGGCTGATGCTGCCGTCGGCCAGAAAGTACATGCGGTCAGCCTTGGAACCGCGCGCGAAAAGCGTGGCGCCGGCTCGGTGTTTGCGGCTGCGCATGTAGGGCCGCAGCCAGATGCCGAGCTGTTTGTCGCCGGTGCCGGTGGCCGACAGGTGGCGGGTGATCTGCACCATCTGGCGCACCCGCCAGAGGTTCACTGGCAGCAGCACCGCATGCAGCAGAACCAGCAACGGGTTGGGCTGCGCCAGGCCGTAAAGGATGAACCCGACGTTGCTGCCAACGGCCAGCCAACGCAGCGGGATCATGGTTCTGACGAAGGCGCTGACGATGACCAGCGAGCCTGCCATCCCGGCCGACACGTAGGCCAAGATGTGTTGCGGGTCGGTCAGGTCGATGTGCGCTTGGGCCCAGGTCGTGGCCCAGTTGTTCAGGTCGATCATGGTGGGTCACCGCATTTTTGCTGCCACGCGGCCTGAACAGCCGCGCGGCGTGCCTCACATCGGCGCGTCGTCGCCTGCGGGCGTTGCTGGCGTTGCTGGCGCTGTTGTCTTGCGGATGCGCACCGAGGGCTTGCGCAACGGTTCTGCGGTTGCGCTGTTGGGTGATGGTGCCGCATCGACGAAAGCCTGTGTGGCATCGACAGCGGCATCGCCTTCGGGCGGCTGACCCGTAGCGGCGCTGCTGGAAATCGCTGAAGGCGCGTCACCGCTGATGACCCGTGTGTAGGGCGTCAGGATCTGCACCAGTTGGCCGTAGACCTTGGGGTTGCCGGCCACCACTTCGCGCTGGTGCAGGAAGTCGGATTCACCGGTGAAGTTGCCGATCAGGCCACCGGCCTCGGTGATCATCAAAGAGCCGGCGGCAATGTCCCAGGGCTGCAGACCGGTCTCGAAGAAACCGTCGTAATAGCCGGCGGCCACGTAGCAAAGGTCGAGGGCGGCAGCGCCCGGGCGGCGCAGGCCAGCACAGTTTTGCATCACCTCTTCGAACATCTTCACGTAGCGCTTGAAGTTGTCGCCCTTGCGGAAGGGGAAGCCGGTGCCGATGAGTGAATCAGCCAGACGCAAGCGCTTGGACACGCGCAGGCGGCGGTCGTTCATGAAGGCGCCGCGACCCTTGCTGGCGAAAAACAGGTCGTTGCGCGTGGGGTCGTAGACCACAGCCTGCTGCACCACATTGCGGTGGGCCAGCGCGATGGACACGGCATACACCGGGAAGCCGTGCAGGAAGTTGGTCGTGCCGTCCAGCGGGTCGATGATCCAGACGAATTCGCTGTTCTGGGCCCCGTGCTCGCGCCCCGATTCTTCGGCCAGGATGCCGTGCCCCGGGTAGGCCTCCAGCAGGATGTTGATGATGGCCATCTCGGCCGCGCGGTCGACTTCAGAGACGAAGTCGTTCGGGCCTTTGCGGCCGATTTTCAGCACGTCCAGATCGAGCGCCGCCCGGTTGATGATGGAACCTGCTGCGCGGGCCGCCTTGATGGCGGTATTCAGCATGGGATGGAGCGCTTGCGACATGGGCGGCCTGGGATCGTGCGTTGAAGGGGGTAAAGAGCGTCGCAGTGACAATGACTGCGTGAATACCCCCAGTTTACCGGCACCCACTGTCACCGATCCGACCCGCTTCGTGCTGGTTGGCACCAGCCACCCCGGCAACGTCGGGTCCACGGCGCGGGCGATGAAGGTGATGGGCTTTGCCGACCTGGTGCTGGTGGCGCCGCGCTATGCCGATGTGCTGCAGCGCGAAGAGGCCATCGCCATGGCCAGCGGCGCCACCGACATCCTGGCCGCCGCGCGCGTCGTGCCCACGTTGGCTGAAGCGCTGGACGGCATCAATTGGGCCTGCGCCACGGCGATGACGCCGCGCGACTTCGGACCGCCCACGCTGGCCCCGCGTGAACACTTCGCCACGTTGGCGGCCAGCCCACAGCGCGTGGCCTTCGTTTTCGGGCCTGAGCGCACAGGGCTGTCGAATGACGATGTCTACCGCTGCCATGTCTGCATATCGGTGCCGACCAATCCTGGCTACGGTTCGCTGAACCTGGCGCAGGCGGTGCAGTTGATCGCCTACGACTGGCGCATGGCGCTGGGCGGCTACGGCGTGCAGCCGCGCACCACCGACGCGCAACTGGCCGACGCCGCCGCCGTCGCCGGCCTGCTGGCGCACTGGCAGCAGACGCTGGAGGCGGTCGGCTTCCTGGACCCGGCCGCGCCCAAGAAGCTGATGCCGCGCTTGAACCAGTTGCTGAACCGCGCGCAACTCAGCGCCGAGGAAGTGCACATCCTGCGCGGCATGGCGCGGGCCGTCGGGACGGCACGGGCGGCGCGCCGGCCTTGACGCGGAGCGCGTGAGCGACGGGCCCGCGCGAGCGTCGCGGATTTCAGCCCGTGGCTACACTGACCCAATGTTTGAACGACTCCGAGAAGACATCGCCTGCATCCTGGAACGCGACCCTGCGGCGCGGTCCGCATGGGAGGTGCTGACCTGCTACCCTGGCCTGCACGCGCTCGTCTTGCACCGCCGTGCGCGCTGGTGCCGTGACCACGGGCTGCACTGGCTGGCGCGCTTCATCTCGCACATCGGCCGCTTCCTGACCGGCATTGAACTGCACCCCGGCGCCACGATCGGCCACCGCGTCTTCATCGACCACGGCATGGGCGTGGTGGTGGGCGAAACGGCCGAGATCGGCGACGACTGCACCATCTACCAAGGCGTGACGCTGGGCGGCACGGCACTGACCAAGGGTGCCAAGCGCCACCCAACGCTGGGCAAGGGCGTCATCGTCGGCGCCAATTCGCAGGTGCTGGGCGGGTTCACCGTGGGTGACGGCGCGCGCATCGGCAGCGGTGCCGTTGTGACCAAGCCGGTGCCGGCGAATGCCACCGCCGTCGGCAACCCGGCGCGCATCATCCAGCGTGACACCGACGCGGCGCGTGAATCGGCGGCAGCCAAGATGGGCTTCTCGGCCTACGGCGTGACCCAGGGCGACGACCCGGTGTCGCAGGCCATGAAGGGCTTGATCGACAACGCCTCGGCGCATGAACACCAGGTGATGCTGCTGTGGCAGGCCATCGAAAAACTGTCGGCCCGCACGCGCGAGCTGCCTGCCGGCGACTGCGTGCCGCAAGACGCACAGACCACCGAGGTCTTTGACGCCGAGCGGATGAACCGCCTCGTCAAATAGCCGGGTTCAGGGGCGGCCCGACGTGCGTCCGGTCGTGCGGGCAGCACCTTCAGCGCGCACTGCGGTTTTGGGCCTGAAGGCCTTGCACAGCTTCTCGTCGGTGGCGATGTAGGGCCCGCCGATCAAGTCCACGCAATAGGGCACGGCCGCAAAGATGCCGTGCACGGGCGGGTTGGCCGCCGGCAGGCCTTGCAGCGTCTCGGCGATGGCCTTGGGCTGGCCCGGCAGGTTGATCACCAGCGCCTGGCCTCGTACCACCGCCACTTGTCTAGACAAGATGGCCGTCGGTACAAAGGTCAACGAGATCTGCCGCATCTGTTCGCCGAAGCCCGGCATCACCTTGTGGGCGATGGCCAGCGTGGCTTCGGGTGTCACGTCGCGCAGCGCGGGGCCGGTGCCGCCGGTGGTCAGCACCAGATCGCAGCGCAACGTGTCCACCAGTTCGATCAGTGCAACGCTGATGCCGTCCTGATCGTCGGGGATCAGCCGTTCATGCCATTCGATGGGGTTGCGCAGCGCGCGGCCGAGCCAGTCTTTCAGCGCCGGGATGCCCTTGTCTTCGTAGACGCCTGTCGAAGCGCGGTCGCTGATCGAAACCACGCCGATGCGCACCGTGTCGAAGTCGCTCATGGCGCTGCCATTCATTTCAGGTAAGGCTTGATGAAGTGGAACAGCTCCCGGTGGCTCTTGGGCTGGCGCGCTTCGGGCACCAGGTCCTTGGCGTCGCGGCGGGCTGCGCGCACCAGGCTGCGCAGCTGTTGCGTATCGGTTTCGGGGTATTCGTTCTGCCAGGTCGTCATCGCCTCGTCGTCGGCGATCAGTTCGGCCCGCCAGCGTTCGGTCTCGTGCAGCATCAGCGTGTCTTTGGCCGAACCCAGGGTGGCGCTGGCCACGGCTTCGCGCAGCGCCGCTTCGTCGGCATGGCGCATCAGCTTGCCCACGTACTGCATCTGTCGGCGGCGGCCCTCGTGGCTGCGGGTGCGGCGGAACTCGGTGATGGCGTCGCGCAGGATTTCCGGCATGTCGATGGCCGCGAAGCGTTCGGCCGACAACTGCGACACCGCATTGCCCAGCACCTGCAGGTCGTGCGACTGCTGCTTGAGCTTGGTCTTGCTGGGGCCGGTATCGACCCAGGCGGCGGGCTCACCGGCTTCAGCGGCTTCGGCGGCTTCGGCGGCTTCGGCGGCTTCGGCGGCCCCGAGACCGGCGTCGCCGTAGTGCACATCAATTCCGCGGTGCGGGGCGGCGCGTCGGGCCATGGGGTGGGCGCTGACGGACCGGCCGTCGCTGCAAATTGGGAAGAGGGTCGCCATTATCATCGGCGACCGCTATCTGCAGCCCTCTTTGGATCACCGCCCCGATGACATCCACCCGCGCCGAACAGGGCTTTGCCTACCGCCAGGAACAGTTTCAGCAAATCGTCGAAGACACCTTGAAGCTCGCGCAGGGCCTGGGGGCCAGCGACGCGGGGGCCGAAGTCTCTGAAGGCGTGGGCCTGTCGGTGTCGGTGCGCAAGGGCGAACTGGAAAACGTCGAGCGCAACCGGGACAAGAGCCTGGGCGTCAGCGTCTACCTGGGCCAGCGGCGCGGCAATGCCAGCACGTCCGACTTTTCAACAGCGGCCCTGCGACAAACCGTGCAGGCCGCCTACGACATCGCGCGCTTCACCGCCGAAGACCCGGCCGCCGGCCTGCCCGACGCCGCCGACCTGGCCACGCCGGCCGAAGTGGCGCGTGAGCTGGACCTGTTCCACCCCTGGGCCATCGACGCCGCCGCCGCCGCTGAACTGGCCCGCCGCTGCGAAGACGCGGCCTTGCGCGTGGACCGCCGCATCACCAATTCCGAAGGCGCTGGCGTGTCGGCCCAGCAGGCGCATTTCTGGGCTGGCAACACGCACGGCTTTCGCGGCGGCTATGCCAGTTCGCGCCACTACCTGTCGGTGTCGCCCATCGCCGGCAAGGGACGCGACATGCAGCGCGACGGCTGGTACACGTCGATGCGCGACGCCGCCGATCTGGCCGCGCCCGAGGTCGTCGGCCGCTACGCCGCCGAGCGCGCGCTGTCGCGCTTGAAGTCGCGCCGCGTGCCCACCGAGAAAGTGCCGATCCTCTTCGAATCAACAGTGGCCGCCGGCCTGCTGGGCGCTTACGTGCAGGCCACATCGGGCGGGGCGCTGTACCGCAAGACGACCTTTTTGGTCGACAGCCTGGGCCAGAAGGTGCTGCCGGCCCACGTGGACATCGTCGAGAACCCGCACGAACTGAAAGGCAAGGGCAGCGCGCCCTTCGACGACGAAGGCGTGCGCACCACAGCCCGCCAGGTGGTGCAGGGCGGTGTCGTTCAGGGCTACTTCCTCAGCACCTACTCGGCGCGCAAGCTGGGCATGAAGACCACCGGCCACGCCGGCGGATCACAGAATCTGAGCATGACCAGCCGCCGCACCCGAAAAGGCGACACGTTGGAGGCCATGCTCGGCAAACTGGGCCGTGGTCTGTTCGTCACCGAGCTGATGGGGCAGGGCGTCAACTACGTCACCGGCGACTATTCGCGCGGTGCGGCGGGATACTGGGTGGAAGACGGGCGCATCGCCTACCCGGTGCACGAAGTCACCATCGCCGGCAATCTGAAACAGATGCTGAAGGGCATACAGGCCATCGGTGCCGACACTTACGTGCAGGGCAGCAAATCGGTGGGCTCGGTGCTGCTGGGGCCCATGCAACTGGCCGGTTCCTGATCGCAGCCACGCTCTGAACGGCGCAGCGTTCAACCATGCGCATCGCCCTCGTCACCGACCTGCATGCCAACCGCGAGGCGGTTCAGGCCGTTCTGGCCCACGCGGCCGAACAGGGCGTGGACCAGCACGCGTTCCTGGGTGATTTCGTCGGCTATGGCGCAGACCCCGCCTGGGTGGTCGATGTGGTGCGTGAACACGTGGCGCGCGGCGCGGTGGCCGTGCAAGGCAACCACGACGCCGCCGTGGCGCAGGGCGCGCTGCCCACGATGCGCCCCGACGCCCGCCGCGTGGTCGAATGGACGGGTGCGCAACTGGACGACGCACAGATCGCCTTCCTGGCGAACCTGCCGCTGAAGCAGCAGGTCGGCGAGGTGCTGTTCGTACACGCGAACGCCTACGCACCAGGGGCCTGGGAGTATGTGCAAGGCCGTGCCGAGGCCGTGCGCAGCATGCACGCCACCACCGCCCGCGTCACCTTTTGCGGCCACATGCACGAGCCCCGGCTGTACAACCTGTCGAGCGTCGGCAAGGCCGGTGATTTCGAACCGGTGGCTGGCGAAGCCATCCCGCTACTGGGCTCGCGCCGCTGGCTGGCCATACCCGGCTCGACCGGCCAGCCGCGCGATGGCAACCCGGCCGCCTGCTACGCGATCTACGACGACGCGCTTTCCGAGCTGACCTTCTGGCGCGTTCCCTATGACGTGGAAGCGGCGGGCTCACGCATTTTGGATGCCGGCTTGCCCTCGGCGTTGGCTGCGAGGTTGCTGGATGGACGCTGACGACAGCCCACCGGCACGCCTGGTGCCCGGCAGCGTGGTGGACGGCTGGTTGCTGGAAGAAAAGCTGCATACCGGTGGCATGGCGCACCTGTGGCGTGTGGTGCGCGATGCGTCGGCCGAGCCCTTGCCGCCGGCTGTGGCCGAACTGGCCACCGGCCTGCCGCTGATCATGAAAGTGCCGCGCCTGAAGGGCGGCGAAGACCCGGCCACCATCGTCGGCTTCGAGGTCGAGCAGATGATCCTGCCGGCGCTGCGCGGCCCGCACGTGCCGCGCTATGTGGCGCGCGGCGACTTCTCCAAGCAGGCCTACATCGTGATGGAGCGCATCGAAGGCCCGACGCTGAAACCGCGGCTGGACGATGCACCGCTGGCTTTCGACGAGGTGATCGAGATCGGCGCCCGCGTGGCCAGCGCGCTGCATGAGCTCCACAAACAGCATCTGGTGCACCTGGATGTGAAGCCCAGCAACATCATGCTGCGGCCCGATGGAACGGCGGTGATGGTCGATTTCGGCCTGTCGCACCACGACCGCCTGCCTGACCTGCTGGACGAGGAGTTCGCACTGCCGTCCTCGGTCAAGATGTTGGGCACCGGACCCTACATGTCACCTGAGCAGGTGCAGTACGTGCGCACGGATCTGCGCTCGGACATCTTCGCGCTGGGCGTGCTGCTCTACCACTTGACGACCGGCGCACGGCCCTTCGGCGCGCCCGATTCGGTGCGTGGCCTGCGCCGCCGTTTGTATGTGGACCCTGTGCCGCCGCGCGCCTTGCGCAGCGACTGTCCGCCCTGGCTGCAAGAGGTCATCTTGAAGTGCCTGGAGGTCAAGCCCGAACGCCGCTTTCAAAGTGCTGCGCAACTGGCGCTGGCGCTGCAAGACCCCAACCAGGTGCCGCTGACCGCGCGCGCCGAGAAGATGGACACGCAGGGCTGGGTCCGCCGCTTGAAGCGCTGGTTTTTCGCGGTGGGCGCCGAGCCGCGGTCGTCAGCGGCCGTGGCCGTGGCCAGCCAGGTGATGAAGAGCAGCATCATCGTGGCGGCAGTGGATGTGGACACCGCGTCACCCGAATTGCTGGACCACCTGCGCGAGATCGTGCGCCGCATCGTGCTGGCCGAACCGGGCGCGCGGCTGGCTTGCATCAGCGTCATGAAGACCGCGCGCATTGGCATGGACGAGCGCGTGGACTCGGCGGGCCGCAGCCTGCACGTCCAGCAGCTGATCGGGCTGAAGCACTGGGCGCGGCCGATCAGCAAGGCGCTGGATCTGACCGAAGGCCGGCTGACCTTCCATGTGCTGGAAGCACCCGATGCGGCGGCCGCCATCATCGAATTCGCCGAGCGCAACCAGGTCGATCACATCGTGATGGGTGCGCGGGCCAATTCGGCCCTGCGCCGCTACCTGGGCAGCGTCAGCTCGCAGGTGGTGGCGCAATCGGCCTGCACCGTCACCGTGGTTCGCGCCTGAGGGTGCAAGGCTGCCCGCCGAGCGGGTAAACCCGTCTGAAACCGGGAACACCGCGCTTCTAGAATTTTTGCCAGCGCAGCAGCGCGCTGCCCGTCATTGCTTTCAACAGGAGATCTCCATGGAACGTCGTTCCTTCGTACACGGCGCAGGCTTGGCCGGCGTGCTGGCTGCCGGTGTCGCACCGGCCATCGTGCACGCCCAGCAAGCCATCCGCTGGCGCCTGGCGTCCAGCTTCCCCAAGTCGCTGGACACCATCTTCGGTGCCGCTGAAACCTTCTCCAAGAAGGTCAGCGACATGACCGGTGGCAAATTCCAGATCAGCGTGCACGCCGCAGGTGAACTGATGCCCGCCTTCGGTGTGGTCGATGGTGTGCAGGGTGGCACCATCGATATCGCGCACACCGCGCCCTACTACTTCTTCGGCAAGGACCCGACCTTCGCCATCGGCTGCGCCATCCCCTTCGGCTTGAACTCGCGCCAGATGACGGCCTGGATGTACGAAGGCAACGGCTTGAAGCTGATGCGCGACTTCTACAAGGGCTACAACATCATCAACTTCCCCGGCGGCAACACCGGCGCGCAGATGGGTGGTTTCTTTCGCAAGGAAGTGAAGTCGCTGGCCGACATGAAAGGCTTGAAGTTCCGCATCGGGGGCTTCGGCGGCAAGGTCGTCGAGCGCATCGGTGGCGTTGCGCAGAACATCCCCGGCGGCGAGATCTACCAGGCGCTGGAAAAGGGCACCATCGACGCGGCGGAATGGGTCGGCCCCTACGACGACGAGAAACTCGGCCTCTACAAGATCGCCCCCAACTACGCCTACCCGGGCTGGTGGGAAGGTGGTCCGCAGCTGGACTTGTTTGTCAACGACAAGGCCTACAACGCGCTGTCGGCCGAATACAAGGCCATCATCGAGGCGGCCTCGGCTTACGCCCACGTTGACATGCAGGCCAAGTACGACGCGCGCAACCCGGCGGCCCTGAAGCGACTGGTGGCCGGCGGCACCAAGCTCTTCCGTTTCCCCAAGGAAATGATGGACGCGGCCTACAAGGAAGCGATGGGCCTGTACAGCGAACTGTCGGCCAGCAACCCGGCCTGGAAGAAGGTCTACGAAGACTACGCTGTGTTCCGCCGCGACTCGAACCTGTGGTTCCGCTTCACTGAAGCCGGCTTCGACGACTTCATGCAGGCGCAGAAGCTCTGAGTATTCAAGGCGCAAAGCAAAGGGGCTCCTCGGAGCCCCTTTTTTGATGCCGCCCGTGCGTGTCAACGCACGGCCATCACCGCGTCACTTCTTTTGCTTGTCCTGCTCGTTGGCACGCAGAATGGCTGCCATCGGATCTTCCGGCGCGTCCTTGGACTGGGTGTCTGAGGTCGGCATCGCTGGCTCGGGTTTGGCTTCCTTCTGGCTGCGCTCGACGTCCTGCTGCAGCTGATCGATGTTGCCTTCGGCCGCCTTGTTCAGGTCGCGGGTGACGATGCCCGGGAAGGCGATGATCATGCCGACCATCACCACCTGGATGACCACGAAAGGTACAGCGCCCCAGTAGATCTGGCCGGTGGTGACCTTGGCGATGTTGCGGCCGGTGACACGGTCCTTGTAGTCGTCGTTCGGGGCCACGCTGCGCAGGTAGAACAGCGCGAAGCCGAAGGGCGGGTGCATGAAGCTGGTCTGCATGTTCACAGCCAGCAGCACGCCGAACCACACCGGGTCTATGCCCAGCTTGATGGCCACCGGGCCGATCAGCGGGATGATGATGAAGCTGAGCTCGAAGAAGTCCAGGAAGAAGGCCAGCACAAAGACCAGCAGATTCACGACGATCAGGAATCCCAACTGGCCGCCCGGCAGCCCGGTCAGCAGGTGTTCAACCCACTTGGGGCCGTCCACGCCCTGGAAGGACAGGCTGAAGACGGTGGAGCCCAGCAAGATGAAGACCACGAAGCAGGACAGCTTCATCGTCGAATCCATCGCCTGGCGCAGCAGTTTCAGGTCGATACGCTTGCGGGCCAGCGCCATGGCCAACGCGCCGACAGCGCCCATCGCGCCGCCTTCGGTGGGCGTGGCGATGCCCAGGAAGATGGTGCCCAGCACCAGGAAAATCAGGGCCAGCGGCGGGATCAACACGAAGGTCACCCGTTCGGCCATCTTCGACAGCAGACCCAGCTTCAGCATCTTGTTGATGACCGCCAGCAAGAAGGCCAGACCGACGCCGACGCACATGGAAACGACGATCAATTCGTCGGTGGGCGTGGCGGCTGGGCGCGACTTGGCGAACAACACGGCCAGCGCCACGCATGCCACAACCAGCAGACCCAGCGACTTGAGACCTGATTTGCCGTCGGGTTCGCGAATGGTGCGTGCTTCGGCAGGAAGCGCCGGTACCCATTGCGGCTTCACCAGACTCACCACCACGACATAGCCAACGTACAGGGCGGTCAGCACGAAGCCGGGCACGAAGGCCCCCTTGTAGAGGTCACCCACGCTTTGGCCCAGTTGGTCGGCCATGATGATCAGCACCAGCGACGGCGGGATGATCTGGGCCAGCGTGCCCGACGCGGCGATCACGCCGCTGGCCACCCGCCGGTCGTAGCCTGAGCGAAGCATGATGGGCAACG
This sequence comes from Burkholderiales bacterium, assembly GCA_038316205.1. Lineage (GTDB taxonomy): Bacteria > Pseudomonadota > Gammaproteobacteria > Burkholderiales > Burkholderiaceae_C > Rubrivivax. The sequence continues at coordinate 23,343 of JBBQAI010000011.1, forward strand.
AGATCAGGCCCATGGCGATGACCGAAGCCGCGACCACGCCGGTGGTGGCGGCCAGCATCGCGCCGACGAAGATCACCGCGTAGGCCAGGCCGCCGCGCACCGGACCAAAAAGTTGGCCGATGGTGTCCAGCAAGTCCTCAGCCATGCCCGAGCGTTCAAGGATCAGGCCCATGAAAGTAAAGAATGGAATCGCCAGCAGGGTGTCGTTCTGCATGATCCCGAAGATGCGCAGCGGCAGCGCCTGCATCAGCGAGGCCGGCAACAAGCCCATCTCGATGCCGACGAAGCCGAAGAACAGTCCACAGGCGGCCAGCGAGAACGCCACCGAAAAACCGACCAGCAAAAAGCAGATCAGGCCCGCAAACATGATGGGGGCCATGTAGGCCGAGAAGAATTCCATCATCGTGCGGCACCTGAAGCGGCGGCTTTTTCGGCCTGTGCGCGAACGAATTCGGCCAGTTCTTCTTCGGCCGTCTTGGCTTGCTGTTTCAGCGTCGGGTCAGGGATCAGGCCCTGCAGGAAAGCGACGCGCTTGATCAGTTCGGAGATACCTTGAACCAGTAACAATGTGAAGCCGACGGGCACCAGGGCGAACACCGGCCAGCGGATCAAGCCACCGGCATTGGACGACATCTCGCCGCTGATATAGGCCTTCGTGACCAGCGGCCACACCAGATCGATGACGGAGAGGCAGAAGGGGAAGAGGAACAGCACGATGCATACCGCCTCGACGGTGATCTGGGTGCGCTTGCTGAAGCGGCCCAGCACCACGTCGATGCGCACGTGCTCGCGGCGCAGCAGGGTGTAGCCAGCGCCCAGCAGGAATACCGCGGCGAACAGGTACCACTGGATCTCCAGGTAGGCGTTCGAGCTGATGTTGAATGCTTTGCGCACGACCGCGTTGACGGCGCTGATCAGCACGGCCGCCAAGATCAACCAGCTGGTCCAGCGGCCTATGCGTTCGGTGATGGCGTCGATCCACTTCGACAGTTGCAACAGTGCGGTCACCGGGACTCCTTGCCTATTTTTGCCATGCCACACGCAGCCTGCGGCTGTGCACCAAGACTGTAGGTGAATGTGAACGAGCGGCCGCTGTTGCGGCCGCATTTCGTGCCCCGGACATACCCAGGGGAAGCAGGCAGAGTGCCTGGTGCTTCAGCCCTGGACGGCTTGCATGTACAGGTTGGTCGAGCGTGCGCCCGAGCGGCAGAAAGCCAAGATGGGCCTGGGCAGTTCCTGCAGCATCTGGGCGAAGGCCGAGATCTCTTCCGGCGTCTGGTAACCGCCATTGACCGGCAGGTAGCGGTACTGCAGGCCGGCGGCCACGGCAGCGGCTTGCATCTGCGCGCTGCTGGGCTGGTCGGGGCCGTGCTCGAAGTCAGGGCGGTTGTTGACGACGCTCTTGAAACCGGCTGCTGCTGCTGCGGCCATGGCTTCAGGCGCCAACTGCGGGGCGACGCTGATGCCGTCGGCGATGGGGCGGGTGGGCAGGCTGCTCATGGTGCGGGCTGTGGCGTCACAGGTTGGTTGCTGGGCAATCGCTTGGCGACTGACTGGAGACTACTTGGCGAGGGCTTGCTTTACCGCTGCCGACACAAGGCCCATCTCGGCCTTGCCGGCCAACTGGGCCTTGGCAGCGCCCATCACCTTGCCCATGTCGCCGGGGCCGCTGGCACCCAACTCGGCCACGATGGCGGCGATGGCCGCGCCGACTTCTTCGGCCGACAGCCGCTGCGGCAGGTAAGCCTCAAGCACCCGGATCTCGGCCGCTTCTTTATCGGCCAGGTCGGTACGCCCGCCTTGAACGAAGGCGGTGACGGAGTCTTTGCGCTGCTTGATCAGCTTGTCGACCAGCCCGATGACGGCCGCGTCGTCGAGCACGATGCGTTCATCGACCTCGCGCTGCTTGCAGGCGGCCAGCAGCATGCGGATGGTCGACAGGCGCTCGCTGTCCTTGGCTCGCATGGCGGCCTTCATGTCTTCGGTGACGCGGTCTTTGAGGGTGCTCATAGGGCTATTTCGGGGGCTTGTTCCAGAAACAAAACAAGCCCGCTACGGTGTCCCGCGCGGGCTTGCTGTGAAGTTGATCGATCGGCCAGCGGCGGCATGCTCAGCCGCGTCGGGGATCAGTACAGCTTCTTGGGTAGCTGCATGCTGCGCACGCGCTTGAAGTGGCGCTTGACGGCTGCAGCCTTCTTGCGCTTGCGCTCGGCGGTGGGCTTTTCATAGAACTCGCGGGCGCGCAGTTCCGTCAGCAGGCCGATCTTCTCGATGGTGCGCTTGAAGCGGCGCAGGGCAACATCGAAAGGTTCGTTCTCTTTGACGCGGATGGTGGTCATGTAATCAGGAATCCCGAAAGTTTGCGCCCGATGGCTGAGGGCATCTGAGGGCAGTAAGTGCCGTGCAGCCTTGCTGCCAGACCCAATCGATGCGCTGGTGTTACCAGTAAAGCCCGCCATTATAGACCGGGAAATGCAGTTGTTTGCAAGCGCCAAGAAGTGGTCATGCCACACGGCGATCGGTACGGGTGGCGATGGCGGAATGGGCGGCATCGGTGGCCTCGGCGGCATCGGCTGTAAGGGCTTGCGTTGCCCGCCCCTGCAGCACGTTGCCGACGATGACGATGACGATGGCCGGACTGCCCAGGCCGTGTGCCCGCACGGCGTCGGCCAGGGTGGCCAGGGTGCCGGCGCAAGCGCGTTCTTGCGACATGCCGGCGTGTTGCACCACGGCCGCTGGCGTGTTGACGGGCAGGGCGCTCAGCAGGCCGGCTTGCACCGCCGGCAAGCGGGCCATGCCCATTTAAATGACCGGCGTCAGGCCCTGCGCCGCCGCCGCGCCCAGCACAGCCCAGTCTGAGCTCGGCGTGCCCACACGGGTGTGGCTGGTGACCAGCAGCACGCCGTGCGCGGGGTTGCGGTGCGTCCAGGGGATGCCCAGCGCCGTGCTGGCCGCCAGATCCGAGGTGATGCCGTTGACGACTTCGAATGCGACGCCCTGCGCCCGCAGCGCCTTCAGCGTCAGCAGTTCGGGGTCGCCAGGGCCGGCGCCAACCAGGGCGCACCAGGGCGTCTTGGCGGGTCTGGTGGCCTTGCGAGGCGAACGGGCTGCAATATTGGGGGTTGTCCTGCGCTCAACTCCAGCCCCATGTGGCGAGCCAGCGAGGCGGGCACAGCGGCCACGATCAGGTTGGCCTGGCGCGTCAGCGGGGCGGGTGCGGGGCGCATGCCGCTCAGCACCTCCTGCACGGAAACGGCGGTGCGGGCGGGGTCGATGACGCGGGTCGGCCACGGGCTCGCCTTCGGTGCCGCGCAGCAGCATCGCATCGACGCTTTTACGTTGGGCCCAGCCGCTCAACAGCGCGCCGAATTCGGGGTCGGTGTGGTTGACCATGCGCGTACGACGTCCTGCACGTTCAAGATCGGCGCCATGCCCAGGTCGTGCAAGATGGCCGCAGTGGTCACGCGCCCGGGTTCGATCACTGGGCCGTGCACCAAGCACCGGCAGCCCTTCACGGGCCAGCCACAGCGCCAACAGCGGCGTCAGATTGGGCAGCTTGCGCGAACCGTTGTAAGAAGGGATCGGCACCACCGGCAATTTGCTGGGCACGGGCGCGCAGTGTTCGTGCACGGCGCTGAGAAAGCCGACCAGTTCGTCGAGCGTTTCGCTCTTCATTCGCATGGCCATCACGAAGGCGCCCATGGTGGGGGCCGAAGCGCGACCGGCCGGCACTTCGGCCATTAGTTCGTGGGCTGCCTGCACGCTGTGCGCACGGGAGCCAGCCGCGCCGCCGCCGATGACCTTGAGGTAAACGGCGATGCTCTTGAGCTTGTTTTTCCCTTGCACAGCGCTCCGCAAGTTCTCTGCCCATGTTGGGCCGCGCTGACGAAGCCCGCGCGCTAAGCCGTGGTTGGCTGCAGGCCGGCGAGCCGCTTTAGTGCGGGCAGGCAAGACCCGCATTGCGTGCCGCAGCGCAATGTGGCTTTTGACACCGCCAAGCGCGTTTCGGGCGGGCCCGCAGTGGCCGAGAAAAACTGCTGGATCGTGAACTCGCTCACGTCGAAATAGCTGTACACCTGCGCCGATCGCGCGGGGGCGGGGCCCGGTGGTGTCGCGCCCGGGGCCAGCAGAAAACGGCCGTAGGCCTGAGCCGGCAGCGACTGCTGCAAAAGCGGCGCGATCCAGGCCTCGGCGCGGGTGACGCCGGCCAGCAGGAAGGCCTCCAGGTGCTGGTCGCGCCGGGTGTCGGCGTAGCTCGGTGTGTCGCGGCCTTCCAAGCCGAACAGCATGGCGATCTGCGACAGCCATTCTGCGGAGACGGCCTCGGTTGTGGCGCCGCGGAAGAGCACGCCGCTGCGTTCGCGGCCGAAGGGCACGCAGGCGGCGTAGCCGAAGCTGTCGAACAGCGGGCGCAGGGCGGCGCGCAACTGCAGCGCCTGCACGTCGTCGCACCAGGCCATTGCCACCAAACGCCAGGGCAGATCAGCCCGTGCGATCTGCGCCGCTGCGTGCTTCAACTCGGGTTGCTTGGACTGTGGGCAAAAGGCCGCCGAGGTCAGCGGTTTGACGCCACCCACCACGGTTTCATCGCCCCAGTGCATGGTCACGAAGGCCTGTGTCGGCGCCACGCTGTCGGCCGGTGTTCAGCGCAAAACGAAAGCGCGCATCGCGCGGCTCGGCGACCGATTTGTAGGGTGCGGCTGAAAAACGCGCACGGCAGCTGGCGGTGGGGAACATGCCATCGGCGTACGGGCGTTCCTGGCCTTGCGTCGCGCCGGTCGGACAGGGCCAGCATTGGGCGCCTGCGTCCAATTGCAACCAGCGCAGGCCCGTGATGTCCAGGTCACGTCCTCGTGTGCTTTCGCGGTGCTCGTTCCAGATCGACCCGACACCGGCATACGGGAACAGTGTCGGTGCGCCCGGCCTTAGGCGTTGCTCGACGCGCTGCGCACAGTCGCAAACGATGGCCCAGTCGGCCCGCGCATCTCCGGGTGCCGACACGGCGGCACGCACGCGGCTGATGCGGCGTCGCTGTTGGTGACGGTGCCCCCCGTCTCGCCCCAGCTGCTGGCCGGCAGCAGCCAATGTGCGTGGCGTGCGGCGGCGGTGCCGGCAAAGGCTTCCTGCAGCACGACGAAGTCGGCGCGCCCCAGGGCGCGCTGCACCGTGGCCTGGTCGGGCAGGCTCTGGGCTGGGTTCGTGCAGGCGATCCACAGCGCCTTGATCTCGCCATCAGCGGCTGCCTGGAACATCTCGACGGCGGTCTTGCCGGGCTGCGCTGGCACATCCGGCACACCCCACAAATGCGCCACTTCAGCGCGGTGCACGGCATTGCCCAGATCGCGGTGGGCCGACAGCAAATTGGCCATGCCGCCCACTTCACGGCCGCTCATCGCGTTCGGCTAACCGGTCAGTGAAAACGGCCCGGCGCCCGGTTTGCCGATCTGCCCGGTCGCCAGATGCAAGTTGATGAGCGCGGCGTTCTTGGCCGCGCCGCTGCCGCTCTGGTTGAGACCTTGGCAATACAGCGACAGCGTGGCCGGCGATGCGCCCCACCAGCGCGCGGCCTGCACGACGGCGTCTTCCTTCAAGCCAGTGATGCGTGCGGTCACCGCTGGCGTGCAGTCGCGCACGATGGCCTTCAGCGCGTCGAAGCCTTCGGTGTGCGCGGCGATGTAGCGCGTGTCGACGTGGCCGTCCCACAGCAGCAGATGCAGCAGACCGTTGTACAGCGCCACGTCGGTGCCGGGCAGCAGCGGCAGGTGCAGATCGGCCTGCTCGGCGGTCTCGGTGCGGCGCGGGTCGGCCACGATGATCTTCATCGCAGGATTCGCCTTGCGCGCGTCCTCGATGCGGCGGTACAGCACCGGGTGCGCCCAGCGTCGGCTTGTAGCCAGCCGCTGCGCTGCTCATGCACAACCGAGAATTGGCGTGGACGTTGTTGGTGCCGAGCAGGCCCTTGGCCGATTTGTTGAAGACGTCGTAGTCCTCGGTCAGCAACTGGCCCGAGATGTAGAAGCCCAGCGCGTCGGGGCCGTGTTCGCCGGCGATGGCGCTGAAACGTCCGGCCGTTGTGTCCAGCGCCGTGTCCCAGCTCACGGCCTGCCCGTGCAACTGCGGTGTGCGCAGGCGCTGGTGCAGCGTGATGGGCGCGCTGGCGGTCAGGTGCAGCGTCTGCCCTTTGCTTTGGTGTACAGGCGGCCGAAGTTGGCCGGGTGATCGGGGTCGCCGCGCACGCCGGTGATCTGCGTGCCATCGCTCTCGATCACCACACCGCAGCCGACGCCGCAGTAGGGGCACGTGGACCTCGTTTCTTTCACGCTGCAGCCGTGTCGGCGTGCAGGGCGCAGGTGGCCAGTTCGTCGGCGTCCAGAAAGACCTGGCCCGCGTCGACCTTGACGCTGAAGCGCGCCGTGCAACCCTGGTCAGGGGCACGCGCTTCGCCGGTTGCCAGGCCGATCGTCCAGTTGTGCTGCGGGCAGGCCACGCTGTCGTCGAACACGATGCCCTGGCTCAGCGGGCCACCCTTGTGCGGGCAACGGTCGAGCAGCGCGAAGACCTGGTCTTCACTGTTGCGGAACACGGCCACCGCGTGGCCCTTCGTGCGTGCCACACGGCGCGAGCCCAGCACCGGGATGTCGTCGGCGCGACAGATGCGGCTCCAGTTCGCCATCACACCGCTCCGATCTCAGCCACCGGATTGAACTGCCGCGTGTCGACGCGGGCCTTGTCGAATTCGAACCACGGGTCAGGCTCGCCATCCAGGCTGAATTGCAGCTTGGCCCACAGTGCCTGGCGGCCTTCGTGGTCTTCGAGGATCTTCTTCTTCACGTAGTCCAGGCCCACGCGGTTCACGTAGTGCACCGTGTGTTCCAGGTACCAGCCTTCTTCGCGGTAGAGCTGGCAGAAGGTGCCGGTGAACTCCAGCACTTCCTCGGCCGTGATCAGCTTGGTGAAGAAATCCGCCACCTCGGTCTTGATGCCGCCGTTGCCGGCCACGGCCAGCACCGGGCTCAGCAGGATGCGGTTGTAGTTGGGGTGGGGCTCGGCACCGAAGACGGAGATGTCGTAGAGATCAGGAGCGATCTTCAGCAATTCTTCGAGGGCGCGGACACCGGCCATGCCGTTGCCGATCAGAACCAGGCGCGATTTCTTCAAGGCGATACCTCCGTGCGGACATGCAGTGAGCCCGCCGCCGGCAATCCGTAAGGGCAGAACAGGATCTGCGCACGTCGCTGTGCACGTGGTGCGGCCGACAGGGGCTCGCGCCAGAATGTGGCGCGCCATCGCGACATACCGTCAGAGCTAGCAGAAAGCATGCCCGTCCTTAGGCCGGTGCCGACCCCGCAAATACGGGGTCAAATTAGGGGCCGGAATGCCGAAGACGCTTGATAACACCGATGCGCGCCACCAAGATAGGGCGTCGGCCGCAGATTGGTGCAGTCTCTCCAGAGGACCCTTCGGTGCAGAGCACGCCAACCACGATCACCCCGCCCGAACCAGCCACCCGGCCCGCGCTTGCCGCTGCGCCTGGCGCTGAACTGCAGGCCTTGATGGCCAGCCTGCTGCCCGCCTTGCTGCAAAGCCGGGGCGACCTGCTGGCAGTGAAAGACCTGCAAAGCCAGCGCTATGTGGATGTCAACGACGCGATGGCGGCCTTCCTGCGCCGGCCCGCTGGCGAAGTGCTGGGCCGCAACGACGCCGAACTCTTCGAACCGGTGCTGGCTGCCGCGATGCGCGCCGCCGAGCAGACGGCGTTGGCACAGGGCGCGCCTCTGATCACCGAGCAGCGCTTCGAATGGACCGGTGGCCGCCGCGAGTTCTCGGTGTTGCGTGTGGTCAGCGCGGCCGACGAGCAGGGCCGGCGCTATCTGTGCAGCGTCTGGACCGACCTGGCGCCCGAACACCAACGTGAGGCGCAACTGCGGCTGGCGCTGTTGCAGATCGAACAGCAGCAGCGCGCCAACGAGGCGCTGCGGCTCGAGCTGTCCGACCAGGCCTTGCGCGACCCGATCACCGGGCTGTACCGCCGCGCCCACTTCGAGGACCAATTGCGCCGCGAGGTCGATCTGTCGACGCGCGAGCACCGTGAATTTGCGATTGTCTTCATTGAGGTGGATCCGCCGCCGGCCAAAGTGAAGGCGCTGGGCGAGGCCGGTGAACGCAGCCTGCTGGAAGCGGTGGGCCGTTTGCTGCGCAGCGGAACCCGAGCGATGGATGCGTCATGCCGCCACGGCGAGCGGCACTTCGCCGTGCTGCTGTCGGGCGTGGGGCTGGCGACGGCGCATGCGCGCATGGAGGGCCTGCGCCGCAAGTGCGCCACGCAGATCGTGGTCCACGAAGGCCAGGAATTCGCCTTCAGCGTGGCGGTGGGCGTGGCCAGTTTCCCGCACACGGCACAGACCCACGAAGCGCTGATCGAGGCCTGTGCGGCGGCGCTGGCTGAAGCGAAGCGGCGCGGTGGCAACCAGGTCACGCTGGCCGCCATCCGCTTCGACGCGGAGCCTCGCCGCGCCTGAGCGCGCTGGCACCCGCGAGCCCGCTCTGCGGACCTGGAGCGCAGCGGAGTCAGTCGCGCAGCAGGGCCAGCACGGCCTGCCACTCGTCGGGCGTCACTGGCGTGATCGACAAGCGGTTGCCCCGGCGCAGCACCTGCAGGCTGGCCATCTGCGGCGTGGCGCGCAGTTCGGACAAAGTCAACAAACGCGTCTTGCGCACCAGACTCACATCGAGCTGCAGCCAGCGCGGTGCCGCCGGGTCGGACTTGGCGTCGAAGTAAGGGCTGTCGGGGTCGAATTGCGTGGCGTCGGGCGCCAGGCCGCCGGCAATGCGGGCCAGACCGGCGATGCCCGGTTGCGGGCAGGACGAGTGGTAGAACAAGACGCCGTCACCCGCCTGCATACCGTCGCGCATGAAGTTGCGCGCCTGGTAGTTGCGCACGCCGGTCCAGGGCAGGGTCTTCTGCGGCGCACGGGCCAAGTCGTCGATGGACGCCTCGGCGGGTTCGCTCTTCATCAGCCAATAGCGCAAGGTGGGCGCAGTCATCACATCAGGCGCAATGGATGAAGCGGTCATGGCGGGCGCAGTGGTGCAAAAAGTAAGGGTGTCCGCCGTGGGCCGTGAACCCAGTGCCTGAACCAAGGGGGAGTTCAGGTGGGCGAGGTCAGCCTGGCTTCGGGTTCATCTGACGCGAGACGCTCACACCAACCAGGCGATGTTCCAAGCCCTTGGTCATAGACCATCGGCTCAAGGACATATATGGCTCACCAACTCACAGCGGACGTATCCATTCTAGGCCTGCAGCGGCGCGTTTGGACTGCGCCGCATGTCACAGAAGTTGGCCGTCGTCACCCAGTGCATCGTCGATGCGGCACAGCAGTGCATCGATGTCGACATCCGATACTGAATCAGCCATGGCAGCAGCTTTGGCGACGGCGGGAGCAGCGGGCGGCGCCGCCGCCCTTTCGGCCAACTGGTAGGCCACATTCAGCGCGGCCAGCACGGCGATACGCTCGCGCGCCTTGACCTTGCCGGCATCGCGGATGGTGGTCATTTCCTTGTCGACGCTGGCCACGGCGGCGTCCAGCAGCACTTCACCGCCTTCCGGGCATCCCAGCATGTAGACCTGCCCGAGGATGGACACTTCGACCTGCTTCACGGCGTACCCCCGTGTGCCGGATCGGCCGCTGCACCGCCGTCGGTCGGGATGCGTTCAAGCAGGGCATCGATGCGTGCGCGCGCCGCAGCCAGCCGCGAGCGCAGGCTGTCGCGCTCGGCCGAGGCGGTAGCCAGTTGTTGTTCGATCAACGCACTGGTGCGCTTGAGTTCCTGATGCCGCAACACCAGGCGGTCCACCCGTTCAGCGAGGTCTTCGAGCTTGGCCATTTCAGCGCTTCTCCCGTGCCTTCGGCATTGTAGAAGCGCCTTCGTCGCACCACGGACGAACGGCGCACTCGTTGCAGCGCGGGCTGCGCGCCAGGCACAGGTAGCGACCGTGCAGGATCAGCCAGTGGTGGGCGTCAACCATGTACCGCGACGGGATGCGCTTCAGCAACTTCAGCTCCACCTCCAGTGGGTTGCGCCCGGGCGCCAGGCCGGTGCGGTTGCTGACCCGGAAGACATGGGTGTCCACCGCCATCGTCGCCTCGCCGAAGGCCACATTGAGCACCACGTTGGCGGTCTTGCGGCCCACGCCCGGCAGCGCTTCGAGCGCTTCACGCGTGCGCGGCACCTGGCCGCCGTGCTGGTCCACCAGGATGCGGCAGGTGGCGACGAGATTCTTCGCCTTGTTGCGGAACAAGCCAATGGTGCGTATCAGTTCGGTGACCTTCTCGACACCCAGGTCCAGCATCTTCTGCGGCGTGGGCGCCAGGGCGAACAGGCGTTTCGTGGCCTTGTTGACGCCCACGTCGGTGGCCTGCGCCGACAGCAGCACAGCGGCCAGCAGCTCAAAGACGCTGGTGTATTGCAATTCCGTTTGCGGGCGCGGGTTGGCGGCGGCCAGCGTGGCGAAGAAATATTCGATGGCTTCAGGCTTCATCGCTGTCTTTCGCGGGCCGGGGCAGGGGCAGGGGCGGAGGTGGTGTCGTGGTTGGCTGCTTGCGGGCGGCTGCGCGCTGCAAGGCCGCCTCGATGACCGCGCGCTTGGCGGCCAGCGCATCGGGGTCGGTGATCTGGCTGTGGCTGGCCAGATCGGCCAGCTTGGCCTGCGCCTTGGCGGCCAGGCGTTCGTCGTTTTCGCGCTCGTCGCGTGCGATGCGGATGCGGTGGAAGGCGTAGCGGCCACGCGCTTCATCCGCCTGCGGCGCGCTCCAGGCGTCCCAACCGGCTCTGGGCGCTGTCACCGGCACCATCGAAATGCAATCCACCGGGCAGACCGGCACGCACAACTCGCAACCGGTGCACTGCGCGCCGATGATGGTGTGCATCACCTTGGATGCGCCGACGATGCAGTCCACCGGACAGGCCTTGATGCACAGCGTGCAGCCGATGCACCAGTCCTCGTCGATCAGTGCCACGGCACGCGGGCCCTCGACGCCGTGCGCAGGGTCCAGCGGCTGCACCGCGCGGCCGGTCAACGCGGCCAGCCGGACGATGCCTTCAGCGCCGCCCGGCGGGCAGCGGTTGATGTCGGCCTCGCCCGCCGCCATTGCCACCGCGTAGCTGTGGCAGTCGGGGTATCCGCAGCGCGTGCACTGGGTTTGCGGCAGCGCGTCGTTCAGTGCTTCCGCGAGTGCGGAAGCGTCCGGAGAGGCGGGAGGGGTCGGCGGGGCGGCGGTCACCGCCGGGATTATCGGGCGCGCGCCTTGCGCGTTGCCTTGGCTGCCGTGGCAATGGGCCTGACGTTGTCAGACGCCACCTGCTGGGCGATGTTGAAGCGCTGAATAAAGGCTTTCACTTCCGGGTAGACCTTCTCGCGCCAGCGGCGGCCCGAGAAGATGCCGTAGTGGCCGGCGCCGACCGCGTCGTAATGGAAGGCACGCGAAGCCGGGATGCCTGCGCACAGTTCGTGCGCAGCCTTGGTCTGGCCGGCGCCCGAGATGTCGTCCAGTTCGCCTTCGATGGTCAGCAGCGCGGTGCCGGTTATGTCCTGCGGCCGCACCGGTTCGCCTTTGACGACCCAGGTGCTGTTGGCCAGCGCGAAGTCCTGAAACACGGTCTTGATGGTGTCCAGGTAGTACTCGGCCGGCATGTCCAGCACGGCGTTGTATTCGTCGTAGAACTGGCGGTGCGATTCGGCGCTTTCGCCGTCGCCCTTGACCAGATCCTGGAAGTAGTCGTAGTGGCTGGTGGCGTGGCGGTCGGGGTTCATTGCCACAAAGCCGGTGTGCTGCAAGAAGCCCGGGTAGACGGCGCGACCGGAACCGGGAAAGTTCTGCGGCACGCGGAAGATCACGTTGTTTTCGAACCAGGCATACGGCTTGTTCGTGGCCAGATTGTTGACCGACGTGGGGCTCAGGCGGGCGTCGATCGGGCCGCCCATCATCGTCATTGTCAGCGGAGTGGTTTCACCGCGGCTGGCCATCAGCGACACCGCTGCCAGCACCGGCACCGTCGGTTGGCAGACGCTGATCACGTGCACATTGGGGCCGATGAAGCGGATGAATTCCTGGACGTACTCGACATAGTCGTCGAGATGGAAGGCGCCGTTCGCCAAGGGCACCATGCGCGCGTCGGTCCAGTCGGTGATGAAGACCTTGTGGTCCTGCAGCAGCGCCTTCACGGTGTCACGCAGCAGCGTGGCATGGTGGCCCGACAGCGGCGCCACCACCAGCACAGTGGGTTGGCCCTTCATCAGGTCCAGCGCCTGCGGGTTGTCGGTGAAGCGTTTGAAGCGCAGCAAGCGGCAGAACGGCTTGGTCAGCGCCACCTGCTCTTGCACGGCGATGTCCACGCCGCCGACCGGGGCCGAGTTGATCTCGAACCGCGGCTTTTCGTAGTCCTTGGCCAGGCGGTGCATCAGGTCCAGGCCGGCCGACAGGCGCTGCGCCATCGGGGCGTGTGCGAAGGGCGACAGCGGGTGGCTGTAGAGCTTGGATGTGGCCGAGGCGAATTCCGAAAAGGGCGCCATCAGCGCGCGCTGTGTTTCGTAGATCTGGTAAAGCATGGACCGTCTCCGTTATGGATGTGCAGGCAGCAGGCGCTTTGCTGGCGCCCAGGCACTAAACCTTACCGACTGTAGCCTCATTCATGCTGCACCGCAGCAATTTAGAGTCGCCGACCTAGCGATGGTGGGCTCAAACCGGCCGGCTCGACCCGTTGAAGAACCCGGTTTGGGTCGGCCAGATCGGGCGCTAGTTGGGGGGCTGACTGGTCGATGACCGGGCCGTCACATCACCTGGGCGATGGCGGCAGCGACGGCCGTGATGTTGCCGCCGTTGAGCGCCGCCACGCAGATGCGGCCGCTGTCCACGCCGTAGATGCCGAATTCGCTGCGCAGGCGCTCCATCTGTTCCTTCGACAGCCCCGAGTAGCTGAACATGCCCACTTGCGTGGTGATGTAGGACAGATCGCCCTTCACGCCGGCTTCAGCCAGCTTGGCCACCAGCGCGTGGCGCATGGCCTTGATGCGGTCGCGCATGCCGCCCAGTTCTTCCTCCCACATCGCGCGCAGCGCCGGCGTGGTCAGCACGGTGGCCACGACCTGGGCACCGAAGGTAGGCGGGTTGCTGTAGTTGGTGCGGATGACGATCTTCAGCTGCGACAGCACGCGGCCGGTTTCTTCGGCGCTGCTGCAGACCACGCTGAGCGCGCCCACCCGTTCGCCGTAGAGCGAGAAGCTCTTGCTGAAGGAGGTGGAGACGAAGAACTGTATGCCGGTGGCCAGGAAGCACTGCACCGCAGCGCCGTCTTCCACGATGCCGCTGCCGAAGCCCTGGTAGGCCATGTCGAGGAAGGGCACCACACCGGCGGCGGCGCAGGTGGCGGCGACCTGTTCCCACTGGGCCGGGCTCAGGTCGCAGCCGGTGGGGTTGTGGCAGCAGGCGTGCAGCACGGCCACGGTGCCGGGCGCGGCGGCCGCCAGCGTGGCCAGCATGGCGTCGAAGCGGATGCCGCGCGTTACGGCGTCGTAGTACGGGTAGTTCTGAACGTCGAAGCCGGCCTGCAGGAAGAGCGCACGGTGGTTCTCCCAGCTCGGGTCGCTGATCAGCACTGTCGCGCCGGGCCTCAGCTTCTTCAGGAAATCGGCGCCGACTTTCAGGCCGCCGGTGCCGCCCAGGGCCTGGATGGTGGCCACGCGGCCGGTTTTCACGACTTCGCTGTCAGCGCCGAAAACCAGGCCTTGCACGGCCTTGTCGTAGGCCGCGATGCCGTCGATGGGCAGATAGCCCTTGGCCTTGGGCGTCTCCAGCAACTGCTTTTCGGCGGCGGCCACGCAACGCAGCACCGGCAACTTGCCGTTGGCGTCGAAATACACGCCCACGCCCAGGTTGACCTTGGCCGGGTTGCTGTCGGCGTTGAACTGTTCGTTCAGGCCGAGGATGGGGTCGCGCGGCGCCATTTCGACGGCGGCGAAGAGAGAAGCTGAGGACATGGCTGCGTTCCTGGAGGCGGGGTGACTGGCGTGCACGAAGCCTGCGGCGGACAGGGCGGGCGGGCTGCGCTACGCTTGTGGGTTGTCTGGTGCGCAGTGATGCACACCAGGCAAACCCGATTCTAAATGTCAGCCCCCCCAGGTGAACCCACCATGAATGCGCTTGCCGAAGCTGCCTCTGCATCCGACACGCCGGCCGATCTCGGCCCCGGCGAGTTCGTCACCTTCCCCGATTCTCCTTTCCAGCTGTTCCAGCAGTTCGAACCGGGTGGCGACCAACCGGCGGCCATCGCCAAACTGGTCGAAGGCATAGAAGACGGCCTGCAGTACCAAACCCTTCTGGGCGTCACCGGCTCGGGCAAGACCTTCACGATGGCCAATGTCATCGCCCGCATGGGACGGCCGGCCATCGTCTTCGCGCCCAACAAGACGCTGGCCGCGCAGCTGTACAGCGAGTTCCGCGACTTCTTTCCGAAGAACGCCGTCGAGTATTTCGTCAGCTACTACGACTACTACCAGCCCGAGGCCTACGTGCCGCAGCGCGACCTGTTCATCGAGAAGGACAGCGCGATCAACGAACACATCGAGCAGATGCGTCTGAGCGCCACGAAAAGCCTGCTGGAGCGGCGCGACGTGATCATCGTGGCCAGCGTCAGCGCCATCTACGGCATCGGCAGCCCGGCGGACTATCACAAGATGGTGATGACGCTGCGCGTGCACGACAAGATGAGCCAGCGTGACGTGATCCAGCAGTTGATCCGCATGCAGTACAAGCGCAACGAGATCGATTTCTCGCGAGGGTCGTTCCGCGTGCGCGGCGACACCATCGACGTCTTCCCCGCCGAACACAGCGAACTGGCGCTGCGCATCGAACTGTTCGACGACGAGGTCGAAAGCCTGCAGTTGCTGGACCCGCTGACCGGCCGCGTGCGGCAAAAGGTCCCGCGTTTCACCGTCTACCCGAGCAGCCATTACGTGACGCCGCGTGAGCGCGTGGTGGACGCCATCGAGACCATCAAAGTCGAGTTGCGCGGCCGGCTTGACGAGTTCGTCAAGAGCGGCAAATTGGTTGAGGCACAGCGGCTGGAGCAGCGCACGCGCTTCGACTTGGAAATGCTGCAGGAGGTCGGTCACTGCAAGGGCATCGAGAACTACACGCGCCACCTCAGCGGCGCCAAACCCGGGGAACCGCCGCCCACGCTAATCGACTACCTGGCGCCCGACGCGCTGATGTTCCTGGACGAAAGCCACGTGCTGATCGGCCAGTTTGGGGGCATGTACAACGGCGACCGGGCGCGCAAGACGACGCTGGTGGAATACGGTTTTCGCTTGCCCAGTGCGCTGGACAACCGGCCGCTGAAATTTGAGGAATTCGAACGCAAGATGCGCCAGAGCGTGTTCGTCTCGGCCACGCCCGCGAACTGGGAGAAAGAGCACACCGGCCAGGTCGTCGAGCAGGTGGTGCGGCCCACTGGCCTGGTCGACCCGCAGGTGGAAGTGCGCCCGGCCATCACGCAGGTCGACGACGTGCTGCAAGAGATTCGCGACCGCACCGTGAAGAACGAGCGCGTGCTGATCACCACGCTGACCAAGCGCATGGCAGAGCAACTGACCGAATACCTGTCGGACAACGGCGTGAAGGTGCGCTACTTGCACAGCGACATCGACACGGTGGAGCGCGTGGAGATCCTGCGTGACCTGCGTCTGGGCCTGTTCGACGTGCTGGTCGGCATCAACCTGCTGCGCGAAGGCCTGGACTTGCCCGAGGTCAGCCTGGTGGCCATCCTGGACGCCGACAAGGAAGGTTTTCTGCGCGCTGAGCGTTCGCTGATCCAGACCATCGGCCGTGCCGCGCGCAATGTCAACGGCCGCGCCATTTTGTACGCCGACAAGATGACCGATTCGATGAAGGCGGCCATCGGCGAAACGGAACGCCGCCGCACCAAGCAGATCGCGCACAACCTGGCGATGGGCATCACGCCGCGCAGCGTGACCACGCGCATCCGCGACATGATCGACGGCGCCGTGTCGGACAAGTCGGCCAAGGACGACTTGAAGGCCGCGCAGCAGGCCGCCGAGGTTGAAGGCCTGTCAGAAAAGGACCTGGGCAAGCGCATCAAGATGCTGGAGAAGCAGATGCTGGAACACGCGCGCAACCTGGAATTCGAGAAGGCGGCGCGGGTGCGCGACCAACTGGCGCTGTTGCGCGAACAGGCCTTCGGCGGCAGCGGGCACGACATCGTGCCCATCATTGCGGGGCGCAGCGCGGCATGAAATTGATGGCGCGCTTGAAGCAGTGGGTGGGGGGCGACGGCGCGGCCGATGGCGTCGGCGAGCCTCTCGCTGCTGACGCGGCAGAGTTGCGGATCCTCGTCGTCTGCATGGGCAACATCTGCCGCTCGCCCATCGCCGAAGGCGTGCTGCGCAGCAAGCTGGCGGCTGCGGGCTTGGCGCAACGCGTGCAGGTCGATTCCGCCGGCACCCACGGTTACCACACCAGCGAGCCGCCCGACCCGCGCGCTATCCGGCGCGCCGCACAGCGCGGCTACGCCTTGGGGGGCCTGCGTGCGCGGCCTGTGGAGCCGGCGGATTTCGACGCCTTCCAATGGATGCTGGCGATGGATGACAGCAATCTGGCCTGGCTGAAGAAACGCCAGCCCGAAGGCAGCGCCGTTCAACTGGGGCTGCTGATGGAGGAGGCCTGCGGGCACCCTGGCGTCACTGAGGTGCCCGACCCCTATTACGGCCCCGAGGCTGGCTTCGACCAGGTGCTCGATTTGGTCGAAGACGCTTGCGACAGCGTGGTTGCCCGGGTGCAGTCCGGAAGCTGGCGCAAAGCTTGACTAAACTAGTCGGAATCAGGTAAAGTTGACAAATTCAGTCGGATTTAATTTCGGTCTGAAAAGTCACACCGCAGCACCCGATCGCAACACCAAAGGCGCCCCGCGCGCCTGGAGAATTTCATGCGTCTCACCACCAAAGGCCGCTTCGCCGTCACCGCCATGATCGACCTCGCCCTGCGTTCCAACGCCGGCCCGGTTGCTTTGGCCGCGATCAGCCAGCGCCAGCAGATTTCACTGTCCTACCTGGAGCAGCTTTTCGGCAAGCTGCGCCGCCATGAACTGGTGGAAAGCACGCGCGGCCCGGGCGGTGGTTATTCGCTGGGCCGTGGAGCCGACGCCATCACCGTGGCCGACATCATCATCGCCGTCGATGAACCCATCGACGCCACTGGCTGCGCGGGCAAGGAAAACTGCATGGGAGAAGACGGCGGCCGCTGCATGACCCACGACCTGTGGGCCAGCCTGAACGCCAAGATGATCGAGTACCTTGAATCCATCTCGCTGAAGAAGCTGGTGGATGAACAACTGGCCAAGGGCGTGTCCATCGACGCGGCGCCGATCAAGCGCGCGATCTCCAACGTGCCAGTGGTCAAGCCGATCAAGATCACCGCGCCGAATTCGGTCTTCGCCCTCGGCAACGCTTTCAGCAAATGATGGTGCTGGAGCCGATCGGCTCCCAGTGCGCCAGCCTTCCTCTTCCCCTTCCTGTTTCAGAGCTTTCAGAGCATTCGTCATGACCCCCCACTTCCCCATCTACATGGACTACGGCGCCACCACGCCGTGCGACCCCCGCGTTGTCGACGCGATGATTCCGTGGTTGCGTGAGCATTACGGCAACCCGGCCAGCCGCAGCCACGCCTGGGGCTGGGAAGCGGAAGCAGTGGTCGAGAAGTCGCGCGGCCAGGTGGCCAGCCTTATCAACGCCGACCCACGCGAGATCGTCTGGACCAGCGGCGCCACCGAGTCCATCAACCTGGCCATCAAAGGCGCCGCGCATTTCTACAGCAGCCGCGGCAAGCACCTGATCACGCTGAGGACCGAGCACAAGGCCACGCTGGACACCATGCGCGAACTCGAGCGCCAAGGTTTCGAGGTGACCTACCTCGACGTCGAAGCCAACGGCCTGCTCGATCTGGACAAGTTCAAGGACGCGCTGCGCAAGGACACCATCGTCGTGTCCGTGCTGATGGTCAACAACGAGATCGGTGTCATCCAGGACATCCCGACAATTGGCGCGATGTGCCGCGAGCGCGGCATCATCTTCCACGTTGACGGGGCCCAGGCCACCGGTAAGGTCGTCATCGACATGGAGAAGTTGCAGGTCGACTTGTTCAGCATGTCGGCCCACAAGACCTACGGGCCCAAAGGCCAGGGCGCGCTGTATGTGCGTCGCAAGCCGCGCGTGCGGCTGGAAGCGCAGATGCACGGCGGCGGCCACGAGCGCGGCATGCGCAGCGGCACCTTGCCCACGCACCAGATCGTCGGCATGGGGGTGGCCTTCGCCATCGCGCAGGCCGAGATGGGCACGGAGATCGAGCGCATCCGCATGTTGCAAAAGCGTTTGCTTGACGGCATCTCGGGCATCGAGCAGGTATTCATCAATGGCGACCTGGAACACCGCGTTCCGCACAATGTGAATGCGAGTTTCAACTTCGTCGAAGGCGAGTCGCTGATCATGGGCGTCAAGGGCCTGGCCGTGTCGTCGGGCTCGGCCTGCACCAGCGCCAGCCTGGAACCCAGCTACGTGTTGCGCGCCCTGGGCCGCAGCGACGAGTTGGCGCACAGCAGCCTGCGCATGACGATAGGCCGCTACACCACGGTCCAGGAAATCGACTACGCGGTCAGCACCCTGAAAGACCAGGTGGGCCGCCTGCGCGAACTGTCTCCGTTGTGGGAGATGTTCAAGGACGGCATCGACATCAGTTCGATTCAGTGGTCGGCACACTAATTCCAATTCGGAGAACAACATGGCCTATAGCGAAAAAGTCGTTGAACATTACGAAAACCCCCGCAACGTCGGCTCCTTCGACAAGGGCGACGACACGGTCGGCACCGGAATGGTCGGCGCGCCGGCTTGCGGCGACGTGATGAAGTTGCAGATCAAGGTCAACCCGGTCACTGGGCTGATCGAAGACGCGCGTTTCAAGACCTACGGGTGCGGCTCGGCCATCGCGTCCAGCTCGCTGGTTACCGAGTGGGTCAAGGGCAAGACGCTGGACGAAGCGGTGACCATCAAGAACACACAGATTGCCGAAGAACTGGCGTTGCCGCCGGTGAAGATCCACTGCTCCATCCTGGCCGAAGACGCCATCAAGGCGGCGGTGCTGGACTACAAAGCCAAGCACGGCGCGTCGACGCCCACGCCGGCCGCGCACTGATCGCAACGTCATGGCTGTAACCCTGACCGAAGCCGCAGCGCGGCACGTCACACGCTACCTGGGCCGCCGCGGCAAGGGAGTGGGCGTGCGCCTGGGCGTCAAGACCACCGGCTGCTCAGGCCTGGCCTACAAGCTGGAATACGCCGACGACATCACGCCTGAAGACGTGATCTTCGAGGACCATGGCGTGAAGGTGTTGATCGACCCGAAGAGCCTGCCTTACTTGGACGGCACTGAACTGGATTTCGTGCGCGAAGGCCTCAACGAGGGCTTCAAGTTTTACAACCCGCGCGAGAAAGATCGCTGCGGCTGCGGCGAATCCTTCAGGGTTTGAGCCGACTCTGACCCTAGCAAGGCGCGGCGCTTCGACCGCGCCTTCGTCCTTTCAAAAGCCCATGAACCTCGGTGACGACGACTACACGCTGTTCGGCCTGCCGCAGCGCTACACGCTGGCCCGCGCCGACATCGACGCCCGCCGGCGTGACCTGCAAGCCCGAGTGCACCCCGACCGGTTCGCCTCTGAAGGCGCCGCCGCCCAACGTGTGGCGATGCAGTGGGCCGTGCGCGTGAACGAGGCGTGGCAGCGTCTGAAAGACCCGCTGCGCCGTGGCGCCTACCTGTGCGAATTGCGCGGCGTGCCCATCAACGCCGAGCGCAACACGGCCATGCCCGCGGCCTTCCTGATGCAGCAGATGGCCTGGCGCGAATCGCTGGACGAAGCCGAAGGGCAGCCTGCCGTCGAGGCGCTGGACGCCGCAGTGGACGCCGACGAACGCGCCATGTTCGCCAAACTGACGGCGCTGCTGGACAAAGAACAAGACACTCCCGCCGCAGCCGTGCAAGTGCGCGCGCTGATGTTCGTGGCCCGCTTTCGACAAGACATCGCCCGCCGCCTGGACGCGCTGGACGCCGCACGCTGAAGACGAGATATGGCTCTGCTACAAATTTCCGAACCAGGCCAGGCGCCCGACCCGCACCAGCGCCGTATCGCGGTGGGCATTGACCTCGGCACCACGCATTCGCTGGTGGCTGCGGTGCGCCACGGCGTGCCCGATTGCCTGCCCGATGAGCAGGGCCGCGTGCTGCTGCCATCTGCCGTGCGCTACTTGGCCGGCGGTCGTCGCCAGATCGGTTACGGCGCCCGCGCTGCGCAGGCCGAAGACGCTGAAAACACCGTGGTCTCGGTGAAGCGCTTCATGGGTCGCAAGCTGGCCGACATCGCCGGCACCGACAAGCTGCCCTACCGTTTTGTCGACCAGCCCGGCATGGTGGCGCTGGCCACGCGCGACGGCGACAAGACGCCCGTCGAAGTGTCGGCCGAGATCTTGGCCAGCCTGCGCCAACGCGCCGAAGACAGCTTCGACGGCGAGCTCTACGGCGCTGTCATCACCGTTCCGGCTTACTTCGACGACGCCCAACGCCAGGCCACCAAAGACGCCGCGCAACTGGCCGGCCTGAATGTTCTGCGCCTGATCAGCGAACCCACTGCAGCGGCAGTGGCCTACGGCCTGGACCACGCCAGCGAAGGCCTCTACGCCGTCTACGACCTGGGCGGCGGTACTTTCGACATCAGCCTGCTGCGTTTGACGCGCGGCGTCTTCGAGGTGGTGGCCACGGGCGGCGACGCGGCACTGGGCGGTGACGACATCGACCAGGCGATGGCCGACTGGGCGCTGGCGCAGTCCGGGATGACAGCGATGGGTGCACTGAGCGGCCGGGACAAGCGCGCCGCCCAAGTCGCCTCGCGCGCCGCCAAGGAAGCGTTGAGCGACGCCGACAGCGTGCTGTGGCAGGCCACGGTCGGCGGCCGCGACCTGAACGTGACGGTCACCCGAACGCAGCTCGAAGCGCTGGCGCAGCCGCTGATTGGCCGGACGCTGGCGGCGGTGCGTAAGGTGCTGCGCGACGCGAAAGTGGCTCCTGACGAAGTGCAGGGCGTGGTGATGGTCGGCGGCAGCACGCGCATGCCGCGCGTGCGTGCGGCAGTCGGCGAGCTCTTCGGCCCCGACTGGATGGGGCAGGTGCTGACCAACGTCAACCCCGACGAGGTGGTGGCCCTGGGCGCGGCCATCCAGGCCAATGCATTGGCCGGCAACGCCAAGGACGGCGATTTGCTGCTGCTGGACGTGATCGCGCTGTCACTCGGGCTGGAAACGATGGGCGGCCTGGTCGAACGCGTGATCGAGCGCAACACCACCATCCCGGTGGCCCAGGCGCAGGAGTTCACCACCTTCAAGGACGGCCAGACTGCGATGGCCATCCACGTGGTGCAGGGCGAGCGCGACCTGGTCAGCGAATGCCGCAGCCTGGCCCGCTTCGAGCTGCGCGGCATCCCGCCCATGGTGGCCGGCGCAGCGCGCATCCGCGTCACTTTCCAGGTCGATGCCGATGGCTTGCTTAGCGTGTCGGCGCGCGAACTGGGTTCGGGCGTCGAAGCGGCGGTCACCGTCAAGCCCAGCTACGGCCTGGCCGACGACCAGATTGCGCAGATGCTGAAAGACGGCTTCGCCCACGCCGAAACCGACATGGTCGCGCGTTCGCTGAGAGAAGCCCAGGTCGACGCTGAGCGCATGGTGCTGGCCACCCGTGCCGCGCTGCAAGCCGACGGCATCTTGCTCAGCGAGGCCGAGCGGGCCGATGTGGAAGCGCTGATCGAAGCCACTCGGCACAGCGCAGCCGGCAACGACGCCCACGCCATCACCAGCGCCATCGAAGCCCTGGCCACCGGCACCGAAGCCTTCGCTGCCGCCCGTATGAATCAGGGCATACGGCAGGCTTTGGCCGGCCGCAGCCTCGACGAAATCTGAAGCCCACCATGCCCATCATCCGCATCCTGCCCAACGCCGAACTCTGCCCGCAGGGCGACAGCATCGAAGCACCCACCGGCACGTCGATCTGCGAAGCGCTACTTGAAAACGGCATCGCCATCGAACACGCCTGCGAGATGAGCGCCGCCTGTACCACCTGCCACGTGGTGGTGAAAGCGGGCTACGCCAGCCTGGGCGAGATCGACGAAATCGAGGAAGACCTTCTGGACAAGGCCTGGGGTCTGACGCCCATGTCGCGCTTGTCGTGCCAGGCCTTGATGGCCAACGAGGACGTGACGATCGAGATCCCGAAGTACACGATCAACCACGCCCGCGAAAACCACTGAACGGCGCTGCCGTTCAGTGTGCTGTCACAGCGCCGGCTTGTCTGACAGCGCCTTCAGGTTGTCGGTCAGTTCCTTGCCCATCGTCGCATTCAGGTTGATGCCTTTCGGCGGAATCGCCGAGACGAACCACTTCTTGTACAGCCGTTCGAATTCGCCGCTCTTCATCTGCGCGGCGAGTACGCCGTCCACCAGTTTCTTGAACGCCGGGTCGTCCTTGCGCAACATGATGGCGTAGGGCTCCACCTGAATGGGGTCGCCCACCACGGACAATTCGGCCGGATTTTGCGCGCTGGCGCGTAGGCCGTACAGCAGGATGTCGTCCATGCCGAAGGCGGCAGCGCGGCCTGTCTGCACCAGCAAGGCAGACTCGGCGTGGTCCTTGGCTCCTATCAATTCGATGTCCAGCTTCTTGGTGGCAATCTCGTCGCGCAGCAGCTTGAAGTTGGTGGTGCCTGTGGTCGAGACCAGCACCTTCTTGCTCAGGTCGCCCAAGCCCTTGATGCCCGAGTCGGTCTTCACCAGGAAGCGGGTGCCGGTGTAGAAGTAGTTGATGGCGAAAGCCACTTGCTTGGCGCGGTCGCTGTTGTTGGTGGTGCTGCCGCATTCCAGGTCGATGGTGCCGTTGACCACCAGCGGGATGCGGTTGGCCGACGTGACCGCCTGACGCTGAACCTTCAGGTCGGCGCGGCCGGTGGCCTTCTTGATTTCATCGACCACCTTGTCGCAGATGTCCACGCCGAAACCGACCGGCTGGGCCTTGTCGTCGAGGTACGAAAAGGGGATGGACGCCTCGCGGTACGCCAGCGTGATG
This sequence comes from Burkholderiales bacterium, assembly GCA_038316205.1. Lineage (GTDB taxonomy): Bacteria > Pseudomonadota > Gammaproteobacteria > Burkholderiales > Burkholderiaceae_C > Rubrivivax. The sequence continues at coordinate 46,564 of JBBQAI010000011.1, forward strand.
GTGCCGCTGGCCTTGACCTTGTCCAGCGTCGATTCGGCCCAGGCCGGTGCGGCCAGCATGCCGACGCAGAGCGCCATGGGCAGGGCGTGGGAACGGGGTGCGTGATTCATGGGTAGTTTCCGGCTGGGGGTGAGGGTGGGCGGGTCAATCCTGCGATGGTAGCCAAGGATGCGCCCCGCTTCGGTTCACGGCTTGCACCACGTCGCGCAGGCCCGCACCAAAAAAAAGACCTCCCCGTCGCGAAACGGGGAGGCTTAACGAGGGCTCATACCCTGCTGAGGAGATAGACAGACACCCAATTGCAGTGTCACTGTGGATGAGTGCAAGCTGCGTGCCTGCCGGCGCTGGCCCACCCACACTGGCTTTCGCCGCAGCGATGGCTCGGCAGACGTCCAGCCTACACTCGCGCCCGTGAAAATTCTTGGATTCGAATCGTCTTGCGACGAGACCGGCGTGGCCTTGGTTGAAGCCGACCGCGTCGGCCCGCCGCGCCTGCTGGGCGAAGCGCTGTACAGCCAGATCGACATGCACGCGGCCTACGGCGGCGTGGTACCCGAACTGGCCTCACGCGACCACATCCGCCGCGCGCTGCCGCTGGCGCGCGAGGTGCTGGCGCAGGCGGGCTGCACGCTGGCCGACGTCGATCTGATTGCCTACACGCGCGGACCGGGGTTGGCGGGTGCGCTGCTGGTCGGCGCTGGCGTGGCGGTGGCGCTGGCTGCCGCCCTGGGCAAACCGGCGCTCGGCATCCACCACCTGGAAGGCCATCTGCTGTCGCCTTTTCTGGGCGATGAAGCGCCGACCTTTCCTTTCGTCGCGTTGCTGGTCTCGGGCGGCCACACGCAACTGATGCAGGTGGACGGCGTGGGCGACTACCGCCTGCTGGGCGAGACCATCGACGACGCCGCCGGCGAAGCCTTCGACAAGAGCGCCAAGCTGCTGGGGCTGGGCTACCCGGGCGGGCCCGCGCTTTCGCGTCTGGCCACGCAAGGCAACCCGGCGGCTTACGCCTTGCCGCGTCCGCTGTTGAACAAGAGCAACCTCGATTTTTCTTTCGCCGGCCTGAAGACGGCGGTGATGACGCAGGCCCGCAAGCTGGGGCCGGCCATGGGCGAGCAGACTCGCGCCGACCTGGCGGCTTCGACGCAGGCGGCCATCGTCGATGTGCTGGTGGCCAAGTCGCTGCGCGCGCTGAAAAACAGCGGCACCCAGCGCCTGGTGGTGGCCGGCGGCGTGGGCGCCAACCTGCGCCTGCGCGAGAAGCTGGACGCGGGCGCCGCCAAGCTGGGCGCCCGCGTGTACTACCCGCCGCTGGCGCTGTGCACCGACAACGGCGCGATGATTGCGCTGGCCGCCGCCATGCGCTGGCAACGGGGTCTGGCACTCACCACCACCGACGGCGCCTTCGACGTGCGTCCGCGCTGGCCGCTGGCCGAACTGGCCGGCACCGCAGGTAGCGGGAACGGTAGTCAGAGCGGCTCCTAGAATCGCGTTGTGGGCACTGCAACCCTGCAGCACCCATGCCGGAACAGCCGGATACTGCGTCTTCGATTTCACGTCTTCCTTTGACTCCTTCCCCCAAAGTGCACCCCAACCGACGTGCCGTGCTGGCTCTGACCTGCGGTCTCTCGTCGGCTCTCGCCCTGCCAACTTCAACGGCCCGCGCCGCCGCCGCCGAGCCCATCCGCATCGCGCTGATCGAGGCCCTCTCGGGCTCTTTTGCGAATGCCGGCGAAGCCGTCTTCCGCAACCTGCTGTGGGCGACCGAGCGCGTGAACCAGCGCGGTGGCGTGCGCGTGGGTGGCGTGTTGCGGCCCCTGCAACTGGTGCGCCACGACAGCAAGGGCACGGCCGAAGAAGCGCTGGTCTTGCTGCGCGGCGCGCTGGACGACGGCATCAGCTTCATCGCCCAGGGCAACAGCTCGGCCACGGCGGCGGTGCTGGTCGATGCGCTGGACAAACACAACGCCCGCGTGCCGCAACGCCGCGCGCTGCTGCTGAACTATTCGGCCGTGGACCCGGCGTTGACCAACGAACGCTGCAGCTACTGGCATTTCCGTTTCGACGCCCACGCCGACATGCGAATGGCCGCGCTGACCGACGTGCTGCGCGACGACCGCAGCGTGCAGCGCGTCTACCTCATCGGACAGGACTACAGCTTTGGCCAGCAGGTGGCCAAGTCCGCGCGGCAGATGATCACCGCCAAGCGGCCTGACATCGCCATCGTCGGTGACGAGTTGCACCCCGTCGGCCGGGTGAAGGACTTCCTGCCCTACGCAGCGAAGATCAAGGCCAGTGGGGCGCAGGCTGTGCTGACAGGCAACTGGGGCAACGATTTGACGCTGCTGGTTCGGGCCTTGCGCGAGGCCGGCGCTGACGCCAAGCTCTACACCTTTTACGGCAATGCGCTGGGCGCGCCGGCGGCCATGGGCGAGGCCGGCGTCGGCCGTGTGCTGGCGGTGGCCGAGTGGCATCCAAACGTCGGTGGCCCGGCGTCCGAGGCCTTCTACGGCGCTTTCAGCCGCCGCTTCCCGGACCCGCATGATGACTACGTCCACGTCCGCATGGCCGTGCTCGTGGAGATGCTGGCCGCCGCCATCGAGCGCGCCGGCAGCACGGAAGCGGGCGCGGTGGCGCAAGCGCTGGAAGGCGCGCGTTTCGACGGCCGCATGGCCGGCATGGCGGGTTTGACGCTGCACCCGGCGCTGATGCGCGCGGCCGACCACCAGTTGCAGCAGTCGTTGGTGGTCAGCGTGATGGAGAAGGCCGGTACACCCGGTGTGCCACACGAGGTCGAAGGCTCCGGCTACGGCTTTCGCACCGTGCGCAGCTATGACGCGGCGGCCCTGGCCCAAGTGCCGAACTGCCGAATGGCTCGGCCCGACTGATATCCGAATGACACCCGGATGACACCGACCGAGAACCGCATGCGCGACGCCATCCAGCACCTGCCTGGCTCCAAGATCCGGCTGGTGGCCAACGCCAGCCTGGGCCGCAGCGAAGTGCTGCCATTCTGGTTCGGCGAGAACGACGCGGCCACGCCGCAAGCGATACGGCTGGCCGCTGGCTTGCTGGCGCTGCCCCACGGCGTGCACCGGCTGCGTGGCACCTTGCGGCTACAATCCGGGGTTCCTTGCGATCAGCTTATTGATCTGCAAGGGCTTAGGAAGCAAGCAAGCACGGCGCCGGTCGGTTTCACTGGCGTCCGCAAGTAACCCGGAAACCCTCAGGCAGCGCGCCGAAAACACAGAAGGCGTGCGCATGGCGGTTTCCACGATCCCACTGGAAAACGAATGCCCCTTACCCTTGCCACCGTCGCTGAAGTCGTCAAGACCCACGCCCGCGGTCCTGCCGACACCGGCAGCCCTGAAGTTCAAGTTGCCCTGCTCACCACGCGCATCAACGAACTGACTCCGCACTTCAAGTTGCACCTGAAAGACCACCACGGCCGCCGCGGTCTGCTGAAGATGGTCAACGCGCGAAAGCGCTTGCTGTCCTACCTGAAGGACGTGGCGCCTGAGCGCTACACCGCGCTGATCGCCAAACTCGGCCTGCGCAAGTAAGTTCGAACGACGGGGCCGCTGCCGCGTGGTGGCGTCCTTGCATCGAATGTTCCAACAACGGGCCGCATTGGCTGTGTCATTCCACCGGTCACCCGCGCAGGGTGCTCGGCGGAATGGCATTGCGCTGCCCACTCACACAGAGGAAGACATCGCATGAGCATGTTCAACAAAGTCACCAAAACCTTCCAGTGGGGCCAGCACACGGTCACCCTGGAAACCGGCGAAATCGCACGCCAGTCCACCGGCGCCGTGATCGTCAGCATGGAAGGCACCGTGGTGCTCGCCACCGTGGTCGCGAAAAATGAAGTCAAGGCCGGTCAAGACTTTTTCCCGCTGACCGTCGACTACATCGAGAAGACCTACGCCGCCGGCAAGATTCCCGGCAGCTTCTTCAAGCGCGAAGGCCGCCCCAGCGAACTCGAAACCCTGACCAGCCGCCTGATCGACCGCCCGCTGCGCCCGCTGTTCCCCGAAGGCTTCTTCAATGAAGTCCAGGTCGTCGTGCACGTGCTGAGCCTGAATTCCGAAGTGCAGGCCGACATCGCCGCGCTGATCGGTTCCAGCGCCGCCATGGCCATCAGCGGCCTGCCGTTCAACGGCCCCGTGGGCGCGGCCCGCGTCGGCTACATCAACGGCGAATACGTACTGAACCCGGGCCAGACCCAATTGCTGAACAGCAAGATGGACCTGGTTGTGGCCGGCACCGAAGCCGCCGTGTTGATGGTCGAATCGGAAGCCGACCAGCTGAGCGAAGAAATCATGTTGGGCGCCGTGGTCTTTGGCCACGAGCAAAGCAAGATCGCCATCCACGCCATCAACGAATTGGTGCGTGACGCCGGCAAGGCCGACTGGCCCTGGACCGCGCCGGCCAAGGACGAAGCCTTCATTGCCAAGGTCAACGCGCTGGCCGAAGGTCCGCTGCGCGCGGCTTACCAGATCCGCAGCAAGCAGGCCCGCACGCAGGCTTGCCGCGCCGCCACTTCCGACGTGATGGCCGCGCTGAAAGCCGACGGCGCCGCCGTCGACAAGGTGGCCGTGGAAGGCCTGCTGTTCGACATCGAAGCGCGCATCGTGCGCAGCCAGATTCTGGCCGGCGAGCCGCGCATCGACGGCCGCGACACGCGCACCGTTCGTGCCATCGAAATCCGCAACAGCGTGCTGCCGCGCACCCACGGTTCGTCGCTGTTCACGCGCGGCGAGACGCAGGCGCTTGTGGCCGTGACGCTAGGCACTGAACGCGACGCCCAGCGCATCGACGCGTTGGCCGGCGAGTACACCGACAACTTCATGTTGCACTACAACATGCCCCCTTTCGCCACCGGCGAAACGGGTCGCGTGGGTTCGCCGAAGCGTCGCGAAATCGGCCACGGCCGGCTTGCCAAGCGCGCGCTGATTGCCGTGCTGCCGAGCAAGGAAGACTTCCCCTACACGGTGCGTGTGGTCTCGGAAATCACCGAGAGCAACGGCTCGTCGTCGATGGCTTCGGTCTGCGGCGGCTGCTTGTCGATGCTGGACGCCGGCGTGCCCTTGAAGGCTCACGTGGCCGGCATCGCCATGGGCCTGATCAAGGAAGGCAATCGTTTCGCCGTTCTCACGGACATCCTGGGTGACGAAGATCACCTCGGCGACATGGACTTCAAGGTGGCCGGCACCAACGGTGGCATCACCGCGCTGCAGATGGACATCAAGATCCAGGGCATCACCAAGGAGATCATGCAGGTTGCATTGGCCCAGGCGAAGGAAGCCCGCCTGCACATCCTGGCCAAGATGGTCGAAGCCGTCGGTGGCGCCAAGACCGAGGTGAGCCAGTTCGCCCCGCGTCTGTACACGATGAAGATCAACCCGGAAAAGATCCGCGACATCATCGGCAAGGGCGGCGCCACCATCCGCGCGCTGACCGAAGAAACCGGTTGCACCATCGACATCGGTGAAGACGGCACGATCACCATCGCCAGCACCGACGCCGACAAGGCCGAGTTCGCCAAGAAGCGGATCGCCGAGATCACCGCCGAAGCGGAAATCGGCAAGGTCTATGAAGGCGCGATCACCAAGATTCTCGACTTCGGCGCCCTGGTCAATATCCTGCCCGGCAAGGACGGCCTGCTGCACATCAGCCAGATCGCCCACCACCGTGTCGAGAACGTCACCGACTTGCTGCATGAAGGCCAGATCGTCAAGGTCAAGGTCATGGAGACCGACGAGAAGGGTCGCATCAAGCTGAGCATGAAGGCGCTGATCGAGCGGCCTGAAGGCATGCCGGAAGAGCGCTTCGAGCCGCGTGGTGACCGCCCCCCACGGCGTGACCGCGACGACCGTCCGCCGCGCCGTGACCGTGACGACCGCCCGCGCCGTGAACACGTGCCGGTCGAAGCCGGCCACGATGCTCCGGCCGCGCCGGTTGCTGCTGCCGAAGCCGCACCGGTCGACCACACGCCCAAGCAAGGCGAGTGACGGAAGCGGAACGACCCATGCGTGCGATAGAAATCACGGCCCCTGGCGGACCCGAGGTGCTGCAAGCCTGCGAGCGGCCTGCCCCCGTGCCGAAATCGGGCGAACTGCTGATCGCCGTGCAGGCGTCGGGTATCAACCGCCCGGACGTGCTGCAGCGCAAGGGTCTGTACCCGATGCCACCCGGCGTCTCCGACCTGCCCGGTCTGGAGATTGCCGGCACGGTGGCAGCGGGGTCGGCTGAAGACCTGGCGGCTGCCGGCTTGGCCATCGGCGACGCCGTGTGCGCGCTGGTGGCTGGCGGTGGCTACGCCGAGTTCTGCGTGGCTCCCGCCGGGCAATGCCTGCCCATCCCCAAGGGCCTGACGATGATCGAGGCAGCCAGCCTGCCCGAGACCTGTTTCACCGTCTGGCAAAACGTGTTCAGCATCGCCAAGCTGCAAGCCGGCGAAACGTTGCTGGTGCAGGGCGGGTCCAGCGGCATCGGCGTGACGGCGATCCAATTGGCGAAGGCCATCGGCGCGCAGGTCATCGTCACGGCCGGCAGCGACGCGAAGTGCGCCGCCTGCGTGGCCATCGGTGCCGACCACGCCATCAACTACCGCACACAAGATTTCGCCACCGAGGTCAAGCGCATCACTGGGGGCAAGGGTGCCAATGTGATTCTGGACATGGTGGCCGGTGACTACCTGGGCCGCGAGTTCGCTTGCGCCGCCGAAGACGGCCGCATCGCGGTGATTGCGGTGCAGGGCGGTACGGCTTGCCAGATCGATGCTGGCCTGCTGCTCCGCAAGCGCATCCAGTTGACCGGTTCGACGCTGCGCCCGCGCACGGTAGCCTACAAGACCGACATCGCGCAAGAGCTGAAGGCCAAGGCCTGGCCGCTGATCGAATCCGGGCGTGTGAAGCCGGTGATCCACCAAGTCTTCGCTGCCGACAAGGCCGCCGAAGCGCATGCGCTGATGGAGTCCAGCGCCCACGTCGGCAAGATCGTGCTGAGCTGGGCGCAAGGAGCCTGACATGAGACGCCAACTGGTCGTGGGCAACTGGAAGATGCACGGCAGCCGCCCAGCGAACGCCGAGCTGCTGTGCGCCTTGCGCGGGGCGCGGCCCTATGCGGCCAACGTGGCGGTGTGCGTGCCTTTCGTCTACCTGAGTGAGGCCGCGGCCACGCTGGCCGGTAGCGACATCCAGTGGGGCGCGCAAGACGTGTCGGCCCACGAGCAGGGCGCCTACACCGGCGAGGTCTCGGTGGCCATGCTGGCCGAGGCCGGCTGCCGCTACACGCTGGTCGGTCACTCGGAACGTCGGGCTTATCACGCCGAGAGCGACATGCTGGTCGCGCAGAAGGCGCAGATTGCCCTGTCGCGCGGGGTGACGCCCATCGTCTGCGTCGGTGAGACCTTGGCCGAACGCGAAGCCGGGCAGACCGAAGCCGTGGTCAAGCGGCAGCTATCGGCCGTCATCCACCAACTGGCCCACTGCGCGGCCGAAATGGTGGTGGCTTACGAACCCGTCTGGGCGATAGGCACCGGCCTTACTGCCACCCCCGAACAAGCGCAAGCCGTACACGCCGTGCTGCGCGCGCAGCTTCAGGCGGCCACCGGCCACGGCAACACCATGACCATCCTTTACGGCGGCAGCGTCAAGCCCGACAACGCGGCCACGTTGTTCTCGCAAGCCGACATCGACGGCGGCCTGATCGGCGGTGCGTCACTCAAAGCGAGCGACTTCATCGCGATCTGCCGCGCCGCGCACTGAGCGCGCGCAGCACCGCCTTCCACTGGTTCGAATCCCGGAGTTTTTCATCATGCAAATCTGGATGACCTTGATCCTCGCCGTGCAGTTGCTGTCCGCGCTGGCGATGATCGGCCTTGTGCTGATCCAGCACGGCAAGGGCGCCGACATGGGCGCCTCTTTCGGCAGCGGTGCCTCGGGCAGCCTGTTCGGTGCCACCGGCAGCGCCAACTTCCTGTCGCGCACCACGGCCGCTTTGGCGACCATGTTCTTCATCTGCACGCTCGCGCTAACCTACATGAGCAACAGCGCGGGCGGCCGTGGCGCTGTCGGTGGCAGTGTGCTTGACCGCGCAGCGCCGGCCGCTTCAGGCGCGTCGGCAGCCGCCAGTGCACCGGCGCTGGGCGTCATCCCTGGCGCTGGGCCAGTGCCGGTTGCAGTGCCGGTTGCAGCACCGGCTTCAGCAGCTTCTTCAGCCCTGCCGAAGTAGTCGCGTCAAGGGCGGAAAGCCCTTGTTTTGAGGCTAGAATTCCAGGTGGTCCGAGGCTTGAGGACGGCTTCCGTAGAGCAAGCTGGAACCGTGGCGCATGCCGAAGATAACGACCTGCCGTCGTGGTGAAATTGGTAGACACGCTATCTTGAGGGGGTAGTGGCGAAAGCTGTGCGTGTTCGAGTCTCGCCGACGGCACCAACAGGTTTTGAATACGGGTTTCAAAGTCCGTTGCGCAACGGGGATGTACCGCCCGACGCGATGGCCACTGCGCAGTGCACAGGCGCTTTGAATGGATGTGAAGCGCGCTCCTTGCGTCCGCCCCAGGCGGTCAGCACGGCGCGCTTTTTTGTGGGCTGCACGTAAACGACCGGACGCTGACGACAACATGGACCTGCAACCGTATCTGCCGGTGATCCTGTTTATCCTTGTGGGGGTGGGCGTGGGTGTCGCACCACAACTTATCGGTTTCATTTTCGGCCCCAACCGCCCTGACGCGGCCAAGAACAGCCCCTACGAATGCGGCTTCGAGGCCTTCGAAGACGCGCGCATGAAGTTCGACGTGCGCTACTACCTGGTGGCCATCCTCTTCATCCTGTTTGACCTGGAAATAGCCTTCCTGTTCCCGTGGGCTGTGGCGCTGCGTGATATCGGGGCGTCAGGCTTCTGGGCGATGATGATTTTTTTGGCCATCCTGGTGGTTGGCTTCATTTACGAATGGAAAAAGGGCGCTCTCGATTGGGAATGAGCCACTTCCAACTGAGGCACTGAACACATGGGTATTGAAGGCGTACTGAAAGAAGGCTTCGTCACCACCTCGGTCGACAAGTTGATCAATTGGTCCAAGACCGGTTCACTGTGGCCGATGACCTTTGGCCTGGCCTGCTGTGCCGTTGAAATGATGCACGCCGGTGCGGCGCGTTACGACATCGACCGATTCGGCATGTTGTTTCGCCCCAGCCCACGCCAAAGCGATTTGATGATCGTGGCCGGCACGCTGTGCAACAAGATGGCGCCGGCCCTGCGCAAGGTCTACGACCAGATGGCCGAGCCGCGCTGGGTGCTGAGCATGGGCTCGTGCGCCAACGGCGGCGGTTACTACCACTACAGCTATTCCGTGGTGCGTGGCTGCGACCGCATCGTGCCGGTGGACGTTTACGTGCCCGGCTGCCCGCCGACGGCCGAAGCGCTGCTCTACGGCATCCTGCAATTGCAGGCCAAGATCCGCCGCGAAAACACCATCGCCCGCTGAAGTTAGCACCGCTCAACCGATCACGATGACACTCAAACTCGACACCCTGCAGGCGGCGCTGGAAGCCTCGTTGGGTAGCCACTTGAAGGGCTTGGTGCGTGACCGCGGCGAGATCACCATCACGGTGGCTGCAGCCGATTACCTGGCAGTTGGCTTGCAATTGCGTGACGACCCGGCCTTGAAATTCGAGCAATTGATCGACCTCTGCGGTCTGGATTACTCGGATTACAAGAATGAGCCGCGTGACTCTGCGCGCTTTTGCATCGTGTCGCATTTGCTGTCGATCACGCACAACTGGCGCGTGCGTTTGAAGGTGTTTGCGCCCGATGATGAATTGCCGGCCGTATCGACCCTGAACGAGATCTGGAGTTCAGCCAACTGGTTTGAGCGCGAGGCTTTTGACCTTTACGGCATTTTGTTCGAAGGCCATCTCGACCTGCGCCGCATCCTCACCGACTACGGCTTCATCGGCCATCCGATGCGCAAGGACTTTCCCACCACGGGTCACGTCGAAATGCGTTACGACCCCGAGAAGAAGCGAGTCATCTACCAGCCAGTGACCATCGAACCGCGCGAGATCGTGCCGCGTGTCGTGCGTGAAGACAACTACGGTGGCCTGCACTGAGCCGCAGGCGAATCAGACATCCACATGGCTGAAATCAAGAACTACACGCTGAACTTCGGACCCCAGCACCCCGCTGCGCACGGTGTGCTCCGACTGGTGCTTGAATTGGACGGCGAAGTCATCCAACGCGCCGACCCGCACATTGGCCTGCTGCACCGCGCCACCGAGAAGCTGGCCGAAAGCAAGACGTTTTTGCAGAACCTGCCTTATATGGACAGGCTGGATTACGTCTCGATGATGTGCAACGAGCATGCTTACTGCCTGGCCATCGAAAAGTTGCTCGGCGTGGACGTGCCGGTTCGTGCGCAATACATCCGCGTGATGTTCAGCGAGATCACGCGTGTGATGAACCACCTGATGTGGCTGGGCGCGCACGGGTTGGACTGCGGTGCGATGAACATCTTCATTTACTGCTTCCGCGAACGCGAAGACCTCTTCGACATGTACGAGGCGGTCAGCGGCGCACGCATGCACGCCGCCTATTTCCGCCCGGGCGGCGTTTACCGAGACCTGCCCGACGCGATGCCGCAGTACCGCGTCAGCCGCATCAAGAATGCCAAGGCCATTGCCGCGCTGAACGAGAACCGTCAGGGCTCTCTACTCGATTTCATCGACGATTTCTGCCGTCGTTTTCCGAATCTGGTCGATGAATACGAAACGCTGCTCACCGACAACCGCATCTGGAAACAGCGTACCGTCGGTATCGGCGTCGTCACGCCCGAGCGCGCGATGAACCTGGGCTTTACCGGCCCGATGCTGCGCGGCTCGGGCATCGCCTGGGACTTGCGCAAGATGCAGCCTTATGACATCTACGGCGCGCTGGATTTCGACGTGCCCGTGGGCGTGAACGGCGACACCTACGACCGCTACCTGGTGCGCATCGAAGAGATGCGCCAAAGCAACCGGCTGATCCAGCAATGCGCAGCGTGGTTGCGCGCCAACCCCGGCCCCGTGATCACCAGCAACCACAAAGTGGCACCGCCTTCGCGTGTGGGCATGAAGTCCAACATGGAAGAGTTGATCCACCACTTCAAGCTGTTCACCGAAGGCATGCACGTGCCCGAAGGCGAGGCCTACGCGGCGGTCGAACACCCCAAAGGCGAATTCGGCATCTACTTGGTGAGCGACGGCGCCAACAAGCCCTACCGGCTGAAGATCCGCCCGCCCGGTTTCGCGCATCTGGCTGCGCTGGACGAAATGGCGCGCGGTCACATGATTGCCGACGCGGTGGCCATCATCGGCACCATGGACATCGTCTTTGGCGAGATTGACCGATGAACCCGTCCATCAATTTTTCCGACGCCACGATCGCCCGCTTCGACAAGGAAGTGGCGAAGTACCCGGCAGACCAGAAGCAATCGGCGGTGATGGCCTGCCTGGCCATCGTGCAGCACGAGCAAGGCCACGTTTCGCCCGAATCGGAAGACGCGGTTGCGGCCTACCTCGGCATGGCGCCTATCGCCGTGCACGAGGTGACAACCTTCTACAACATGTACAACCAGCAGGCGGTGGGCACCTTCAAGCTGAACGTGTGCACCAATCTGCCTTGCGCGCTGCGCGATGGTGAACAAGCGCTGCAACACGTCTGCAAGAAGTTGGGCGTCGAGCCCTACGGCACCACGGCCGACGGCGTGTTCACCGTGCAGCCCAGCGAATGCCTGGGCGCTTGCGCCGACGCACCAGTGATGCTGGTCAACGACCGCCAGATGCTCAGTTTCATGAGCAACGACCGGCTCGACGAGCTGATCGCAACCTTGAAGGCCAACCGCTGATGGTCAAGCACATCGACCTGTCGAAATTCCAGGCGCGCGGCGCCGAAAGCTGTTTCCACGGGCGCCATCAGGGCCCGCAGATCGTGGCCGGCCTGGACGGCAGCAACTGGCGTTTGCAGGACTACGTGGCCCGCGGCGGCTACAGCGCGCTGCGCAAGATCCTGGGTCAGGATGGCGGCGAAGGTTGGACCCAGGACCAGGTTATTGCTGAGTTGAAGCTGAGCGCGTTGCGTGGGCGTGGCGGCGCAGGTTTCCCGACGGGCCTGAAGTGGAGCTTCATGCCGCGCATGTTCCCGGGGCCCAAGTACCTGGTCTGCAACAGCGACGAAGGCGAGCCGGGCACCTGCAAGGACCGCGACATCCTGCTTTACAACCCGCACATCGTCATTGAAGGCATGGCCATCGCGGCATACGCGATGGGCATCAAGACAGGCTACAACTACATCCACGGCGAGATTTTCGAAGCCTACGAGCGCTTCGAAACGGCTCTGGAAGATGCCCGTGCGGCGGGCTTCCTCGGCGACAACATCATGGGCAGCAGCCACAGCTTCCAGCTGCATGCTTTCCACGGTTTTGGCGCTTACATCTGCGGCGAAGAAACCGCCTTGCTCGAATCGCTGGAAGGCAAGAAGGGCCAGCCGCGCTTCAAGCCGCCTTTCCCGGCCAGTTTCGGCCTTTACGGCAAACCGACGACGATCAACAACACCGAGACTTTTGCTGCGGTGCCGTGGATCATCAACAACGGCGGCCAGACGTATTTGGAATGCGGCAAGCCGAACAACGGCGGCACCAAGATCTTCAGCGTGGTGGGTGATGTCGAGAAGCCCGGCAATTACGAAATTCCGCTGGGCATGCCATTCGCGCAATTGCTGGAATTGGCCGGCGGCGTGCGCGGTGGTGCGCTGAAAGCCGTGATCCCCGGCGGTTCGTCGGCACCGGTTCTGCCGGCCAAGACGATGATGGACGTGACCA
>JBBQAI010000143.1:0-9883 GCA_038316205.1 Burkholderiales bacterium
CAGCAGCAACCCCGCTTCGATGCGGTGCCTCAGGTCGCGGCCTTGGCCGCCCTGGAAGTGCTTCCATTCCTCGCGCCAGTGCGCGTTGAGCTCCTCATCAAAGCCGGCCATCTGCTCGGCCACCGCCGCCTCGCGCTCGTCAGCGCCCGCGACGCAGCCCGCCCGCAGCCGGTCGCGCACGCGCTCGCCCGCATCCATGCTGCGCAACAGCAGCACGCGGCGCAGGTGCTGCAACACCAGGTGCGGACCCTGCCGCTGGCCACCAGCAAACGGGCCGTCGTGCTCGACTTCACGCCGCACCTCAGCCGCAGCCCTGGCGGCCATCGCCACATGGCCAGAACGGATCAGCCGGCGCAGCCACGCCTCGTGATCAACGTGCACAGCCACCGCCATGCGGATTCGCTCTTGATGCACTGTGGCCGCCGGTAGCTGAATCCCTGCGCCCTCGTCCGCCAGCAAGCGCGCCTCCAACTCCTGCTCCGTCGGCGGATCCAAGGGCGGCGGCGTCAGGTCGGGCAATCGATCAGGGTCCAGGCCCAGCGCCGCAAACAGTTCCTGAAACTGCGGGTGGACGAAGCGGAACATCCACTGCTTGCTGCGCCGATCCAGTTCGGCGAACGCCAGACCCGTGGCACGCACTGCGGCCAGCCAGCGCTGTAGCCACGCATCGTCCAACTCCGCACCTGGCACCGCGGCGGCCTTCAGTGCTTTGAACACCGCGTCCAGGGCCATTACCGTGACGCGGCCGCCCTGGTTGTCGTGCATCGCGTCGGCCGCGCGTCCCAGGCCGCCCAGCAAGGCCCCCGCCTGCGCCGGCAAGCGCCAGTCGTCCATGCCGCCGATGTCGGCCAACAACTGGCGCATCAGCTCCGGCAGCATTCGCTCGTCGGCCAGTTCGTGGCGGTTCCGGGCGCGTTGCAGGCTGTACCACACCAGGGCCAGCAGCAGGTCGGGCCGGCGCTCGGGCAGTTGGCGCCGCGGCCAGGTTTCCAGCAAGGTGCACTGTGCCGACAGGATGCCGGGCGTTGCGCAGAAGGTGGCGAAGTCGCTGAGAGCTTGCTCGTCGAGATCGGCGGCGTCGGCCGTTGCCGACAACCCCAGGGCGCTCAGCATGCGTGCGGCGGGTGCTGCCACGTCCATTTCGCTTTCGCGACGGTCGGCCGCCGACATCGCCGACCCCAGGCGGTCGAGGATGTAGCTGCGCATGTCGCTGGCGCGCCAGCGCAGCAGGCCCACGTTGCGGGGCTTCCAGCGGCCTGCTTCCAGGGTGCTGGCCTTCTCCTGCTCACGCACGGTGAACACCGGCGCCAGCAGATGGGAGCGGCCCGGCTGGGCCAGCCAGCGGCAAAGCTGGCCCTCGATGTGGCGGCGCTCTTCGGCCGTGGGGGCTTGCAATTCGTCCAGCGCGTCGAACAGCAAGCGCAGCTGCAGGCCGGCTTCATGGGTGCGGCCGTGCATCACATCGGCCAGCGGCGGCAGGCCGGGCGCGTGGGCCTGCATCCAGGCCACCAGCTTTTGCTCAAAGCTGCCGCTGCCCTCACGCAGCGCTTCGGCCAGCGTGTTCAGCGGCAGCAGCACGCAGAGTTCGCCCCAGGGCCCCTGTTGGCGGGCGCTGCGGTGGCGGCGGCGCAGGGCTTCGCTGGCGGTGCGCATCTCCCACTCGCACAACAGCGTGGTCTTGCCGCTGTAGGGCGGCGCCTCGATGCTCCAGGCCGGTACGGTGCTGAATTCGTCGCCGTGCAGCAGCTGGGCGACGTCGCGCCGCACGTCGGCGCCGGCCAGGCGCGCTTCGTCTTGGCCGGCTCGGCCAGGGCTGCGCTCAGGCTGCAGGTCGCGCAACTGCAGGTGCACGAAGTGGCGGTGCAGCCGCACCGGCGGGCCCAGCGGCTGGTGCTGGCCCGAGGCGTGCACGGCGTAGCGCCACAACAGGTAGCCGCGGATGCTGGTGGGTGCGGCGCGGGCTGCCACGCGCTCCAGCAGATCGGCGTTCAGCGCCGCTTCGTCAGTGTCTGGCGCCACCAGGCAGGCGTGCAACTCGCGCTCATCGGCATTCAACTCGCTGGTGTCGTCGGCCACGCGCTGCACCAGCTCGCCCAGGTCGGCCACCGGCGGCCGCCAGAGGCTCACGCCCACGCCGGCCTGACCCTGCGCGAAATAGCACCGCTGGATGCGGTGCAGCGGAGACACGTCGGGCAGCACGCCCAGCTTGTCGGTGGCACCGCCCACGGGCAGCAGCGGTGGCCAGAAGCGGGCGCTGCCCGCTGCCGGCCAGTCGCCCAGCGCGGCGGAGACCACGGCGCGTTCGGGGTCGCAGTCGTACAGCGCGGCCTTCAGCGCACGCAGCGGGGGCGTGTCGTCGCGCACATGGTCGCGCAGCAGCACCAGGGCGCCGAAGGCCAGCGTGGCCGTGGCCGACGGCCCCACCAGCGCCGGCAGCGCGAAGGGCGCGTGCCGGGCGGCCTGCTCTTTCAGCGGCCGCAGGCACCACGACACGGCGGGCGCATGCGGCTGCAGCACGCGCCGCAGCAGGTCTTGCACGCGCTGCAGGCCGTCGGCGAAGGTGGCATCCACCGGCAGCAGTGCGGCGCTGGGCGCGCGCAACAACTGACCGGCGTCGACCGGCCAGTGCTCGGCCGCGGCGTCGTGCCGCCACAGGCGCAGTTCGGTCAGCGCGCCGTAGCCTTGGGCGTGCAGCAGGGCCGACACCATGGGCTGCACAAAGCACAGGTCGGCGACGGGCATGGCACCTGCCGTGAAGGCGGCGCGCAGCAGTTCTTCCTGCAGGTTGGCAGGGGCCCAGGACTTGAGCGTCTGCGCGCCGATGCCCTCGTCCCGCTGCAGACCGTAGGTGGCCAGTTGCGCCACGCGGCGCGGCAGCAAAGGCGGGTGGCTGGTGCCCACGCCCCCCCAGTCGTGCGGCCAGGGGTTGCGCAGGGTCAGGCTCTCACCGGTAATGAAGGCCCGCAGCGCCGCGGTGTCGCCTTGCGCCGGCACCGTGCCGTGCCCGTGCATCACCGCCAGGCACAGGTCCATCCACAGCGGCCACTTGGCCGACTCGCCATCGCGCAGGTACAGCCACGGGCCGGGCAGCGAAGGGATGCTGTCGGCGTCCACCGACGGGTCCTCAACCTGCGCCAGTTGCCGGCGCAAGTCGTCGAGATGGGGGCTCAGGTCAGGCGGCATCGGGTAAATGGGGCGGCAGCGGGTTGCGGCAGGTGGATTCACTGGCGCCGCTTCCTGCGGCCGCCTCTATGTTCCCATGGCCGCCCAGGCCAACGCCAGCACAGACACCATCAGCAGCCCGAAGGCCAGCAGGAAACCGGCCAGCGCGCGCCAGAAACTGCCGCCCGTCATTGCAGCAACTCCTGGATGGCTGGCGCCAGCAGGCTGCCGTGCATCTGGGCCAGCCCCAGGCCGTGGCCCGCCGGCGCGTTGATGCTGGACAGCACTACCGACTGGTCGGCCGGCACGTAGCCCAGCGTGTACTTGGCCTGCACATAGGGCCGCACGCCGGGCTTGGGGCCGAAAGTGGCCGAGGTGGTGCCGGTCTTGCCCGCCGCCAGCGAGTCCTGCAGGAAGTGCAGCGTGCCCTGCGGGTGCTGCACCGGCGCCTGCAGCAACGTGCGCAGGGTCTGGCGTTGCACGGCGGCGGGCAGCGCGGCCCGCACCGCAGCGTAGGCCGGTGCTTGCTGCTGGTTGCTGGCCAGCACCCGCGGGCCGCCGCTGCGGACCGGCACGTCGAAGGCCACGCCGAACAGCGCCTGCCCCAACGCCAGCAGCGCGCTGGGCGTGCCCGCCTGGGTGCCGAAGGCCAGTGTGTAGGCCAGGTTGGCCTTGGGGTCGGCATCGGGTGTGAGGCCCAGCGCCACGATGCCCTTCAGCAGCGCGTCGCGCGGCAGCGCGCGGGCCACCTCGTACGCGCCGAGGTTGTCCGAGCGGGCCATCGCCTCGGTAAAGGGGATCAGGTCCTTCGGGCCGCAGTGCCTGAAACCGTACATGGGCTGCGTCACGCGGCGCAGCAGCCTGCCGCCGTCGCGCGCCTGGCGCGGGCACACCAGCGTGTCGGGTGTGTAGCCGTGCTGCACCGCCACCATGGCGATCACCATCTTGCCGACGCTGCCGATGGCGTTCTCGGCATCGAAGGCCAGGCGGCTGCTTTCGTACAGGCGCGTGATGCCGCCGTCGCGCACCGACATGCGCGCCAGCACCACGTCGGCCTGCGCGGGGGTGTCCGGCGCGCCGGGGCAGTGGTGCATGGGGCTGCCAAAGGCCAGCGGCACACACAGGGTCTCGCGGCCCTGGACAGACTCGTCGATGCGCTTCAACGCCGCACGCACGTTGCGGCTGAAGGCGAACTGCACGGGCTGCGACATCGTCAGCGTCAGCGGCGTGCCGGCCGGGGTCTCGATGTCTTCGGCTTCGCTGGCAATGCGCTGCACCATCGCCGGGCTGAGTGCGGCCTGCGTGCGCGTGGACAGGTTCACCAGCTTGCGCGTGGGCAGCGGCGCGAAAGGGTTGGCCGGCACGATGCCGGTGGCTTCCAGCGCGTCGAGCTTGGCGATCTGAGCATCACGCTCGGGCCCAGCGGGCAGCACCTCGCGCAGCGCCACGCGGGCGCGGCCGAGGACGGCGCATTGCCGGGCCGCCTTCAGCTCGTCCTTGCTCAGTTGCGTCGCCTTTGCGTTCATCAGCGTGGTGCACCCCTTGTCGAAGGCCTCTGGCGGCACGAGCGCCAGCGGGCGCTGGGGCAGGGCAGCCAGCAGGGCTTGCTGGTAGGGCTGCTGGGCGGAAGGATCGGTGTTGAACAGCACCCAGGCGCCGGCCTCTTCGCCGCGCGTCACGCCAGACACCTGCGCCACCGGGGCGTAGGCTGCGTAAAGGTTCAACATGCCCTGCGCACCGCCCTGGCTGCGGTAGAGGGCGCACGCGGCACCCACTTCGCGCAGCTTGTCGATGACAGCGCCGATGCTTCTGCCCGAGCGCCGCTCTTCCGGCTCCATCAGGTTCTTGGCGTTCTGCTGCGCCAGGCCCGAGCCGCCGCCTGCGCCGGTGATCACGCGCTTGAGCGTGCCCAATGGGTCGATACCGCACCAACTGCGCCAGGGGTTGAACAGCGTCTTCTGCTCCAGCGCGATCACGCTGCGCTGCCACAACTCGGGTGGGCTGCCTTGCGGGCGGATGTAGCCGTAGCTCGCGTAGTCCAGGCCGGCCGCGTCCCGTGCGGCCGGGAACAGCGTGCCCTGCAGTTGGCGGTCGGCGCTGAAGATGGGTGAACCCAGGCGCTGCGTCAGACGCTCCTGCCAATAATCCGCCGGGTGCGTCTGGTATCCATAGATCACCTGCGTGGCCGCCAGCACCGAGGCCGTCATGGCCGTCGCCACGCCGCCCACCGCGATGCGGCGCCACGGCCAGCGCAACAGGCCCATGGCGAGTTGGCCGATCGACAAGACGAACTCGCGCGTCGGCCCGTACACGGCTTGCCAGCGATCTTGCAGGCCAAGCGCCAGCCGCTTCGCTTGCTGCTGCCCCGCCGAACCCAGGCCCTGGCCAACGCCAGGCAGCACCGTCGTTGCAATGCGGGCATAGGCACCGAATGGTCGGGCCCGTGACTTCAAACGTGTCAAGAAATCTTCGAGCCGTCGCGCGTTTTCGCGTTGCAGCGCGTGCAGGGTCTTGTCGTGCATGCCGTCGCTCCTTCGGGTTGGCCGATGCCTGCGGGGTCGGTGCCCACCACCGCCTGCGACATCGCGTCCGTTGATTGCAGCGAAGGGCCTGCCGGACTTGAGAACAAAGCATGGAAAAGCGCCTCGTTCATAGGCCGCCTCGATTCATTCGATCTGTCCCCGCGTTGGCCAAGGCGCACGGCCTTTTCCAGCTTTAGTCGGGTTGCCGGGCCAGCCAGGTGGAACCGTGGGAACCGCTGTCGCACCGGCAGCGCCCACCGGAGAACCACATGACGCAAAACCGATACAGCGACACCGTCGCCAGCCACTTCGCGCTGCGGGGCGACGCCGAGGCCCTGCAAAGCTTCCTTACCCCTGACCCCCCGCGCACCAAGAGCGCGGACCCGCAGATCCCCACCGTCACGGGCACCGCCCCGGCGGAGCAGAAACCGAGCCCCGAGAAGACGCGTCAGTTCGCTGCTGTCGAGTTCAGGAACGAACTTCCGCAGAAACTGCTCGCGCAATTCAGGGAAACGAATGTGCTGGTCAGCTCCGGTCTCGCCGTTGGCTGCCTGGTGTCGATCACGGCGGTCGCGGCCGGCGTGATGACGCTCTACCAACTGAGCTGGCCGCTCGCTGTCGCCTTCTACCCGCTCGCAGGGGCGGTGATCGCGCGGCAACAGCGCGGCCTGGAATTGATGGTCCACGATGGCAGCCACCGGGCCTGGTATCGGAAGAACCCCAAGGTCAACGACTTCATGACCAACGTGCTCGCGGCCTACCCGTCGTTCTCCGACGTGGGCGAGTACCGCGGGTTCCACGGGCCCCACCATGCCGACTATGGGTCCGTGCAGGACCCGTGCAAGCGGCGCTTCGAGTCGATGCGCTCAGCCTTCGCGCCCGGCGGCTTGCTGCCGACGATGGTGTCGTACACCACCGGCTGGTACCGCGAAGCTGCGCGCAAGCCCGCCGCCTTGGTCCGTGCCGCCGCCTGGCACCTCTGCGTGTTTCTCATCCCGCTCGGGATGGCTCTGGGCTGGAGCACCGCCTTCATCGCCTGGGCGTTGTTCTGGTTGATTCCGCAGTTTGCGTTTCTGCCCTGGCTGCGCTTCATTGCCGAGCTCGAAGAACACGACTACTCGGATGGCCAGAGCGAGTCGAGTGGCACCTACACCAACGTGGGCTGGCTGCACACTTGGGTCGTGCATCCGCTGAAGGACGGCTATCACCTGATCCACCACGCCTTCCCGAGCGTGCCCCAGTGGAAGCACAAGGCGCTGCACAAGCTGCTGATGCAGGCTTCACCGAAGTACCGTTCTTCAAGGGGCCGCACGACGCTGCTCGGCGGTTTTAAGGCCCTCAGGGACGTTGAATAAGGAGACCCCCATGACTATCAATGCCCATATCCACAAGGACGTGCTCGACCTCTTCCCCGATCTGCGGGTGTTCAGCGTGATGGTCAGGGGGGTGACCCCCTCTCCTGCGCTCACGGAACTGGCGGCACGCAGGCTGGCGGAGGCGGTCACCCACCTCAGCCAACTGCTTCCCACCACGGAATCGTTGATGGGCACGCCCTTGATCACCCAGTGGCGTGATGCCTACAAGTCGATGGGCGTGAAACCCTCGGCTTACCGGTGCAGTTTCGAGGCGCTTGGAAGGCGAGCGATCGCCGGCAAGCCGCTCGACACAGGGGTGCCCGCCGTCAACCTGTACAACGCAGCGTCGATCCGGTACATGGCATGTCTGGGCGCCTACGATCTCATGCGACTCAGTAGCGCTCCCCTGGAGCTGCGGTTCTGCAGGCCCGAAGAAGATCGCTTTTCGCCGCTGGGTGGCAGCGCTGATGACATGCCGCTGCGTTCAGGCTTGGTGGTCTATGCACAAGACAGTGAGGTCTTGTGTTGGGGGCTGAACCACAGGGACAGCGAGAAGACCTGTCTGCGCGCCGAAACCACCGACATGGTGTTCATGGCAGAAGGCGTAACCCCAGTCCACGCGGAAAGTGCGCAGAAAGCCCTCGCCGCCATCCGCGCTGACCTTCTGCAACTGGGCTTCGACACCTCGGTCGTGCAAGAGGTGGTTTGATAAGGGGATCGTCTGAACCGATGGACTTCTTCGCCCCTCGAAGAAGTCCTCGTCCACCTTCTTCAGATGCAGCCGGGCTGGCGGCAGACCTACAGCAGGCGGATCGGGTCTGGATGCGCAGATCGCCTTCGACACCGCGCCCGTTGGTTGCAGCGAACGGTGTGCCGGCCCGAAGGAAGAACGGTGGAAATGCGGCCCGTCCGCGTGCCGCTTGGATGAAGGCGCTGCGGTGGTCCCGTTGGCCAAGGCTGGCGGCCTTTTCCAGCCTTTGTCGGACCGCTGAGCCAGCGCCGTGGAACCGTGGGAACCGCTGCCGTACCGGCAGCGCCCACCGGAGATCCACATGTCCCAAAACCGACAAAGCGACACCCACACCGACACAAATACCGACGCCGCCGACTGCTTTGTGCCGCGCGGCGACGCCCGGCTGCAGGCCATCGCGCTGAAGTACGCTGTGCGCCGGCATGGGCTCGACGTGAAGACCGTCACTGCCGCCACGCTGCTGGCCGCGCAGGTGCACCGCCACCAGCGCCGCGAGTTGGACGGCTCGCCCTTCCTGTGCCACCCGCTGCAGGCCGCCAGGCTGGTGTGCTGCTGGGGCGGCAGCACCGACGACGTCGTCACCGCCATGCTGCACGACGCCGCCGAAGACCACCTGGGCGGCCCGAGCGAGATGCTGGGCCACATCCAGGACCTGTTCGGCCCCGCCATCAGCCAGCGAGTAGCGGCGTTGACCAAGAACACCACGCTGCCCGACCGCCAGGCCCGCGAGTCAGACCTGATGCAGCGCTTGAACCAGGCCGTACAGACCTTCGGCCCCGGCCTGGCCGCCGTGCGCCTGGCCGACCGCCTGCACAACCTGGTCACCACCAGCCACTTGCTGCCGGCCGAGCGGCTGCGCTTGCACGCCAGCACGCTGGCGTGCAGCGTGCCCTTGGCGGACAGCCTGGGACTGGATGCGCTGGCGGGCTTCATGGTGGCCGGCCCGGCCGCCTGGCTGTGCGCGCCACACGACGGCTTTGTCAGCCAGATGCTGGCGCTGCAGGGCCCGTGGTTGGGTGGCTCCGTGCCAGCGCGGGGCGGTGTGCCGCTTCACCAAGTTCAGCGCAGTGAACTTTGAAGCAAAGCCGCCGCGCGCAGTTGCTATGGCAGCATGGTGGCCAAGCCCCACTTGCGCGCCCCCACCATGAACTACACCCTGGACGACCAGGAGACCCGGGAGATCGAGGCCGCCATCCGCGCCATCCGCGGAGAAGCGGCCGCCCATCCGCAGCCCGTCCCCGCGCACCTGCTGCACAGCGAGCACAGCCGCGACACGCCCCTGTGGCTGGTGCTGTGCCACGCGCTGGTGGTGCACGAACGTTGGCTGCACCCCGGTGAACTGCCCGCCATCGCCGCAGCACTGAGCACTGAGCTGCGCTGGTTCCAGGGTTATGAAGGCGTCGGCGCCAGCGCGCTGCCCGCCATCAGCCCGGCCCGGGCCGCAGCGCTTGCAGCCTACTGCGCAGCGCAGGAATTGCCCTGTGCTGCGCCGCCAGCCAATCTGCAGGAAGCCCTGCTGGTGGACCTGTACACCGGCCACTGGCCGCCGCCGGCCGCGCACAAGCTGGACCTGACGCAATTGCTGGTGGCCCCGGTGCGTGACGGCCATCACCAGGGCCGACACAGCGGCCGGCTGGCCCGGCTCGAGCTCTGGGTGCTGCCGCCACGCAGCCACCAGGGGCCAGCAGCCAACGAACGCCTGGTACGCGCCCCCGGCGCCTTGCTGCTGCCGGTGGACGACGACTTCGCTGAAGGCCTGCACCGCGTGCAGCGCCTGCTGCAACGCATGCTGCAGCCCGCCGCGCCGGTGCTGGCATGGAACCTGCGGCCATTGCCCACCGCATCAGCCGGCGCACCCGAGGCCTTGTCGGCGCTGGCAGGCCCGTCGGCCACCGCCGCGCTGGCCTGGGGCGCGCTGTACCTGCTACGCGACCACCTGCGCCCCGAGTTCGCTGAACTGGCGGCGCAGTTGCACGACAGCGAACCCGCCACGCTGACCATCACCGCCGCGCTCGACGGCCCGCTGGCCGCGCCAGACCCGCAAGCCCCATTCAACTGGCCGAGCCTGGTGCGCGTGGGCGGCGTGGACGACA
>JBBQAI010000111.1:0-14885 GCA_038316205.1 Burkholderiales bacterium
GTGTGGCTGTCAGCAACGCAGAGTTGTCCACGGCGGCGGGCGGGCGGCGCTTGCGACGAACCGACCGACCGACGCCGTGGGCAACTCGTCTCGAAGGCTCAGGTCGGCCACAAACTACCCACAGAAAGTCCGGAAGAACCGAAATTCGAATGAGCGCCGCCTGAGCGGCAAACGGGCGGTGTGTGCGTTTCGACCGGCGCCGCGTTCAGCGCACCGCGCCGCTCAAATCCACCCGCAGCACGCCGTCGGCCTGTTCCAGCCGCAGCCGCCCCAGCACGTCCATGCCGAGCAGCGGCGCGGCCAGGTTGGGCAGGGCCACGATCTGCAGGCGATCGACCTGCACGCCGCCGTCCAGTTGCATGTCACCCTGCACCACCGTGCCCTGCACCACGCCGCCAGCGGTGCTGCTTTGCATGCGGCCCAGCACCCTCAAGCCCAGTTCACGCGCCAGTTCCGCAGGTATGGCCGTGCGGGTGGCGCCGGTGTCGACGAGGAATTCGACGTTGCGCCCGGAGAGGCGACCGCTCCAGTGGTAGTGGCCGTCGGCACTGCGGCGTATCGCCACCGAACTGCCGTCGATGTTGAAACGCGTGGCCGCTTCGCGGGCCTGCCAGGCCTGCACGCCCAGGAAGACGGCCACCGCCAGCACCAACCAGACGGTGGCGTGCTTCAGCCACGGCGGCAGTTCACCCATGCCGGCTCAAGCCTGCCAGGGTGACGCCACGCGCTGGGCTATGGTGCCGAACACGCTCAAGCCACGCTCGTCGCGCATCTCGATTTCGATGCGGTCGCCGAATTGCATGAAGGCGGTTTTCGGCTCGCCGTGTTCGATGGTTTCGATGGCCCTTTTTTCAGCCACGCAGGCGTAGCCGTGGGTCCAGTCCTTGTTGCTGACGGTGCCGCTGCCGACGATGCTGCCGGCGCGCAAGCGGCGCGTCTTGGCCACGTGGGCGATCAACTGGCCGAAGTGGAAATTCATCTCGGGTCCGGCCTCGCACAGGCCCACGCGCTGACCGTTCCAGCGGCTTTCCAGCGCCAGGTGCAGGCGTCCGCCCTTCCACGCGGTGCCGACTTCGTCCAGCGTCACCGCCACCGGGCTGAAGGCGGTGGCGGGCTTGCTCTGCACGAAGCCGAAACCCTTGGCCAGCTCGGCGGGTACCAGGTTGCGCAGGCTCCAGTCGTTGACCAGCATCAGCAGGCGGATGCTGTCCAGCGCGGCCTCGGGCGCAGCGCCCAGCGGCACGTCGCCGGTGATGACGGCGACTTCACTTTCGAAGTCGATGCCCCACTCGTCGCTGGCAAACAGCGCGTCGTCGCAGGGGCCCAGGAAGTCGTCGCTGCCGCCTTGGTACATCAGCGGGTCGACATAGAAACTCTCGGGCACCGTGGCGCCGCGCGCCTTGCGCACCAGTTCAACGTGGTTGAGGTAGGCCGAGCCGTCGGCCCACTGGTAAGCGCGCGGCAGCGGTGCCATGCAGTGGCGCGGGTCGAAGGCGAAGGCGTGGCGGGCCTTGCCGCCGTTCAGCGTGGCGTACAGGTCTTCCAGCTGCGGGCTGATGAAGTTCCAGTCGTCCAACACATGCTGCAGCGAGGTGGCGATGCCGGTGGCGAAGTGCGCGCTGGCCAGGTCGCGTGAGACGACGGCCAACAGGCCGTCGCGCGAGCCGTCTTTGAGGGTGGCGAGTTTCATGGTGGCAGTATTGTCGGATGACGATGGCCTTGCCCTTGCATCCCCCAGCCCACGCCGGCCAGCCGCGCACCCTGCGCACCCCGCGCAGGCGCGCGGCGCTGCTGCTGATGGCCGGCGTGCTGTTGGGCCACGCGGTCCTGCTGCTGCTGTGGCCCGCAGAGCCGGGCGCCGGCGCGCACGGCAACACCGGCCGGCCGCTGCAGGTGCGGCAGATCGCGATGACACAGGCCCCGCCCGACGGGCTGGCCGTGCCGGCGGCAGCAGCCCGCGCAGACGTCCAGCCCAACCCTGCGGCAGGACCACGCCCCAACCGCCCCGCCGCTGCAAGCTTGTCCGCCGCAGCGCCGCCGTCGGAAGCCCTGCCTGAGCCTGCTCCTGCTGCAGCTACAGCCGCCCTTCAAGCAGCGGTGCAAGGCAGCGAATCGGCGCCCGAACCGGGCGGCGCGGCCGCGCCGGTCTACGTCACGCAATTGCCGCCTTCCAGCACGCTGCGCTACGCGCTGCGCCGCAACGGCCAGCCCGGCCATGCCGAACTGCAGTGGCAAAACGACGGCGCGCTGTACCGCCTGAGCCTGCGCAACGAAGCCGCCGGCGCGCTGAACCTGGGCAGCGCCAGCTTCGGCGCCGTCGCCCGCCACGGCCTGGAGCCCGAGCGGCACACCGACAGCCGGCGCGGCCGCGACGTGCGCGCCGTGAACTTCCAGCGCGACAGTGCACGCGTCACCTTCAGCGGCCCCAAAAGTGAAGTGCCGCTCGTGGCCGGCGCGCAAGACCGCTTGAGTTGGCTGCTGCAATTGGCCGGCATTGCCGAAGCCAACCCGGCGCTGCGCACGCCAGGCAGCGAGATCGCGGTGTACGTGGTCGGCACGCGCGGCGACGCCGAGGTCTGGCTGTGCACCGTCGTCGGACTCGAAGCTTTGGAACTGCCTGCCGGCCCCGTGCCCGACGCGCTGCACCTGCGGCGCGAGCCACGGCGGCTGTACGACACCACCGTCGATGTGTGGCTGGACCCGGCGCGCCACCACCTGCCCGTGCGGGTGCGCATTCTGGTGCGTCCCACGGGTCAGGAAACCACGCTGCTGCTGGAAAGCGCCGCCGCGCCTTGAACCTGCCATGTTGACCGTCTCGCTGCGCTACGCGACGGTGCGCCTGCTCGAAAGACGAAAGAGTGCTGGCAAGCATCGTGTCAAACCCGCGGCTCGGCAACGGCGTGGCATCGGCTTCCTGCGCCATTGAAACCGGGGGGTTCCTGGGTCAGAAGTGGCATCTTGTGTTGCCGGACGCGCAGGAAAACGCGCACGGCGTGCGGGCTGTGGCTACGATGGCGGCCGCCCCAGAACCCTGCCCATGAATCCCTACTCGATCGTCGAATATGCCTGGATCCTGTGGGTCGTCACGGCCTTCGTGGCCTTGCTGACTGCGCACGTTGGCCTGGGTTGGCTGGCTCGCGCACGGCGCCGGCCTGCGTTGGCGCTGAGCTGGCCGGCGCAGCTGATGTCAGCGACCACGCTGGGCACCGGCATTTGCGCCACGGCTGTCCTGGGCTTGTCCGCCGAGGGGTTGAATTTTCCGCTGGGCTACGGCTCGGTAGCGGCACCCGTGCTGTGGCTGGGCGCGGTCATCGCCTGCCTGCCGGTGGTGGCCAGCCTGACATTCAGTACGCATTGGTGGGCTGCGCTGCTGGGCACCTTGATCCTGGCCGGACTGGGCACTGGCGTGCAGATGGGTTGGATCTGGGCCGCCGGCTTGCGGCCCGGCGTGCTGTGGAACCGGCCGGTGGTGGCTGCGGCCACCTTGGTAATGGGTGTGGGCTTTCTGGCCGCGCTGTGGATGGCCGTTCACGAACGCGAATCCCGCAGCCACGAGCCCCGGAACCTGACCCGCCTGGGCAGCATGGTGCTGCTGGGCTTGAGCCTGCTGGTGGGGCAGCAGATGGTGCTGTCTGCTGCTGATCTCATCAGCCAGCAGGGTTCGGTCTACCGCAACCAGGTGCCCAACAGCCTGCTCAGCCTGGGTTGCGGCGCGCTGGTGCCACTGACGCTGGTCATCATGGCGCTGGACCTTTCGCTGCGGCGCTCACAGAGCCAACGTCACCGCTCGGCAAACGGCTTCGCGCCCCAAAAGCGCCGCAAGCGCCGCCACCGCGCGCCGACGGAGTGAACCCGCCGAAGCGCCGACCTTCTTACAATCAAGCCATGAACCAGCCCTCGAAAACCAGCCCCCGCGGCTACACCCGGGGCGGTGCCCTGGCCGACATCCTGCAACACCGCATCGCCATCATCGACGGCGCGATGGGCACGATGATCCAGCGTTACAAGCTGACGGAAGCCGACTTCCGCGGCCCGCGTTTCGCCGACCACGCGAAGGACCTGAAGGGCAACAACGACCTGCTGGTGCTGACCCGGCCCGACGTGATCAAAGAAATCCACGGCCAGTACCTGGCGGCCGGTGCCGACCTGATCGAGACCAACACCTTCGGGTCCACGTCGATTGCGCAGGAAGACTACGGCCTGGGCCACATCGCCCGTGAGATGAACGTGGCCGCAGCCCGCATCGCGCGCGAAGCGGCCGACGCATACAGCACGCCCGACAAGCCGCGCTTCGTGGCCGGCGCGCTCGGGCCCACGCCGCGCACCGCCAGCATCAGCCCCGATGTGAACGACCCAGGCGCGCGCAACACCAGCTTCGAAGAATTGCGCGCGGCCTACCGCGAACAGGCCGAAGGTTTGCTGGAAGGCGGCTGCGACCTTTTCCTGGTCGAAACCATCTTCGACACCCTGAACGCCAAAGCCGCCATCTTTGCGTTGGATGAATTGATGGAAGACACCGGCGAACGCCTGCCGGTGATCGTGTCCGGCACCGTCACCGACGCCTCGGGCCGCATCCTCAGCGGCCAGACCGTGGGCGCGTTCTGGAATTCGGTGCGACACGCACGGCCGCTGGCCATCGGCCTGAACTGCGCGCTGGGCGCGACAGTGATGCGGCCCTACATCGAAGAGTTGTCGAAAGTGGCGGCCGACACGTTCATCAGCTGTTACCCCAACGCGGGCCTGCCCAACCCGATGAGCGACACCGGTTTCGACGAGACGCCGGCCGTCACCGGCGCGCTGATGGAAGAGTTCGCCAAGGCCGGATTTTTGAACGTGGCCGGCGGCTGCTGCGGCACCACGCCCGCCCACATCGCCGAGATTGCGCGGCGCCTGGCTGGCTACCGGCCGCGCAGCCGGCATGACCCGCTGTTCAGCAACTTGCTGGCGGCCTGAGATGAAGAACGCCGTTGTGAAAGCCAGAGTCGCGCGCCATGCCCTGTCGCTGTTGGCCGCCGCGCTCTTGGGCGCCGCAGCCCACGCCGCTGCCGAGCCCACGACCATCGAATTGCTGGAACAGGAAAAGCAGGCCTACAACGTCTACAAGGCCTACTTCCCGAGCCTGGAGATTGCGCGCAAAGCGGCCATCACTTTCCACGGCGAGTTGCTGGAAAGCGATTACGCCGGTGGTTTCCTGGTGATGCAACTTGAAGCCGCTGACCTGGAACGCCTGCGCGCCTTCGGCTTTCGCTTCGAGCGTGCCACCGAGTTCATCCAGCGCCGCAACCGCGTGCTGACGCAGTTCCAGATGGCCGCATCGCAGCGCGCGGCCGGTGTGCCGGGGCCGCAAAGCATTCCGGGCTACGCCTGCTACGAAACGGTGGAAGAAACCTTCGCCGTCGGCGACAGCCTGATCGCCGCCAAGCCGACGCTGGCCAGTTGGGTCAGCGCCGGTTCGTCTTGGCTGAAGACGCAGGGCAGCGGTGGCTACGACATGAAGGTGCTGAAGCTGACCAACAACGCCACCAGCGGTGAAGCGGGCGCGGCCAAGCCCAAGCTCTTCGTCAACAGCGCCATCCACGCGCGTGAATACACGACGGCGCCGCTGGTGCTGGAATTCGCACGCTGGTTGGTCAACGGCTACGGCACGAATGCCGATGCGACGTGGATCTTGAACCACCACGAGGTGCACCTGATGCTGCACACCAACCCTGACGGCCGCAAGAAGGCCGAGACGGGTTTGAGCTGGCGCAAGAACGTCAACAACAACTACTGCAGCAACAGCAACAACCGCGGCATCGACCTGAACCGCAACTTCGGCTTCACCTGGAACAGCACGGGCGGGCAAGGCTCCAGCGGCGCGGTCTGCGACCTGACCTACCGCGGCCCCTCGGCCGCCAGCGAACCCGAGATCCAGGCTGTAGAAAGCTACATCCGCAGCCTGTGGCCCGACCGCCGCGGCCCGCTGGCCAGCGACGCGGCACCCAGCGACACCAGCGGCGTGCACCTCGACATCCACAGCTACAGCCAACTGGTGTTGTGGCCCTGGGGTGAAACGGCCGCACAGGCCCCCAACGGCCTGGCCATGCAGACCATGGGCCGCCGCCTGGCCTGGTTCAACGGTTACACGCCGCAGCAGTCCATCGGCCTGTACCCCACCGACGGCACCAGCGACGCGCCCAGCTACGGTGAACTGGGTGTGGCCAGCTTCACCATCGAACTGGGCACTGCCTTCTTCGAAAGCTGCACCAGCTACACCAACACCACCAAGCCGAACAACCTGCCGGCGCTGATCTACGCCGCCAAGGTGCTGCGCACGCCCTACATCACGCCGGGTGGTCCCGACGTGACGGTGCTGACGCTGGACGGCGATGCTTCAGGTGCCGGCGTGGCCGCCGGCACGGTGGTGGCCCTGAGCGCCAGCGCCACCGACACGCGCTTCAACCAGAGCAACGGCAGCGAGGCCACGCAGGCCATCGCCGCGGCCGAATACACCATCGACCTGGCGCCGTGGCAGGCCGGCGCTGTGGGCCTGCCCCTGGCGGCCACCGACGGCAGCTTCAATGCCACCACCGAGGCGCTGAGCGGCACGGTGGCCACCGCCGGCCTGCTGCCCGGCAAGCACACGGTCTACGCCCGCGCCCGCGACGCAGCCGGCGTGTGGGGCCCGGTGACGGCGGTCTTCCTGAACATCAGCAATGCGGCGCCCATTCCGGTGGTGCTGGCGGAGGTCGAACCCAACGGCACACTGGCCACGGCCCAGGTGGTGCCCACGCTGCCGGCCTTGGTCAACGGCTCCGTCTTCGCTTCGCGCGGCGTGGAGGAGCGCGAATTCGACTACTACCGCGTCACCATCGCCGCCGGCAAGTCGCTGACCGCCACGCTGACCCCCAACCCCACCGCCACCCCGCCGTCCAACCCCAACCTGGATGTGCTGGACGAAGGCGGCGTGCGCCTGGGCAAAAGCTACCTGGGTGCCGGGCTGGTGGACAGCGTCACCGTGACCAACACGGCGGCCACGGCCGTGACGATGTACGTGCGCGTGACTTACGGCGGTGGCGGCTACGGCAGCGTCAACGGCAAGTACACGCTGGCGCTGTCGCTGTCGCTGTCGCAGTCGCTGTCGCAGTAAACCGCGCAGCAGGCGTCGCAGCCCAACCCGAAGTCGGGACTAGATCTCGACCTTGGAGCCGAGTTCGACGATGCGGTTCGTCGGCAGGTTCAGAAAGTCTGCCGCTGCGGCGGCGTTGCGGTGCATGCTGGCAAACAGTTTTTCGCGCCACAGCGCCATGCCGCCACCGAAGGTGGGGATGACCGTGTCACGGCTCAGGAAATAGCTGGTTTCCATGTCGTCAAGGTGTACGCCACGGCCCTTCAGCAGCTTCAGCGCCTCGGGCACATCGGGGTCGTTCTTGAAGCCGAAGTGCAGCGTCACCTGCCAGCAGTTGTGGCCCAGCGGTTCAATCTCGCAGCGCTTGTTGAAGCCGATCCAGGGCACTTCGTGGTGCTGCACGGTGACGAACAGGTTCTCTTCGTGCAGCACCTTGTTGTGCTTCAGGTTGTGCAGCAGAGCGAAGGGGGTCGAGCCCTTTTCGGCGCTGAGAAACACGGCTGTACCGGGCACCCGCAGCGGCGGGCTGATGAAAATGGATTCTAGGAACGGGTCGAGGTCGATGGCCTCTTCGCGCAGGCGAGCCGCCATCAGCGCACGCCCGCCCTTCCAGGTAACCATCAACGTGAAGACACCGATGCCGATCAGCAGCGGGAACCAGCCGCCTTCAAGCACCTTCACGGCGTTGGCGGCGAAGAAGGTCACATCGACGACGAAGAAGAAGCCGGTGGCGGCGATGCACAGCGGCAGCGACAGGCCCCAGGCCCAGCGGATGACGAAGAAGGTCATCACGGTGGTGATGGTCATGTCGATGGTCACGGCGATGCCGTATGCCGAGGCCAGCGCACCGCTGCTGCCGAACATCACCACGGCGAAGACGACGAAAACGTAGAGCGCCCAGTTGACGAAGGGCACGTAGATCTGGCCGGTCTCGCGCACGCTGGTGTGCAGGATGCGCAGACGCGGCAAATAGCCGAGTTGCATGGCCTGTTTGGACACCGAGAACGCGGCTGTGATCAAGGCCTGCGAGGCGATGGACGCGGCCAGCGTGGCCAGCGCGATCAGCGGGTAGAGCGCCCACTGAGGAGCCATTTCATAGAAGGGGTTGTGGGCTTTTTCGGGGTGTTCCAGCAGCATCGCGCCTTGGCCGAAGTAATTCAGCAGCAAAGCCGGCATAACGATCGCGAACCAGGCCAGGCGTATCGGCCGTTTGCCGAAGTGCCCGAGGTCGGCGTACAGCGCCTCAGCGCCGGTCACGCACAACACCACCGAGCCCAGCGCCACGAAGGCGATGCCCGGGTGGCCGAGCAGGAAGCCCAGCGCGTAGTGCGGCGACAGGGCTACCAGTATTTTCGGGTTCTGAATGATGTGTTGGGCACCCATCAGCGACAGCGCCAGGAACCAGAGCAGTGTCACCGGCCCGAACATCCGCCCGACCACCGCCGTGCCGAAGCGCTGCGTCACGAACAAGGCGGTCAGCACGACCAGCGAAATCGGCACCACAAAGCGGTGCAGGCCGGGTGCGGCCACCTCCAGGCCTTCAACCGCCCCGAGTACGCTGACCGCCGGCGTGATGACGCCGTCGCCGAAGAAGATGGCCGTGCCGAAGATGCCCAGCAACAGCAGGCGGCGGCGCAGCACGGGCTTGTCGCGCACCGCCACCGAGGCCAGCGCCAGCATCGCGATGAGGCCGCCTTCGCCGTTGTTGTCGGCACGCAGGATCAGCACCACGTACTTGACGGACACCACCACGGTCAGCGTCCAGAACACCAGCGACAAGATGCCCAGGATGTTGTCGTGTGTCAGCGGCACGCGGCCGTGGGCGAAAACTTCCTTCAGCGCGTACAGCGGGCTGGTGCCGATGTCACCGTAAACCACGCCGATTGCGGCCAAGGTCAAGGTGGCGATGGCCCCGGGCGAGGAAGATTTGCTGTCGGCGCTCATGGTTTTTCTGAGCCGCGATTGTGCCCGTGTTGCAGCCCGCTACAGCCCGCTCAAGCCGGCGCTCGATCGTCCGTTCAAAGCAGCCGGCTGGCGACGGCCTCAATCGTAGTTTTCGGCCTCGGGGTCGGTGGCTTCCAGCTCGTAAGCCGCCGCCAGCATGGCCAGCCGGCCGATCACGCCGTACATGTAGAAGCGGTTGGGCGCGCTGACACCCGGCTTGGCGCCGGGCTTGGGCAACTGGCTGCTGCCGGCGAAGGCCAGCGGCAGGTAGCGCGAACCGGGCGCCGACAGGTTCTCATCGACGCCACGGTCGGCGTGCACGCGGTAGAAGCCGCCGACCACGTAGCGGTCGATCATCACCACCACGGGCTCGGCCACGGCGTCGTTGATGCGCTCATAGGTGGGCACCCCCTCTTGCACAATGACTTCGTCCAGTTCCTGCCCCTCGCGCACCAGGCCGCTGCGGGCACGCGACAGGCGTTCGGGGTTGTCCAGCTCTTTCACGTCGCGCACAGTCAGGATGCCGATGCCCGTGGCGTTGTCGGCCTTGATCACGACGAAGGGCTTTTCGTTGATGCCGTATTCCTTGTATTTGCGGCGCACCTTGCCCAGCATCAGGTCGACATGGCCGCGCAGGCTTTCCATGCTGGCGGGGTCGCTGAAATCGACCTTGCCGCAACTGGCGTACATCGGGGTGATCAGCCACGGGTCCATGCCCAACAGCTTGGCGAACTTCTTGGCCACTTCTTCGTAGCTCTGAAAGTGGCGGCTCTTGCGCCGTACGCTCCAGCCGGCGTGCAACGGCGGCAGCAGGTATTGCTCGTGCAGGTACTGCAGGGTGCGCGGCACGCCGCCCGACAGGTCGTTGTTCAGCAGGATGGTGCAGGGGTCGAAGTCCTTCAGCCCCAGCCGGCCGCGGTTGCGCACCAACGGTTCCACGGTCAGCTCGCTGCCGTCGGGCAGGGCCAGCGCGGTGGGCGCCTCGATGGCCGGGTCCAGCGAGCCCAGGCGCACGTTCAGCCCGGCCTGCGTGAACACTTGCACCAAGCGCTGCAGGCTCTGCAGGTAGAAGGTGTTGCTGACGTGACTTTCCGGGATCAGCAGCAGGTTCTTGGCCTCAGGGCAGATCTTCTCGATGGACGCCATCGCCGCCTGCACGGCCAACGGCAGCATCTCGGTGGTCAGGTTGTTGAAGGTGCTGGGGAACAACTGCGTGTCCACCGGCGCCAGCTTGAAGCCGGCGTTACGAAGGTCGGCCGAGGTGTAGAACGGCGGCGTGTGCTCCATCCATTCCAGGCGAAACCAGCGCTCGATGGCCGGCATCGACTCCAGGATGCGTTGCTCCAGCTCGTTGATCGGCCCTGTCAGGGCGGTGGTGAGATGCGGGACCATGGAGACTGCCTCAGGGGTAACGGTGGCTGGAAGACTTTGCGAGGAATTTAAGCCATCTGGGGGCAGTGCGTCCAAATGCAAAGGGGCACCCGAAGGTGCCCCAATGGCTGCGGCAAGCCAGACCTGTCGGCCTGGGCTTGCCGGATATCAGCGGCTGTAGGCGGTTTCGCCGTGCGAGCTGATGTCGAGGCCTTCGCGCTCTTCATCTTCAGGTACGCGCAGACCGATGGTCAGGTCAGCGATCTTGTAGGCGACGATGGCGACCACCGCCGACCACACCACGGTGACGCCCACAGCCTTGCATTGGATGATGAACTGCGCCAGCGTGCCGTCGGGGTTGGTGGCCGTGGCGCCGGTCACCCAGTCGGTGACGATGCCCGGGCCGCCCAGGGCCTGCGAGTTGAAGATGCCGGTCAGCAGGGCACCCAGGATGCCGCCGACGCCGTGCACGCCGAACACGTCCAGCGTGTCGTCAGCGCCCAGCATCTTCTTCAGGCCGGTCACACCCCACAGGCAAACGACACCCGCGGTCAGACCGATCACCAGCGCACCCATGATGCCGACGTTGCCGGCAGCCGGGGTGATGGCCACCAGGCCGGCCACCGCGCCAGACGCGGCCCCCAACATCGAGGCCTTGCCCTTGTGCAGCGCTTCAGCCGCGCACCACGACAGCACCGCACCGGCGGTGGCCAGGAAGGTGTTGACGAAGGCCAGTGACGCGCTGTTGCCGGCTTCCAGGGCCGAACCGGCGTTGAAGCCGAACCAGCCCACCCACAGCAGCGAAGCACCGACCATCGTCAGCGGCAGGCTGTGCGGTGCCATGGCTTCCTTGCCGTAGCCCACGCGCTTGCCAACCATGTAGGCACCGACCAGGCCCGCGACAGCGGCGTTGATGTGCACCACGGTGCCGCCAGCAAAGTCCAGCGTGCCCCATTGCCAGATCAAGCCGGCCTTGGCGTTCATCGCATCGACCACTTCCTTGCCGGTGTAGGCGTCAGGGCCCATCCAGAACCAGACCATGTGCGCGATGGGTGCGTAACTGAAGGTGAACCAGATCACCATGAACAGCAGCATCGCCGAGAACTTGATGCGTTCGGCGAAGGCACCGACGATCAGTGCGCAGGTGATGGCCGCGAAGGTGGCCTGGAAGACCACGAAGACGATTTCCGGCAGCACGACGCCCTTGCTGAAGGTGGCCGCGACGGGGAAGTCGCCGCCCGTGGCGTTGGGTACAAAGATGCCCTTCAGGAACAAACGATCAAGACCGCCGATGAAAGCATTGCCTTCGGTGAAAGCCAGGCTGTAGCCGTAGATGCACCACAACACCGTGATCAGCGAGAAGGTCACGAAAACCTGCATCAGCACCGACAGCATGTTCTTGCTGCGCACCAGGCCGCCGTAGAACAGCGCCAGGCCGGGGATGGACATCATGATGACCAACACGGTGCACACGAGCATCCAGCTCACGTCGCCCTTGTTGGGAACCGGGGCCGAAGCCGCAGAAGCAGCCGGCACCGCGCCGGAAACAGCCGAGGCGGCGGGTGCAGCGGCGGCAGCAACGGCAGCGGCCGATGCTTCAGCGGCTGGCGCTGAAACGGTCGAGGGTGCCGAAGCCGCGTCCTGCGCGCAGACCGCCCCGCCAAAGCTCAGGGCGGCAAGGCCCAGTGCCAGGATGGTGATGAGTTTTTTCATTTCAGGTTCTCGTGATGGGTGCGCGCTTTACAGCGCGTCCTTGCCGGTTTCGCCGGTGCGGATGCGGACCACTTGTTCAAGGGTGGTGACGAAGATCTTGCCGTCGCCGATCTTGCCGGTGCGGGCTGAAGCTTCGATGGCCTCGATCACGCGGTCGACGATGCTGTCGTCCACCGCCGCTTCGATCTTCACCTTGGGCAGGAAGTCGACGACGTACTCGGCGCCCCGGTACAGCTCGGTGTGCCCTTTCTGGCGGCCGAAGCCCTTGACTTCAGTCACCGTGATGCCTTGAACGCCGATGCCGCTCAGGGCCTCACGCACTTCGTCAAGCTTGAAGGGCTTGACGATGGCGGTCACCATCTTCATTTCATCTCTCCTAAAAAACCGTCCTTGAAACCGTCGAACTCAGAAGCTGTACTTGACGCCGACGACCAGGCCTGCTTTGCCCAGGTCCTTGCCGGCGGGGCTGACATAGACCGGCACGCCACCGATTTTCTTGGCGTTGGTGCCAATGACGGCACCGCTGACCAGCCAGCCGCTGAAGTCTTTGCTGACCGTCAACGCGTAGTCGGTATAGCTGTAGTTGCCGTTCTTGGACACGGTCTGGTTGCCCACGTGCGGCGCCAGCATCACGCCGCCACCCACGTCGAAGGACGCCGAGATGTCGAGGTAGCCGCTGCCCTTGCTGTCGGCAAAGCCGAACAGGTTGGACACCGCGTGCGAGTACTTGGCGGTCACCGGGCCGAAGGTCACGGCGCCGTAGATCTCGGTCGTCTCGGCCTTGGGCTTCAAGTGGTTGCTGGGGTATTGATAGGTCAACACGCCCACGTCGTAGCTCACGTCTTTGGCGATCTCGCCCTTGTAGCCGCCGTACAGATCGATTTCCACGCTGGCGTCGCCACCGGCGTCCTTGATCCACTTGATGTTCGAGGCCCAGGCACCCAGGTAAAAGCCACTGGCATGGGCGTAGTCGAGACCGCCTTGAAGCGCCGGCTTCAAGGCGGTCTGGGAGATGCCGCGGTAGCGGTAGTCGGTGAAGGCACCGATGTTGAAGCTGAGGGGCGAGGCCGGCGTGTCTTCGGCGCGGGCGCTGCCCTGCAGGGCAATCAGTGTGGCTGCGGTGGCCAGCAGGGTCAGGGTGTGCTTGTTCATGGCGACTCCGTTCGGTTAAGTGGATGCTTCAAGACCGTCTTGGAGGGGTCGTTTGCAGCTTCCGTGCCACCCAGCAGCGCAGCCGCCCTTCCCTGCTGCTGAGGGCAAACGGCACCTTGTTGGACCATCACCCTGAAGTGGGAGCCCCGTCAGGGTGCGCACCAATGAGGTGCTGGCGCCGCGCATCCCGGCTTTCCAGAATGCCGTGACTCCACAACCTAACGGCAAACAACATGACTCTGGCCACCGTACGCAGCCGCGCCCTCGACGGCCTGAATGCCCCCGCCGTTCTGGTGGAAGTGCAACTGGCCAACGGCCTGCCCAGCTTCACGCTGGTGGGCCTGGCCGACACCGAAGTCAAGGAATCGCGGGAACGGGTGCGGGCCGCGTTGCAGCAAAGCGGCTTCACCTTCCCGCACAACAAGCGCATCACCGTGAGCCTGGCGCCGGCCGACCTGCCCAAGGAATCGGGCCGATTCGACTTGCCCATTGCGCTGGGCATCCTGGCGGCCAGCGGTTTGCTGGACGCCGCGCGCCTGGCGGCCTGTGAATTCGCCGGCGAGCTGTCACTGTCGGGCGAACTGCGCCCGGTGCGGGGCGCGCTGGCGCTGGGCCTGGCGGCCCACCGCGAGGGCAGCGGCCGCACGCTGGTACTGCCCGAGCCCAGCGCCTGCATCGCGGCCCAGGTGGGCGGGCTGGACGTGCGCGGCGCTGGCACGCTGGCCGAAGTGGTGGCCGCCCTGATGCCCGGTGACGACATCCAGCCGCTGGCGCCGGCCGCAGCGCCGCCGCTGGCAGATGCCCCGCCCGGCCCGGACTTGCGCGAGGTCAAAGGCCAAGCCGGCGCCAAGCGCGCACTTGAAATTGCGGCGGCTGGTGGGCACAGCCTGCTGTTGGTGGGGCCTCCGGGCACCGGCAAATCGATGCTGGCCCAGCGCCTGCCCGGCTTGCTGCCGCCGCTGACCGACGACGAGGCCCTGGCCAGCGCCGCGCTGCGCGGCTTGACGGCCAACGCCGAAGAGCCCGCCACCCACCGAGGCCGCCCCGTGCGTTCGCCCCACCACACCGCCAGCGCGGTAGCGCTGGTGGGCGGCGGGTCGCCGCCGCGCCCCGGTGAAATCTCGCTGGCCCACGGCGGCGTGCTCTTCCTCGACGAACTGCCCGAGTTCCCACGAGCCGCCCTGGAAGCGCTGCGCGAGCCGCTGGAAACCGGGCGGGTGACGATTTCGCGCGCGGCACGCCAGGCCTCCTTCCCGGCCTGCTTCCAGATGGTGGCGGCGATGAACCCCTGCCCCTGCGGCTGGCTGGGCTCCCCGCTGGGTGTCGGCAAGGCCTGCCGCTGCACGCCCGAGGCGGTGGCGCGCTACCAGGGCAAGTTGTCAGGCCCCCTGCTGGACCGCATCGACCTGCAGGTCGAAGTGCTGGCCGCCCGCCCCGAAGACATGCTGGCCGCGCCCGATGGCGAGTTCAGCGCCGCCGTGGCCGCTCGCGTGGCTTTGGCGCGCGGCCTGCAAACGCGGCGCCAGAACGTGCCGAACGCCTTGCTCGGCGCCGGCCGTATCGATGAAATCTGTGTTCTCGACGAAGCGGTTGCTAA
>JBBQAI010000210.1:0-3492 GCA_038316205.1 Burkholderiales bacterium
ACGTTTGGCGGCGGTCACCGGCGGCTTCCACGCGCGCAAGTCGTCCAGCGTGAACTGCAACGCCCGCGCCTCGTCGTTGACGAAGCTCTCGTAGTAGTCGCCCATGCGTGCGCCGAAGTCGGGGTTCATCTCGTTGTGCCACTGCTTGAGCCAGGGCACCAGTTCGAGCAGGCCGGCCAGCAAGGGTTGCAGACGTTCAGCGCCCCAGCCTTCGCGTTCCTTCATGTCGATGAAATATGAGGCCAGCGCCATGGCTTGCTGAAGCTGGTTCCAGCCAGCCCAAGCGATGGGCAGGCTGCCGTCGGCGCCGCGTTCGCAGCCGGGGTAACTGACCCAGCGTTCTTTCGGCACATCCAGGCCGCCGCGCAGGCGCCAGACGTCGGCCTTCAGGAAGTCCTTGCTCTGGTACTTGGGGGGCACGGGGATAGGGCCGACCTCGGCGGCCTTGCGGTCGGCCTTCTGGGTGGCGATCTGCTCGACCAGCTTTTGCTCGACCCAGGCCAGTGCTTCGGGCGATTCATCGGTGCCGAAGCGGGTGCGGGCTTGGCCCTGCAGCACGATGCGCCAAGCATCGGCCGCGGCATCCACTTCGGCGTCAATGCGGTCTTCTTGGCGTTGCAGGGCCCAGGTTGCCTCCCACTGGGCGCGCTTGCGCAATCCTGTGTCGTTGTGGCGCTGCATGGGCAGGAAGGGCGCCGACTCGGCGGCGACGAGGTCGGAGACGAGCTGGTTGATGTCGAAGTCGGCATGGCCGGCGTATAGGGCGGCGATGTGCATGAAGTCGGCGTCGTGGCGTGCGGCATCGGCCAGCTTGGCGGTGGACATCAGCGCTGGGGTAGTGTCGGCGCCGGTGCCGTCCAAGCGGGGCCAATTGCGCGACAACTCCAGCCGGTTCAGCAGCCAGCTGCGAAGCGCGTCCCGTTCCAGCGATCCCCAGGACGGCGTGTTCCAGCGGCGCTTGTACTCGGGGCGTTCGATTAGACCGATGTTACGGTCGCTCTCGATCAAGTCGATGCGGCGCTGCACCACCTGGCGGTAGTCCTCGGGCCAGTGGGCGGGGATCTGGGTAATAGGGGTCGAGCCGTGCCGCACGAACCATGTTGTCTGGTCGGTGTCTGCGATCATGCGACGTGCCATCACAATCTCGAATGCGCGTTCTCCAAGACGGACTTCGGGAGGCGACGCGTGCTCGAATCTGCTGGCAGGGCCTTCAGGTAGCAGGCCGTACAGAGTGAGGCAATGCCAGTCCATTTCCTCTTGCGTAGCGACCATCTGCTCCCTTAGGTGCGATGCCATTTCTTGGGCAGCATCCAATATGATGCGGTTCGGTATGGTCATCGGCTGGCCCGTCGGAGAGACAGTGGCCAATAACGTAGCGGGCAGTGAGTTGCGGAGGTCAGCAGCCAGTCGATCGAGGCGTGTCGCCAGCGGTGTTGGGCGTCTGTCGCACAACGGAAACTCGCTTACGCTGCTTGCATTGAATGAAAACCTCGATTCCCATGCCTCATTTTGGACACCACGGCCAATTCCACTGCCTGCCTTATCTGTGCACACCTGCCTCAGCCAAAAACAGGCCACGGATGAGTTGAGTAGTCCAAGCAGTCCTAGGTGCTCTTCCTCGCTGGATCCGGCAGGCAGCTTGATCACCGGTGCTGTTTGGTTGAAAACCCTTCCCCCGCGGTCGAGGACAAAGTGGTTGTGAGTTGTGATCTCAGAAAATGCAATGCTGAGCGGCGTGTTGAACCGCTCTCGTTGAAATCTGCTCCACTCCCACCAAGTCATTCCAAGTTCGCGGTGATCTCCATTGGGCTCCCGGCGAAGCCACAGTCCAGTGCGATATGGCCAGAGCAAGCGGTGTAACGCAGAGTCCTGGTGTTCAGGTTGTGGGACCAAGGTCGAGCGCGCATATGGGAAGACAGTGGTTCTTGGTTCCGTGATCTGCCAGTCACGGACAGCGTCCCCTTCAACGTTTTCAATGATGTGTTCACTCGACAATCCTCGGCCAGCAAGGACGTTCCTGGGCACAAAGTAAACTTCATCTGCTCGCGTCATGCAAACGAAGCCGATCACATCAACCTTGTGACGCAGAGAAGTCCCAGCTGCAACCTCAATTGCGGCTTTGACATCATTCGCCCCGCCACCTCCGATGCTCCAAGGGTGCTTCGCGAAAACCGAGCGATCGGTGTCCGCCACGCTGACGAACTCGCTCTCGGACCCCACCTGATCGACCTGCCCCAAGATCGCCGACCAGACCAGCCCCTGCGCTGGGTCATTCGGCGTGCCAGGCTCCCCCTTGATGCCCATAACCGTGCGCACGCCGTCACCCACCGGCGAGCGGTGGCGGCCGAATAAGATTACTGTTGGTGTGCCGTGACCGGGGATGTAGGCCCCTGAGGTGTCGACCACATGGCTCAGGTCCAGCCGCGGAAGCACCTGCTCGATTAGCTTAGAACCGAACTCGCGCTTCATGAACGAGTTGGCGGTGATCAGGCCGATGAAGCCGGCGGGTTGACGCTCTCGACCGGTGACGGCCAGTTCAAAGAAGCGCTCAGTGAACGGTGCGCCGAGCGAATACTGGCGATGGCAACTGGCGTATCCCTGCCGGTACGCCACGTTCAGCGCCGCATCTTTGACGACGATGTATGGCGGGTTGCCCACTACGGCGTGGTACTGCACACCAAGGATGCGCTGCACGTCCGCCAGGTCTTCACTGGCGTAGGCATGGGCCAGCCCGGTGTCGGCGTGGCTCGCCGCGGCGTCGAAAAGCTCTTGGCTCCCGGTGCCGCCGAAGCGGGTACCGTGCAACAAACTGTCCCCAATGGCCACCTGCATCTTGAAGTCGGGCGCATTGGCCAGCCGCTGCACTTGGCTGACCTGCAGCGCTGCCAGCAGTAGCCGAAAGCGCGCGATGGCCACGGCAAACGGGTTCAGGTCGACGCCAGCCACCGCGTCGAGCGCCTTCTGTGCCACGTCGGCCGGGTTGCGGCCAGGCTCGTTGCGCGCCCACTCCTCAACCAGGCGGTGGAACGCGCCGAGCAGGAAGTGGCCCGAGCCGCAGGTCGGGTCGATCAGCCGCGCCTCGCGGTAGCCGAACTCTTGGATGGCCGGCGTCAAGGTGCGGTCGAGGATGAACTCTTCGACGAACTCTGGCGTCTGCAGCAGCGCGTAGCGCTTGCGCGTGGCCTCGGACAGGTCCTGGTACAGGTCGCCCAAGAATCGGGTGTTCCAGGTGGGGTCGGTGAAGTCACGCACCAGCAAGCCGGAATCGGCAGAGACTTCTTCCCAGAACTGCATCACCGCCATCGCCGCATCACCACTGATGCCCAGCCGGAACACCGGGTTGTGGGCCTCGTCGAAGAAGGTGTGCAGGCCGGGCAGCGCGCCAGCTTCGCGAAAACTGGCGATCAGGAAGTCGCGATCGTTCTGGTGCGGATGCGCCCGAAAGTACGCGTCATGGCCGTCGCGCGCCAAGGCCAGCCGGCCCGACTGCGG
>JBBQAI010000218.1:0-2688 GCA_038316205.1 Burkholderiales bacterium
GTGGCGTCGGCGTCACCGCCGCACCACCTGCTGCTGGGCAACGCGGCGTTCGACGGGGCGATGGCGAAACTCGACGCGTTGCGCACCGAGTTCGCGGCCTGGGAAGCGGTGGCGCGGGGCGCCGATTTCCCGGCCGCATGAGCGACGTGCTGAACCCGCAGACTGCGCGGCGGTTCTGATCCCTTGACTGGCACCAATGTGCGCTGCCGCACGGTCGGAAATGCGGGTCTCGCGTAGGCTGAGCCTCTCTTGAACGCCGGACTTCTTCGGCCGACAAGCGATCTTTACGGGAGCTTCCTCATGACCCAACCGCCCAAAGGCCCGCAGCCGGGACCGACGCATCCGTCGCCCAAGGTCGACGCGAACCAGCAGAAGGAAAAGGCCGAACCGACCGAGGTGCTGGGGCGCCACAAGAACACCGGCCAGAAAGACCACAAGGGCGCGCGCTGAGCCGCCCCTCGTGATCGACGCGAGGCAACGCAAGGCATGCAGATGCCAGCGCGCCACACGACACCCGGCTGAGTGTCGATGCGCAAGGCCCTGACCCAGGGCTTCAGCACCTTCCTGCGACGCAGGCGGGTGAAACGGCACTTCGAGCGGCGGCCATCGCCCTTCATACCTTCTGCAAAGCCCGCAACGGCCACGGGCCAGCGCGCTCCTGGTCAGGCCTTGGTCCAGGCTCTGCTTTCGGCCGCCCGCGAAGAACCCGCTGCCGCACTGCTGCGGCTGCAATCGCGTGCCGACGGCCTGGACGCCACTGACGCCGCAAGTCGCCTGGCCCGCGACGGCCCGAACGAGGTCGCACACGAGAAGCCCCTGCCGGGCTGGCTGCACCTGTGGCGCTGCTACCTGAACCCGTTCAACCTGCTGCTGACCGCGCTGGCCTTCCTGTCCTTCGTCAGTTCCGACGCCAAGGCCACAGTGGTCATCGGCGCGATGGTGGGCTTGAGCACCGTCATCCGCTTCGTGCAGGAAGGCCGTTCGCACCGCGCCGCGGAAGGCTTGCGCGCGATGGTCAGCAACACCGCCACGGTAATCCGCAGGCCGTCGGCAGCAACCGTTGCGACCGCAGCGACGGCGCCCCGGGAGATTCCGCTGCGTGAACTGGTCGCGGGTGACGTGGTCGCGCTCTCGGCCGGCGACATGATCCCGGCCGACTGCCGCGTGCTGACCGCGCGCGACCTGTTCATCGCCCAGGCGGCGATGACGGGCGAGTCCTTGCCGGTGGAGAAGTTCGTGCAGGCTGGCCCCGAAGGTGCCGCGTCCACCGGGCCACTCGAACAGCGCAACCTGGTGTTCATGGGCACCAATGTCGTCTCCGGCACGGCCACGGCGCTGGTGGTGGCCACCGGCAGCCGCAGCTACTTCGGCACGCTGGCCGCGAGCGCCACCGCCACCGATGCCGCGCCGAATGCGTTTCAGTCCGGTGTGAACAGCGTGAGCTGGCTGCTGATCCGCTTCGCGTTCGTGATGGTGCCCATCGTTTTCCTGGTGAACGGCTTCACGAAGGGCGACTGGTTGCAGGCCTTCCTGTTCGCCCTGTCGGTGGCCGTGGGCCTCACGCCCGAGATGCTGCCGATGATCGTCACCAGCACGCTGGCCAAGGGCGCGGTGCTGCTGTCGCGCAAGAAGGTGGTGGTGAAGCGGCTCGACGCGATCCAGAACTTCGGGGCCATGGACATCCTGTGCACCGACAAGACCGGCACGCTGACGCAGGACAAGATCGCGCTCGCCCGACATGCCGACGCCTACGGCAACGACACCGACGAGGTGCTGAACTTCGCCTTCCTCAACAGCTTCTACCAGACCGGGCTGAAAAACCTGCTGGACCGGGCGGTGCTCGACCACGTCGAGTTGGCCGCCGAATTGAAGCTGAAAGAGGCGTATCGCAAGGTCGACGAGATTCCGTTCGACTTCGAGCGCAGGCGCATGTCGGTTGTCGTGGCGACGCTGCTCGCCGGCGAGGACCAGCACCACGAACTCATCTGCAAGGGCGCGGTGGAAGAGGTGCTGGCCATCTGCACCCAGGTGCGCACCCAGGAGCCCACCGACGCCAGCCTGGACGGCGAGCGAACGATGCCGACGCTGCCGCTGGATGCGACGCTGCTGGCACGCACCCAAGCCGTGACCGCCGGCCTCAACGCCGAAGGTCTGCGCGTCGTGGCGGTGGCTGTCAAGATGCTGCCGCCGAGCCAGACCACGTACTCGGTGGCTGACGAGTCGGGCCTGACGCTGATCGGCTACATCGCCTTCCTCGACCCGCCGAAAGAGTCGGCCGCACCGGCCTTGAAAAAGCTCGCCGCGCACGGCATCACGGTGAAGGTGCTG
The DNA here is from genome assembly GCA_038316205.1 of Burkholderiales bacterium. Taxonomy (GTDB): domain Bacteria; phylum Pseudomonadota; class Gammaproteobacteria; order Burkholderiales; family Burkholderiaceae_C; genus Rubrivivax. The sequence continues at coordinate 2,329 of JBBQAI010000218.1, forward strand.
ACCGGCGACAACGAACTCGTCACCGCGCAGGTCTGCCGCCAGGTCGGCCTGGCCCATTCGGCCGGATCGGCAGGTACCCCGGTGATGCTGGGCGCGCAAGTCGAAGCGCTGAGCGACGACGCGCTCGAGGCCGCAGCGCTGGCGCACAGCATCTTTGCCAAGCTCACGCCGCTGCACAAGGAGCGTATCGTGCGGGCCCTGCGCGCCAGCGGCCATGTGGTGGGCTTCATGGGTGACGGCATCAACGACGCCCCGGCGCTGCGCGCGGCCGACATCGGCATCTCGGTGGACTCGGCCGTCGACATCGCCAAGGAGGCCGCCGACATCATCCTGCTGGAGAAGAGCCTGCTGGTTCTTGAC
>JBBQAI010000212.1:0-3314 GCA_038316205.1 Burkholderiales bacterium
GAAGGTGATGTAGACCGGCAGCGCCACGCACAGCACGCCGATGATCAACACGGTGTGTGACAGCAGGGTCAGCCAGCGGCGGTTTTCAACCATCAAGAAGCAACCATCAATCAGCGCCCATCAGTAATTCACCCGCTTCTCGACAAAGCGGAACTGCATCACCGTCAAGCCGACCACGATGACCATCAGCACCACGCTTTGGGCCGCCGAGCTGCCCAGGTCCAGCGCCTTGAAGCCGTCGTAATACACCTTGTAGACCAGCACCGAAGTGTCTTTGCCCGGGCCGCCTTCGGTGGCCGCGTCGATGATGCCGAAGGTGTCGAAGAAGGCGTAGACCATGTTGATCACCAACAGGAAAAACGTCGTCGGTGACAGCAGCGGGAAGACGATGGTCCAGAAGCGCCGCCAGGGCTTGGCGCCGTCGATGGCGGCGGCCTCCAGCAGGCTCTTCGGTATCGACTGCAGGCCGGCCAGGAAGAACAGGAAGTTGTAGGAAATCTGCTTCCAGACTGCCGCCATCACGATCAGCGCCATCGCGTGGTTGCCATTCAGCAAATGGTTCCATTCGAAGCCCGCTGACCGCAAGGCATACGACACCACGCCGATGCTGGGCGCGAACATGAAGAGCCACAACACCCCCGCCACGGCGGGTGCCACCGCATACGGCCAGATCAGCAGCGTCTTGTAGGCCAGCGCGCCCTTGACCACGCGGTCGGCCATCACCGCCAGCAGCAGCGAAATGGCCAGCCCGAAGCCAGCCACCAGCACCGAGAACACCGCCGTCGTCTTGAACGACTCCAGGTAGCTGGGGTCGGCGAACAACGCCTTGAAGTTGTCCAGCGCGACCCATTCGGTGCTGGTGCCGAAGGCGTCCTGCTGCTGCAGCGACTGCAGCAGCGTTTCCCCGGCCGGCCAGAAGAAGAAAACGGCAATGATCACCACCTGGGGTGCCATCAGCACCCAGGGCAGCCAGGTCGACCGGAATACGACGCGTTTTTCAGTAGGCAACGGGATCAGCCCTTGTTGGCCTTCTGAAATTTCTCCAACTGTTCGTTGCCGCGTTTCACCGCCTCATTCAGGCCTTCCTTCGCCGTCTTCTTGCCGGCCCAGACCTGTTCCATCTCTTCGTCGACGATGGTGCGGATCTGCACGAAGTTGCCCAGGCGGATGCCGCGTGTCTTGTCGGTGGCCTTGCGGATCATCTGCGCGGGTGCCACGTCGGTGCCCGGGTTCTTCTTGTAGAAACCGCTGCTGTCGATGAGCTTGAAAGCGGCGGTGGTGATGGGCAGGTAGCCGGTGCGCTCGCTGCTGGCGGCTTGCACCTCGGGGCTGCTGAGGTAGTTGAAGAAAGCGGCCACGCCTTTGTATTCGGCCGGTTTGTGCCCCGCCATCACCCACAGGCTGGCGCCGCCGATGACGGTGTTCTGCGGCGCGCCGGGCACATCTGCGTAGTAGGGCAACGGCGCCATCCCGTAGGCGAATTTGGCATTCGCCTTGACGCTGCCGTACAGGCCTGAGGAGCCGGTGAACATGGCGCACTCACCGCTGGGGAAAGTGGCGTCCGGTGTGTTGTTGCGGCCCTTGTAGACGAAGAGCCCGTTCTTGGCCATGTTGGCCAGGTTCTCGATGTGGCGCACGTGCAGCGGCGTGTTGAAGGCCAGCCTGGTGCCCAGACCACCGAAGCCGTTGCGCTTGGTGGCAAATTCAACGTTGTGCCAGGCGCTGAAGCTTTCCAGCTGCGTCCAGCTTTGCCAGCTGGTGGTGAAAGGGCACTTGTGGCCACTGGCCTTCAGCTTGGCCGCCGCCAGGATCACTTCGGGCCAGGTGGTGGGCGCCTTCTCGGGGTCAAGACCTGCGGCCTTGAAGGCGTCTTTGTTGTAGTAAAAAATCGTCGTGCTGCTGTTGAAAGGCATGCTCAACATCTGGCCGTTCGGCGCCGTGTAATAGCCGGCCACCGCGCTGATGTAGGCCGTCGGGTCGAAGGGCAGGCCCGACTCTTTCATCACCTCGCCCACCGGCTTGATGGCGCCCTTGCTGGCCATCATCGTGGCGGTGCCCACCTCGAAGACCTGCAGCACGGCCGGGCTGGTGCCTGAACGGTAGGCCGCGATGGCTGCGGTCATCGACTCCGGGTAGCTGCCCTTGTAGGTCGGCACGATCTTGTAGTCGGTCTGGCTGGCGTTGAAGTTCTTGGCCAGGTCGTTGACCCATTCGCCCAAGGCGCCACTCATCGAATGCCACCATTGCACTTCGACGGCAGCGTGGGCGGGCAGGGCGGTCAGCGCCAGGGCGGCGGCCGAGGCCAGGATGGTCAGGTGCTTGGACAGTTTCATCGAATCTCCGTGGGGCGCATTTATTGAGGCAATTCGTGGCCGGTGCAGCGAGTCTCGCCGGCGTTTGTGACAATCGGGGTTCTGTCATGGATGACGACTGTGCGGCAACGGTGATTACCCGCCGGCCCGGTCAGCCTTCCATTGTCGCCTTCGACCGAGCGCCACCCGCCATCCATGAATGCTCCGCTTCCGATCACTGCACCTTTGATGGCCACTGACGGAGGCCGTGGGGGTCTTGCCGCCGACCCCGCGCGCGACGGCACCAAGCGCCTGCGCGAGATCCCTTACAACTACACCTCGTTCAGCGACCGCGAGATCGTCATCCGCCTGCTGGGTGCGCGGGCCTGGGAGATCCTGAGCCTGCTGCGGCAAGAGCGCCAGACCGGCCGCAGTGCGCGCATGTTGTACGAGGTTCTGGGCGACATCTGGGTGGTTCAGCGCAACCCGTACCTTGAAGACGACCTGCTGGACAACCCCAAGCGGCGGCAGATGCTGATCGACGCCCTGCTGCACCGCCTGGGCGAGGTCAGCAAGCGCCGAAATGCGGCCGAAGACGCGCAGCGCGACGCGCTGGTCGGTGAACTGCTGGCAGCCGCCCGGGCGGCCGTCGATGCCTTCGCCGCGCGCTTCCGGGCCGTGTGGGATTTGCGCAAGGCCGCTCGCCGCGTGCTGGGCCGCCACACCGCGAAAGACAACCTCAAGTTCGACGGCTTGAGCCGCGTCAGCCATGTCACCGACGCCACCGACTGGCGCGTTGAATACCCCTTCGTCGTGCTGACGCCCGACACCGAAGCCGAGATGGCCGCGCTGGTCGCCGGCTGCATCGAACTGGGACTGACCATCATCCCGCGTGGCGGCGGCACCGGCTACACCGGCGGCGCCGTGCCGCTGGATGCCAAATCAGCAGTGATCAACACTGAAAAACTGATTGATCTGTCACCCATACAAAGTGTGCGTCTGCCCGGGCTGACAGGCAAACAT
>JBBQAI010000174.1:0-6595 GCA_038316205.1 Burkholderiales bacterium
GCGCCACGGGATGTATTCGTGCACGTTGGTGTAGCCGGCGTTGTAGCTGACGGTCTCGCTTTCGATGCCGCTCCAGGTGGGGCTGCTGATGATCTTGCGCGGCTGCGCCTGGATGTCGCGGAAGCGGATCTTTTCGTCCTCACGGTGCAGCGCCAGGTGGGTGTGGTCAAGCCCGGTCTGCTTTCCCAGTGCGGCCCAGGCCTTCACCGCCACATGGCCGTTGGTCTCGGGCGCCAACTGCAGGATGACCTCGCAGGCGTCGATGTCGGTCACGATTTTCGGCATGCCCTGGGTCACGCCCTCGGTCAAAGTCTTGCCGTTGAGCTGGCCCAGTTGCTCGACTTCGGTGCCGGTCTTCCAACCGATGCCCTTCCCTCCGTTCCCCAGCTTGTCCATCAAGGGGCCGAGCGCAGTGAAGCGCTTGAACACATTCGGGTAGTCACGTTCGACCACCGTGATCTGCGGTGCCGTTCTGCCGGGGATCAGATCGCACTCGCCCTTTTTCCATTCCTTGACTTCAAACGGCTGCGCCAGTTCGCCGGCGGTGTCATGCATGATGGGCGAGAGGTTCACCTCCTTCTCGACGCCCAGGTGGCCGATGCAGACCTCGCTGAAGGTCTTGGCGAAGCCCTTGTAGATCTCCCAATCGCTCTTGCTTTGCCAGACCGGGTCCACCGCCGCCGACAGCGGGTGGATGAAGGGGTGCATGTCGCTGGTGTTGAGGTCGTTCTTCTCGTACCAGCTGGCGGTGGGCAACACGATGTCGCTGTACAGGCAGGTGGTGCTCATGCGGAAATCCAGCGTCACCACCAGGTCGAGCTTGCCTTCCGGGGCATGCTCGTGCCATTTCACTTCCGTCGGTTTGGCGTCATCCTTGCCGAGGTCTTTGCCCTGGATGCCGTTCTCGGTGCCGAGCAGGTGCTTGCAGAAATACTCGTGGCCTTTGCCTGACGAGCCCAGCAGGTTGCTGCGCCAGACGAACAGCACACGCGGCCAGTTCTGCGGTGCGTCGGGGTCTTCGCAACTCATCTGCACGGTGCCGTCTTTCAGCCCGCGAACGACGTAGTCCTTGGGGTCCATGCCGGCCGCCGTGGCGTCCTTCACCACCTGCAGTGGGTTGGTCTTGAGTTGCGGTGCGCTGGGCAGCCAGCCCATGCGCTCGGCGCGCACGTTGTAGTCGATCATGCTGCCGGCGTACAACTTCTTGTCGGCCAGCGGAGAGACGATCTCCTCCATGCCCAGCTTCTCGTAGCGCCACTGGTCGGTGTGGGCGTAGAAGAAGCTGGTGCCGTTCATCTGCCGCGGCGGACGCACCCAGTCCAGCGCGAAGGCCAGGGGCGTCCAACCGGTCTGCGGGCGCAACTTTTCCTGGCCCACGTAATGCGCCCAGCCGCCCCCGCTTTGGCCGATGCAGCCGCACATCATCAAGAGGTTGATGACGCCGCGGTAATTCATGTCGGCGTGGTACCAGTGGTTCATCGCCGCGCCGATGATGATCATCGACTTGCCCTGCGTCTTGTGCGCGTTCTCGGCAAACTGCCGTGCCACGGTGATGATCTGGTCGCGCGGCGTGCCGGTGATGCTCTCGGCCCAGGCCGGCGTGTAGGCTGCGTCGTCGTCGTAGCTCTTGGCACCACTGCCCAGCCCGCGGTCGATGCCGTACTGCGCCACCTGCAGGTCGAACACGGTAGCCACCAGGGCCTCGCGGTGTTCACCTTCCTTGCCCAGACGCAGGCGTACCGCTGGCACCTTGACGAAGTTGATCTCGCCGTTCTGCACGTTCGACTTGAAGTGCGGTGAAGACACGCCGCCGAAGTAGGGCAGGCCGATGTCGACCACCTCGTGCGCTTGCGGGTGGGCGTCATCCTCGGCTTCCATCACCGACAGCTTCAGCTTGACCTCGGTGCCGTGCCGCGCCTCCTTGTTTTCCAGATTCCATTTGCCCTGATCGACGCCACCTTCTGGCGTCCAGCGGAAACCGATGCTGCCGTTCGGCAGCACGGCGCGGCCGGCGGCGTCGAAGGCCACCGTCTTCCACTCGGGGTTGTTGTCCTGACCGAGCTTGCCGTTGAAGTCACTGGCACGCAGGTAGCGGTCGGGCACCAGAGTCTTGGTGCCGTCGGCCAGGGTGTGCTCTTTCAACATCACCAACAGCGGCAGGTCGGTGTAGCGCCGCGCGTAGTTGTCGAAGTAAGGGCTGCGCTGCTTGAAGTAGAACTCGTTGAGCGCCACGTGGCCCATCGCCATGGCCAGCGCGGCGTCGGTGCCCTGCTTCGGGTGCAGCCACAGATCGGCCAGCTTCGCCACTTCGGAATAGTCGGGTGTGACCGCCACCGTCTTCGCGCCCTTGTAGCGAACCTCGGTGAAGAAGTGGGCGTCGGGGGTGCGCGTCTGCGGCACGTTGCTGCCCCAGGCGATGATGTAGGTGCTGTTGTACCAGTCGGCCGATTCGGGCACGTCGGTCTGCTCGCCCCACACCTGCGGGCTGGCCGGCGGCAGGTCGCAATACCAGTCGTAGAAGCTCAGGGCGACGCCACCGATGAGGTGCAAGTAGCGGCTGCCGGCGGCATAGCTGACCATGCTCATGGCCGGTATCGGCGAGAAGCCGATGATCCGGTCAGGTCCATGCTTCTTGATCGTGTAGACGTTCGACGCGGCGATGAGCTGGTTCACCTCGTCCCAGCTACTGCGCACGAAGCCGCCCATGCCGCGCACCTTCTGATAGTCACGTCGGGCCTCGGGGTTCTCGACGATCGTGGCCCAGGCGTCCACGGGCGACTCATTCCGAGATTGGGCCGTCTTCATCGCGGCGCGCCAGCGCTCAAGCAGGCGGCCTCGCACCATCGGGTACTTCACGCGGTTGGCGCTGTACAGGTACCAGCTGTAGCTGGCGCCACGCGCGCACCCGCGCGGCTCGTGGTTGGGCATGTCCCAGCGCGTGCGCGGGTAGTCGGTCTGCTGGGTTTCCCAGGTGACGATGCCGCCCTTGACGTAGATCTTCCAGCTGCAGCTGCCGGTGCAGTTCACGCCGTGCGTGCTGCGCACGATCTTGTCGTGCGCCCAACGGTTGCGGTAGGCGTCTTCCCAGGTGCGGTCTTCGCCCGTGGTCAGGCCGTGGTCGCCGGAGAAAGCCTCCTTGGGCAGTGAGAAGTGGGTCAGGCGGTCCAGGAAGTGGCTCATGGTGGGGTCCTTGGGGAAATCGATGGCTGTTCGGCCGGTGTGAGCAGCTCAGCAGGTCAGCAGCTCAGCAGGGATGGGGCGCATGACGGCGGCTGCAGGTCCACCAGGTCAACGCGACGCACGACAGATAGAAAACGATGAACAGCGCCAGCGCTGCGGCCGGGCTGCCCGTGAGCGCCAGCGACGTGCCGAAGCTCTTGGGTATGAAGAAGCCGCCGTAGGCCCCGATGGCGCTGGCGAAGCCCAGCGCGGCGGCTGCTTCCACGGCGCCTTCGCGCGCGGCTTGGGCCTGGGCCGAAGGCAAGGCATCGACCGCGCGCAGACGTCCAGCGACGAACAGCGTCGAAATCATCCGGAAGGTGCTGCCGTTGCCGGCGCCCGCCGCCGCGAAGATGAGGCCAAACGCGGCCAGGAAGCCTGCGAACGAGCCCTGCGGCCCCGTCAGCTGCGCACCGGGCAGGCATTCGAGCGCCAGGCCAGCGCCGAGCGCCATGGCCACGAAGGACCAGAACGTGACACGGGCACCGCCCCAGCGGTCGGCCCACCAGCCGCCTAACGGACGCAGCACGGCACCGATCAGCGGCCCCAGCCAGACGAGTTGCAACGCGTCGGCGCGCTGGAATTGGCTCTGCGTCAGCATCGGCAGGCCGGCCGCAAAGCCGATGAAGCTGCCGAAGGTGCCCAGGTACAGCCAGCACATCAGCCAGGTGTGCTGGCGCGTGAAGATCACCGCCTGTTCGGCGAAGCCCGCCTTGGCGTCGGCCAGGTCGTCCATGCCGAGCGCAGCGGCCACCGTGCTGGCCAGGATCAGCGGCACCCAGATGAAGCCCGCGTTCTGCAACCACATAGGGCCTTGCGGCGTGGCCTGCGACGGCCCATTGAAAACGCCGAAGACGCCCACGCTGATGGCCAGCGGCACCAGCCACTGCGCGAGTGCCACGCCCAGGTGCCCGAGCCCCGCATTCATGCCCAGTGCATAGCCCTGACTCTTGCTTGGGAAGAAGAAACTGATGTTGGCCATCGAACTGGCAAAGTTGCCGCCGCCCAGGCCGCACAGCAGGGCCAGCACCACCATCCACTCGAAGGGTGTCGTCGGGTCCTGCACCGCCAGGCCCATGCCCACGGCCGGCAGCAGCAGGCTGGCCGTGGCCAGCACGGTGAAGCGTCGGCCCCCGACCATCGGCACGGCAAAGGCGTAAAAGATGCGCAAGGTGGCACCGCACAGGGCCGGAAGCGCTGCCAGCCAGAACAACTGGTTGGTGGAGTAACGAAAGCCGGCGGCCGGCAGATGCACCACCACCACCGACCACAGCATCCACACGGCGAACGCTACGATCAGCGCGGTGATCGACAGCCACAGGTTGCGGGTGGCCACCGACTGGCCGGTGGCGACCCAGAACCTGCGGTCCTCGGGATTCCAGCGGTGAACGACTGACATGGTCGAGATGGCCTGGTGCGTCGGCGTCGGGTGCAGCAATCGATGCAGCAATCGATGCAACTCAGGGGTTCTTCACGTAGGCATTGCCGCGCAGATAGAACCACCAGTTCAAGACCAGGCAGGCGGCATAGAAAACCGCAAAGCCGTACATCGCGAACTGCGGCGTGCCGGCTTTGATCTGGTCGCCGATCACGATCGGCGCGACGAAGGCGCCGTAGGCGGCGACCGCCGAGGTCCAGCCGAGCACCGGACCGGCCTGTGTGCGGTCGAAGAGGACGCCGATGGTGCGGAAGGTGCTGCCGTTGCCAATGCCGCTGGCGAAGAACAACAGCATGAACAGCCCCAGGAACATCGGAAAGTGCTGTTCTGGCGTGGCCGAGCTGTAGGCCAGCATCATCACGTAGCCGACGGCGACCGAGGCCACCACCATCACGGCCGAAATGACTTGCGTGACGATCGAGCCGCCGACCTTGTCGGCGATCCAACCGCCCAGGGGCCGCACCGCGGCGCCAACAAAAGGGCCGATCCAGGCATAGGCCAGAACGGTCGGCGCGTTCGGGTTGCTCAGCGTGTGCCGCATCACTCCGTTGGCATCCGGCACGTGGCTGACACCGAAGATCACCTTCATCGCCAGCGGCAGGGCCATCGAGAAGCCGATGAACGACCCGAAGGTGACGATGTACAACGCTGTCAGCGACCAGGTGTGCTTGTTGGAAAAGATCGCGAACTGCTTCTTCACCCCTTCCTTCATTTCGCCAAAGGCCGCCAGCTTCATCACCGTCAGGGCCAGGATGATGTCCAGCGGAATGGCCACCCACATGCTCAGCACGCCCAGGCCGGTGGGCTTGGGCAGGTAGAGCCAGAGCATGAAGATCGCGGGCACGAAGGCCAGCGTGTAGAGGTAGGTGATCTTGGCGAACGCGACCAGCGGGCTGCCCGTGTTCGGCGACACCGACTTCAGGTTGTTCATGCCCCACCAGCACAGGATGGACAGCGGCACCAGCGACAGCACCCAGGCAAAGCCCGCGTTCTGGATCCAGGTCGGGGTGCCCGCAGGAATCTTGCCGAAGATCCAGCCACTGTCCTTGAGCAGGGTTTCAGGTGCACCGCCCCAGGCGCCGAAAAGACCGACCGTCATCACCAGCGGGATCACGATCTGCATCGTCGTGACGCCGAAGTTTCCGAGTCCAGCGTTCAGCCCCAGCCCGGTGCCTTGCAGGCGTTTCGGGAAGAAGCTGCTGATGTTGGACATCGACGAGGCGAAGTTGCCGCCGCCCACGCCGCACCAGAGCGCCATCAGCTGGTAGCTCCACAGCGGCCAGTCCTTGTGCTGCAGCACGATGCCGGTGCCGATGGCCGGCGCCAGCAGCATCGCGGTGGTCAGAAAGATGGTGTTGCGACCGCCGGCCAGGCGGATCAGGAACGACGCCGGGATGCGCATCGTCGCGGCGGCGATGCCGGCGGTGGCAGTCAGCGTGTAGAGCGCGGCCGGGGTGTAGGGGTAGCCCCGGGTGTGCATCTGCACGGCGCTGATTCCCCACATGCCCCAGACCGCGAAGCCGCACAGCAGTGCCGGCACCGACAGCCACAGGTTGCGGTATGCGATCTTCTTGCCCGTGCTGTTCCAGAAGGCTTCGTCTTCCGGGCGCCAGTCGGCAATATCAGGACCATTGGGGGCACAGGGCAGGGCGGGCGACGAGGTCGAAGTGGTGGTGTTCATGGCATGCGCTCCTGGCACATCAACGCGCAAAGCTGCGCGACAGGGGAGAGGCGGGTGCGTTGCGACCCATCATTTCGGTCTTTCGCACCTCGGTCCAGTACATCCAGATCAGCGAGACCCAGACCACGCCGTACATCAGCATGAAAGCGCTGGAGCGGATGCCCGTCAGGTCCATCAGCACACCGAACAGGATCGGCAGCACGAAGCCACCCATCCCGCCGGCCAGACCCACGATGCCGCTGACCGTGCCGATGTTG
>JBBQAI010000036.1:0-36665 GCA_038316205.1 Burkholderiales bacterium
GCACCGGCCGAGCAGCACGTCCGGCGCACCCTTGGTGATGGCCACGAGCGCGTCGCCGTGTTCATGGTCGCGCTCGACCGTCGTCATCAGCTTGCGGTCTGAGGTGAACGGGATTTCTGCGACGCGTTCGAAGCGCGGCACCCGCCGCGCGGTGACCGTGCCATGGCCGAGCTTGCGTTCGGCGACCAGGAAGGCCGCTTCGGTGGGGTCGCCAAGGATCTCCCACTCGCCATCGACTGCCTGGCGCAGATCGGCGTTGCCGGCCAGGCTGCCGCCGCTGAGCACCACTCGCGTTTCATCGTGCAGCGGCCCGGCGGCCAACGCGGTACCGCCGCTCTCGACCTGGCCTTCAGGCGCGTAGCCCACTCCGCTGATGCGGGTCTCGCCCGAGGCCGTCATCACGCGCTCGATGGTCATCTCCGCGCGCGTCAGGGTCCCGGTCTTGTCTGAGCAGATGACCGAGGCAGAACCCAGCGTCTCCACCGACGACAGGTTCTTGACGATGGCGTGGTGCTTGGCCATGCGCTGCACGCCCAGTGCCAGCACCACCGCCAGGATGGCGGGCAGGCCCTCGGGCACCGCGGCCACTGCCAGCGACACGCCGAGCAGCAGCACGTGGACGACATCGGCGGTGCTGCGGATGTCGGAGATGAGCAGGATGGTGACCACCACCACGAAGGCGATGGCCACGACCGCCAGGCCCAGCATGCGCCCGACGCGCGCGACTTCCGCTTCCAGCGGGGTCGGCTTCTCGACCGTGGCCTCCAGCAGCGCTGCGATGCCGCCCATCTGCGTGGCCATGGCGGTGGCGGTGACCACCGCGCGGCCCGTGCCTTGCGCCACGGCCGTGCCTTTGAAGACCATATTGACCTGGTCGGCCAATGGCGCCGCCTGGGGCAGCGTGGCGGCGTCCTTCAGCACGGCCTCGCTCTCGCCGGTGAGCGCCGCTTCCTGCACGCGCAGTGTCGCGGCTTGTACCAGTCGCGCGTCGGCGCCGACAGCATCGCCCTCGGCCAGCACGATCACATCGCCCCGCACCAGCTCGGCACTGGGCACACGCTGCTCCGTGCCGTCACGCAGCACCGTGGTGGTGGCCGCCGTCATCTTGGCCAGTGCCGCGACGGCGTTCTGCGCCTTCGCTTCCTGTACCTGGCCGATCACGCCATTGAGCAGCACGACAGCCGCAATGACGATCGCGTCGACCGGCCAGGCTGAATTTCCAGCGCCCGCACCTTCGACCCACCAGGCCACCAGCGCGACCACCACCGCAGCCAGCAACAGGTAGATCAGCGGATCCTGGAACTGCGCCAGCGCCCGCCGCCAGGCGGGAACCCGTGGGGCGACGCGCAATTCATTGGCGCCGTTCTGGGCGAGCCGACGGGCGGCTTCTGTTGCGCTGAGTCCCTGGTCGACATCCACTTGAAGCGCCGCTGCCACCGCGTTGGCTTGCATGACAGACGGATCGCCCATGTCACCCGGTTTGCCGTGAAAACGCGTAAACCAGCGATGTGGGCCTGCCGTCGAAATAGCGCTGGCCTCCTTTGGCAACCCCGCCGCGGCCCGACATGTTGATCGTGCCGGCGAGTTCGAAGGTGGCGGCGGTGATGAGCGGCTGCCCGTCGTTCAGCACGGCGCGGAAGTAGCGTTGAACCGGCGTCGGCAGACCTTCGATTTCGTTTGCGTCGTAGACCTGGAGCAGGCCCGCCGGCGCCGGCAACTTGGCGGCCTCCAGCAGTGCCACCTTCGCCTGGGTCGCGCGGGCCCAGCGCGCACGGCCGAAAGCCACGAGCCCCGCGCATGCAGCCACCATCAGTCCAATGCCTGCAGCCGACCATCCCATTCCGTTCATGGCGCTGCGTCCTGGGTTTGCACTTTGCGCCTTCAGACCATTACCGCCTGCACCGGCCGCCGCATCGACAGCGGCATGGCGGGGCCTCTCCTCGGCATCGCCTGATGAGCAAGCCACCCAGGCTGGCGTAGCACCGACGCGGGAGGAAGCCAGAAGCAATTGCCTTCGGGCTGGAATTGGCGGACTCGCCGGCGAGGAGTTCACATCATGGGTCGCAGTGAACCAGACCATGCGCTTTCCGCGTTGAGCACGTCTGTTCGATGGCGAACCCAGCATCCGCTGTTCAGGTCTGCGGCGAAGCCGACGATAATTTCATGTTGCAATCAGCATTGTCGATAATTTATGTTGATGTCGTGTCCACCGAGACGGCACAGTCCACGAAGCCCACGAATCCCACGAACAGACCCATGGCCATGCACCCCCAGAAGCCACCCCCGAAACCGGATCTCGGTCGTCGCCGCGCCGTGCACCTGACGGCAACGAGCGCCTTGCTGGGCCTGGCGCCCTGTGCCTGGGCGCCAGGCCTGGCCCAACAAGACCATCAGGATGGTCGTGGCCTTTGCGCCCGGCGGGCCGGCCGACATCGTGGCGCGCCTGATGGCGCAGGTGCTGCAAGACAAGCTGGGACAGCAAATCGTCGTCGACAACAAAGCCGGCGCTGGCGGCAACATCGCCGCGCGGCTGGTCAGCAAGGAAGCCGGCGACGGCTACACCGTGTTCGTCACCACCACCTCACTGGCCGTCAACCAGACGCTTTACAAAGACCCGGGCTACGACGCCCTGCGCGACTTCACCCCGGTGGCGTTGGTGGCCGTCAGCCCCAACATCCTGGTGGCCCACCCCAGCGAGCCGGCCGCCAACCTGCGTGAGTTCTTGAAGGCCTACAAAGGCAAAAGCGTGTCGTATGGCTCGGCCGGTGTGGGCAGCACGCCGCACCTGACCGGTGACCATGTGCTGCGCGTGCTGGGTGGGCTGGACGCCGTGCATGTGCCTTACCAGGGTGCCGCGCCGGCCCTGCAAGCCACGGTGGCCAACCAGGTACCGGTGGCCAGCGTGGCGCTGCCGCCGGCGGTGCCCCTGATCAAGGCCGGGCGCGTCAAGGCCTTGGCGGTAACGAGCTTGAAACGCATCGCGGCGCTGCCGGACGTGCCGACGGTGGCCGAGTCCGGCTTCCCCGATTTCGAGGACTACACCTGGGTCGCCGTGTTCGGCCCGCCCAAGCTGCCGGCCGACATCGTGGCCCGTCTGAACGGCATCATCGGTGACGCCTTGCGCAGCCCTGAGATGCGCGAGAAGCTGGCCGCTGCCGGCCTGGAAGGCCAGCCCGGCACGCCCGCGGCGATGGCGGACTACCTGCAGCGCGAGGTCGTGAAATGGGGCCGCATCGTCAAGGAAACCGGAGTCACACAGTGAGCGAAGAAACAGTCAAGGCAGTGGCCAAAGAGGCAGCCCAACAAGGCCAGGTGCGGCGCATCGTCACCGGCCACGACGAGCGGGGCCGCTCGGTCTTCACCGAAGACAGGCTGGCGCCTTCGGTGCACAGCAACCCCAAACGGGTCGGCTACTGCCTGACGCAACTGTGGATGACCGACGAGTCCCCGGTCCGCATCGACAACAGCGCCGACCCGACCAGCCGACCCTTGAAGCTGGAGCCGCCGAAAAACGGCACGGTGGTGCGCATCGTCGAGTTCGGCCCCGAGGGCGAATGGCTGCAAAAAATCGATGCCGAAGCCACCCGCGTGGCCTGGGGTGCCATCGGCACCGACAGCGCTTCCACGAACCGCGACGGCAAAGCCCTGCACCCCTTCATGCACCGCACCCAGTCGGTCGACTACTGCCTGGTGCTGGAAGGTGAAATTCACATCGTGCTGGACACCGGCGAAGTGCTGATGAAGACCGGCGACTTTCTGGTCGAGCGCGGGACCAACCACGCCTGGGCCAACCGCTCGGGCAAGCCTTGCCGCATGCTGTTCGTCTTGGTCGATGGCGCCTTCGAGCCCGCTTTGGCAGAGCGCTTCGATGCGGCTCACTGATCACCCGGGTCTTTGCAGATACATCCTCACTCACTCACTGACCACTGAAACCGAATTCATGGAAAACCACCCATTGAGCCTGCGAGCCGGCATGGCCAGGCCTAACGGTAGAACTCGCACCTTCGGAGTCGGCACATGAGGCTGATCAGTTTTGCTGGCCCGACCGGCCCGGACTGGGGCTTGCTCGTTGAAGGCGGGGCTGTCGAGCGCCACCGCCTGGGCGAAGGCCTGCCGCTCAGCATCAAAGCGCTGGTTTCTTGCGGCGACGCATGGCCGGCACTGGCGCAAACCTTGGCCGAGCGCGCGCGCAACCAGGCGCCCACGCCCTTGTCGCGGCTGCAACTGCTGCCCTGTCTGCCTGACCCGGGCAAGATCATCTGCCTGGGCGTGAACTACATCGATCACGCCAAGGAAGGCGGCAACCAGGTCGGCGACTACCCCTCCATCTTCCTGCGCTGCAACACGTCGCTGTTGGCCCATGGCGCACCGCTGCGCGTGCCCAGCGTGTCCACCAAGCTGGATTTCGAAGCCGAACTCGCGGTGGTCATCGGCCGCCGCGCCCGCTTCGTGTCGCGCGAAGACGCGCTCGGCCACGTCTTCGGCTATGCCTGCTTCAACGACGCCACCTTGCGCGACTACCAGCGCAAGACCGCGCAGTGGACCATCGGCAAGAACTTCGACGACACGGGCGGCTTCGGACCCAGCATCGTGACCGCCGACGAAGTGCCCAGCGGCGCGCTGGGCCTGCGCATCCAGTCGCGCCTGAACGGTCAGGTGATGCAAAGCGCCGACACGGCCGACATGGTGTTCGGCGTGGCCCGCACCATCGCGCTGCTGTCGGAATCGCTGACGCTGGAACCCGGTGACGTGCTCGTGATGGGCACGCCTGGCGGCGTGGGCTACGCCCGCACGCCGCCGGTGTGGATGAAGGCCGGCGACACCATCGAGATCGAGATCGAAGGCATCGGGCTGCTGTCCAATCCGGTGACCGACTGACAGACTGAAACGCCTACAGCGCGAGCGGGTCGGGCCGGATCTGGATGTGCACGGCGCGCGGCTTCGAGCCCTTGCCGCCTTCCATCAGCCACGGCGTGCGGTCGCCACTGGTGCTCCACAGGCCACGTCCCTTCCAGCCCGCTTTCGCATCGTCGATGCGCCCATCCAGCCCTTTGGCAAAGAATCCCATCGGGTAGGGAATGGTCAGCATCACCGTCTTGCCGTCCTTCAGCGCGATGAAGCCGCCGTTCAAGTTGCCGGTGGCGATGGGCACGTTTTCGCCCAGGCCCAGCGTGTTGTGCTGGTCCACCCAGGTGTAGTAGCTGGCCTCGGCGCTGTTCTTCTCGAAGCCCTCGTGGCCCGGGCCTGGAAAGCGGTGGTAAGCAAAGCCTTCGGGGCAATGGTTGCCGGTGGCCGCAGGCCCGTTGAGCGGCCCTTTGCACAGCCTGCGGTCGAAGCTGACGAAGCCGCCGTTAGAACCCGAACCCCAGACCACGCCGTTCTTGTCGATATCGCCGCCGCGTATGCCGATGTAGTCCTGCGGCAAAGCGTAGAACTCCGAGAGCTTGGTCTTCGGGTCGAAGCGCATGAAGCCCGGGGTGCCGGCGAAGGTGTTGAAGGTGTACCAGACCGAGCCATCGGTCGGGTGCGGCATCACACCGTACGGGCCCGAGCCACCGACGCGCATGTCTTTGCCGGCCTCGCCCGGCTTGTCAGGTTCGGTGTAGTCGTCCACCTTGCCGTTGCCGTTGGTGTCCAACACCCAGGGGGCCCAGCCCTGCGCCTTGACCACATCGCCGGTCTCGTCGAAGACCCGGGTGTTGACCCAGCCGGCCACCGGGCCCGATCCCGAGAACCACACCGTGTTGTCGGCGTCGTATCCGAATTGCGGGTGGTGGGTGCCGAAGCAGGTGTCGACATAGCTGTACTTCATCGACTTCGGATCGAGGATGGTCGCCTGGCGCTGCGACAGTGCCAGCGGGAAGGCCACGGCCGACGGGTGGTCCGAACCCTTCTTGCAGAACGCGGGGTTTTCGTGACCGCGCACATTGGCGGCAAACCACACCCGGCCCTTCTGGTCGATCATGCCGTTGTGGTTGTTCGCCTTCTGCGACCAGATCTTCTCCGAACCCCAATACGGCGACGGTGCGAGTGGCTTGTCCAAGGCCGTGGCGTGAAACGGTAGCCCGAATGACTCGGGCATGTTGTCATCCTGAACCGTCATCTTGAAGAAGGTCACCATGGCCGTCTTCGGGTCGAGGATCGGGATGTTGTCGCTCGAATATTCCGGTGAACCGTAAAGCGGCCCATAAGCGTTCACCGTCGGGTTGCGCCGGTCCGACGAGATCAGGTCGTGCAGGAAAGTCTTCTCCGTGCCCCACTCCCAGGACGTGACGACCACATTGCGCTCGACGCCCTGCGGCCGCTGCGGCTTGGACTTGGGCAATTCACCCTTGGCGATGCGGTCGGTCCAGTCACCGTAGTACTTGTAGGGCACGCCGCCGAGCTGATTCGCAAGCCGGTCGACCATCCATGAACCGACGTGGCCCGAGGCGGTGCGGCGTGCCCAGGCTTGTTCGCCGGTCTGGAATTCGCCGAGTGCGGCTGGAATCGTGCGTGTCGATTCCTGGCCGAGCGCGTGGCAACCGACATAGTCGGTGTTGTTCATGCGCCGGCGCCAGATTTCTTGCGTGACGTTCTTGGGGATGGCCGTCGTGCCGCCGAAGTCTTTCGCGGGCGGCATCTTCAGCATCGAATACCAGTACACCGCTGGGTAGTAGTGGGCGGCCGCTGCGGCCGTGGGCGCGGCGACCGCGCTGTGGTTCAAGTGCTGGCCGGGCTTGCCGCGCAGCTTGGGCGAATCGATGAGCCCGTAGCCACGCACCCAGACCTGGTAATTGACGTTCGGGGGCAGGTCGGGGATGACATAGCGCCCCTTGTCGTCGGTGACGACGGTGCGCGCGAACTTGGTGGGCAGTTCGGTCGTCTCGGCGATCACCCAGACGCCGGCTTCAGGTCCCTTGGGGCCTTGCACGACGCCGCCGATGTCGACCGCGCCGATAACGACCAAGGTGGACTTCTGGGCTGCAGCCGGCGCGGCAGTCAGCATCAACGCGGCTGCCGCGGTGACGACAGCAACGGTGCCCAAACCCAATTTGATTCGGTCTTTTGTCATTCGGTTTTTCATCATTCGGTCTCCTGTTTTTTATGCCCATTTCTGGACCCGTCAAGCCCGAATGCGTTCAAGCCTGAAATCGATGCGCATGACCAAGCCTTCGGGCTCGGCGGTGTAGTGCCCGACCAGCGGCTCGCGCACACCAAAGACGGCGTCGCTGTCGAGGTACGGGTCTTCGGCGTCGAACACCTCGGTGACCAACGTGCGGTGCCCCGGCGCGCTGACGATGAGGTGGTAGTGCGCAGGCCGCCAGCCACTCAGCCCCGCGGGTTGGACCAACTCGTGCCACACCGGCCCGTCGAGCGGGATCTGGTAGGGCACGGGCCGCAGCGTGATGATCCCGAAACTGCCGTCGGGCGCCACCTTCATCTGGCAGCGCAGGTTGTCTTTGGGCTGCTGCGGGTCTTGCTGCCAATACAAGCCATTGGCGGCGTTTTGCCAGAAATCGATGGTGGCACCCGCGAGCGCTGCGCCATCGCTGCTGCGCACGAACCCACGCAGGCGCACCGGCGTGCCAGCGTTGTCGCGCAGCAGATCGGCCGGGTTGTCCATCCACGGCGAGCCCGTGGCGTGGAAGGGCCCCAGGTTGCTGCCAGGCGTGATCAGCGGGTCGGCCGGGTCGCTGGCCAACATGTCCACCAGGCTGGACAGACCGGTGACATCGGACAGCAGCGAAAACTCGCTGCGTTCGTCGGTGGAAATGTCGCCCACGCGGTGCAGAAAACCCAACGCGGCGCGCCATTCGGCGTGCGTCAGTTGCACCTCTGTGGCGTAGGCATGCAGGTGGCGCAGCAGTTGTTGCACCAGCAACCTTTGGCGCTCTTGCGGCAGGCCGCCGAAACTGTTCGCGGCCGCGTCGGTGATGGTGTCGAGACGGACATTTCTCATGCGCGGGTCACTCCACCTTGATGCCGATGTCCTTGACCAGTTTGCCCCACTTGACGACCTCGCTCTCGACGTAACGCCGCAGCGCGGCGCGGTCGCTGGGTTGGGCTTCGAGCGACAGCGCATCGAAACGCTCCTTCACGCTCGGCGCCCGCAAAGCTTTGTTGAATTCCGCGTTCAATTGGTCCAGCACTCCGTTCGGCGTCTTGCCCGGCGCGAACACCGCAAACCAGGTGTTGGCCTCGAAGCCGGGGTAACCCAATTCGGCCACGGTCGGCACGTCGGGCAATGCCGAGCTGCGTTTGAGCGACATCACGGCGATGGGCCGCACCTTGCCGGTCTTGGCAAAGGGCACGGCCGGCGGCATGGACGTGCTGGCGATCGGCACCTGCCCGCTGACCACCGCGTTGGTCGCCGCAGCCGGCTGGAAAGGCACGTGCTGCACATCCACTTTGGCCAGCCCGCGAAACAGCCACTCGGCACCCAAGTGCGTGGTGGTGCCGTTGCCAGAGGAGGCATAAGCCAGCTTGCCGGTCTTCGCCAGCGCCAGCAGTTCGGCCAAGGAACTGGCCTTCACGTCAGGGTGCACGTACAGCATATTGGGCGTGACCGCCGCCATGGCCACCGGCTGCAGGTCCTTCACGGCGTCATAACCGGCATTCGCGAACAGCGAGGGATTCACCGCATAGGCGACGCTGTGGAACAGCAGCGTGTAGCCATCGGCGGGTGCAGCCATCACGGCTTGAGTGGCAATGTTGCCGCCGGCACCCGGCTTGTTTTCGACGATGACGGTCTGGCCCATCGAAGTCGTCATCTGCTCGGCCAGCAGCCGGGCGACGGTGTCGGTGGAACTGCCTGGCGCGAAGGCCACCACCAGCTTCACCGGTCTTTCCGGAAATGCCGCCAAAGCTGGCATTGCAAACATCACGGACAAGGTCGCAAAAATCGCCATTCGCTTCATTGCGTTGTCTCGATTGTTATGTGTACAGATCACTGTAATCGATAAAAATGCGATTTTGTAATTACCCTATCATCTTCGGAATGGCCAGAAAGTCAGTTGTCGAGGTGGTGTCGGCGCGGGGCGTCAAGTCGTCCACGCGGGCAACGGCCGTCTACGAGGCCTTGCGCTCCGACATCGCCCACGGGCTGCTCGAGCCGGGCAGCAAGTTGCGGGTCGAAGCCATGTGCACCCGATACGGAGTCGGCGCGAGCCCGCTGCGCGAGGCACTAAGTCGGCTGTCGTCCGAAGGCTTGGTGCTGCGCACTGACCTGCGCGGTTTCAGCGTCACGCCGCTGAATTGGGACGAGCTGCCGATCCTGACGCGCAACCGGCTGCAGGTTGAAAGCATGGCCCTGCGCGAGTCCATCGAACGGCGCGATGCCGCACTGGAAGACGAGTTGGTGCTGATCATGCACCGTCTGTCGCGCACGCCGCGCTCACTGGCTGCCGACCATTACGTGTCCAATCCCGCCTGGGAGGCGCTGCACCGCGACTTTCACCGCGCACTGATCTCGCGCTGCCCGTCGCGCTGGTTGCGGGCCTTCTGCGAAACACTGGCCGACGAGAGCTATCGATTCAGGCAGGTGGCTGCTGACAAAAGCCACACCAAGCGCAACGAACACGCCGAACACAGGGCGATCTTCGAAGCCTTGATCGAGGGCCGCAGTGACGACGCCGTCAACGCCCTCGCCGCTCATTACAAGCTCACTTCGGACATCGTGGCGGAATCGGGTCGGTCCTTGGCCGAGCGCCAGAAGCGCGCCGGCGGTTGAGTCTGCCGATCAGCCCCGGCACTCATCGGGCTCGGTCCCTAACGTTCACCCCACAGCGCAACGAAGAGTTCACGGTCAGCGCCGCGTCGCGCTGCCCAGTCGGGGCGGTGGACCATCGTGGCCTCGTTGCGGTGGTCGCAGGGCAGGCCCTCGACGCAGTGGATCTGGAAGCCCGCACGCTCGACGCGGAAGGCGAAGTCGTCGTCGCCGTACCAACAGTGGAAGCGCTCGTCGAACATCGGCAGTGCGCCCAGCGTGTGGATGCCGCCCTTGATCAGGAAGCAATGCCCCGTCATGCCGCCGTGGCGCTTGGAACCGCGCGTGGCGCGCGTGCGGCCGGTCACGGGTGCGCCTTCGGCCGTGCGCGCCTGTGAATCGGGGTAAGTCACCCAGACTTCATTCGGCAACACGGCACGGGCCAGCACTTCCAGCAGGCCGGGGCGGAAGGCGACGTCGTTGTTGACGAAGGCCACCAGCACCTGGTCGCCGAAGTCCTGCAGTGCCGCGCGCCAGCCGATGTTCCACATCTGGTGGATGTTGCAGTCCTCGGCGGCAATGACCTGCAGCCGCTCGCCGTGCGCCGCCACCAGTTCCGCCCAGCGCGCGGCGGCGGCGGCGGTGTGCGGCGCCGCGCCGCCGTTGTCGAGCAGGAGCACGCGGGCGCAGCGCTCGTCCAGCAGCGCCTGCAGCACCTGCGCTGTCATCTCGACGTGCGCGGCCGTCGGGAAGTAGGCCGGCACCACGGTGACGATGGGGTGTGCGTCCAACGGGTGCCGCTGCACCAGGGTGCCGGCCGAGCGCTGCTCAAAGGCCACCAGCGGCAGGTGCAGGCCCACCACGTCCAGCCGGTTGCGCTGCTCGCAGTGCAGTTGGTCGCGGATGAGGCGGTAGGTGGCGGGGTCGTCGGTGAGGCCGTCGTCAGGGTCGGTCAGCCAGCGGAAGCGGCGGAACAGCGAGCGATGCACAAGCCACGCGCCGGCGCTGTTCATGTAGGTCTGCACCGGGAACGCGTAGCCCGGCACGGGCGGGCCGGAAAGCACATAACTGGGCACGCTGAAGCCGGCGAAGGGGTGGTCCACTTCCAGCAGGCGCAGCAGCACGTCAGGCGGCATCTCGATGTCGGCATCGACGAACAGCACCCACTGCGCCCCGCTCCGCATCGCGTACTCGATGACCAGGTTGCGGCCCTCGCAGATGCGCACCAGGCGGTTGCCGCCGTCGATGCGCGCCGCGCCATCGTCCAGCATGAAGCGCCACACCACGCCGCCCAGCGCTCGCACGGCGGCCTCGACGGGCTGCAGACGCGGCTCCAGCCCATCGGGCTGCGTTTCGGCGGCGAAGAAGAAATCCACCTCGTGCGGCGTGGCGTTGCGCATGGCCTGGGCGTGGCGCAGCCAGTGCAGCGCCTGCGCACCTTTGTGCCCTGCCGCGGTGGCGCCGACCACGATTTTCATCGCCGCCCCCTGGCGTAGACGTCGCCACGCGGGTGGGTCTGCAGCGACACATCGCGGAACAGCATGTGCATCGTGGCGCGCAGGTCTTCGGGCTCGACGTTGGCGTACCACTCGCCCGGCGGCGGCGGCTCGACGCCTTCTGCCCCGTGGGCACGGCGCGGCGGGCAGGCGCAGGTCACCAGCACCGTGCCGCCGGGGCGCAGCAGCAGCCACAAGTTGTAGACGATGGCGCGCCAGTTCGCCGTGTGTTCGAAGACCTCGGTGCTGAGCGCCACGTCGTAGGCGGCGTGCTGCTCACGCGGCGGCCACCAGGTGCCGGCGTCGGCCACGATGTCCACGCCCGGCGCGGCATGCGTGTCGATCACGGTATAGGCCGTATCCGGCCCGAACAGGCCACGCGGCGAGCCGTTGACGTTGCGCCCGCCCAGATCGACCACGCGCGCGCTCTGCGCCAGCAGCGGCTGTATCTGCACCTCGAGCCAGCGCCAAGCCTCGGCATGCATGTCAGCGCAGACCTTTGGCCAAGCCGATGCCGCCCCAACGGCCGCCGCTGCGTTCTTCGGTGCGGTGCGTGGCCTTGAGCCCGGCCCACACGCGCGACACCGCGCAGCGCGCCTGCGCGTGCCAGTCCGAATCGACGATGTCGTGCAACCCGATCAGGCGCGCGCCCAAGGACTGCGAAAGCGCCACGTCGCCAGCGCCGGATCGGTAGCCGTGGTCGCCGTCGATGAAGGCCGCGTCGATGCCCACCGGCAGCGCGGCACGCGCGTCGTCCACCCGCCGCAGCACTTGGCTGTAGCGGGCCTGGGCATCGGCCACTGCAGCCAGCCAGGCCGGGCGCGGTGACGCAGCGCAGGTGGTGATCTCGATGTCCAGCCCCGCCTCACGAAAGCGGCGCGCGACATGCCATTCTTCGCCACCGTGGCCCGCGCCGATCATCAGCAGGCGGCGCACGCGTGCGTCCAGCAACTGCTGCAGCCACCAGCCGAACTCGGCGGGGTGCTGCTCCAGGCGCGGCGCCAGAACGCCGTCGAAAGGCAGCGGCTGCGCCAGATCGGCCGGCACCGGCAGCGGGCGCTGCGTGGCCTTCCACTGTGCAAAGGCCGGGTTGCCGCGCTGGGTCCAAAAACGGTCGTGGTAAGGCAGTTCGCGCAGGCCATCGAGCAACAAACAGCCGGCCTCTTCGCGCGCGAACATCACGCCAGGCCAGGCCTCGACGCCGCCGTAGAACTGCGGCACTTCGCGCCACGGGCGGCTGAACACTGCGTCGTGGCGAAACCAGAAGAAGGTGCCGCTGTAGTGCCAGTCGCCGATGCGGCTGTGGTTGGCGAAGCGCCCCGTACGGCGCAGCAGGCCGGTCATCGCAAAGCGTTCGAGCTGCTCGCGCACGGCCGGCCAGTGGTCCAGCGCCGCCGTGTACTGCACCTCGGCCCAACGACGCACCGCGGGCGGAAACTGCGGTTCGTATTTCACGCCCTTGGCGTGGGCGTAGAAACTCACGTCGCCGCGCGGCTCGTCGGCCAGGCGCTCCAGCATCAAAGGGAAGGTGGCCGCTTCACCCCGCGCATCGTTGGGCAGCTCGATGAATTCGAAGCCGTGGCCGGCGAAAGCGGCGTGCACGTCGGACAGTTCTTCGGTGCGCGCGTCGCTGACGATGCCCAGCAGACGCCGGCCGTTGAACAGCTCCACCCGCTGAAGCAACTGTTCGACGTTCCAGCGCCAAGTACCGCCGCGCACTGGCCACAGGTGGTACATCAAGTGTCGGCGCGGCATGCGGTCGAAGGGACGCAGCGCCAGCGGCGCGCGCGCTGACGCCGCCTGCACCATCTGGGTTGGCACGAGTGACAGCGTCGGGCGCCAGGTCGTCGGGGCCGGGACTGACAGTGGCAGTGGCTCAGCAGGCGGTGCAGCCCCGGGACCGGCGCATGGCGCATCCGCATCGGCATCTGCATCCACAGCCGCACCGCAGGTCAAAGCCAGCGCAAGCGCCAGACGGTCGGCATAGGTGTGGCCCGTCAGGCGCGCGCGGCAGGCGGCCAGCAGGCGCTGCTGCTCGGCCTCGTCGGCCAGCAGGCGCTGGACCAGCAGCACGGCCTCTTCCGGCGTGTCGAACTGCGGCAGTTCGGGGAACACCTGGCCGATCTCGGCGCGCCTTTCGCTGACCACCAAAGCGCCGCAGGCCAGCGCCTCGTAGATGCGCGGGTTCATGGCCTGGGCCGGCGTGCCGGCGGCGTTGAAGTGGTGGCGGTCGCGGAAGACGTTGATCACGATGCGCGTCTGGCGGTACAGCGCGGCGGTCTGCTCGTGCGGCAACTGCGCTGCCAGCGCCAGTCGGCGCAGCGCCGGTGCGCGCCAGGGGCCGCCAACGACGTAATTGAGCAGGCCGACGTCGGCCAGGCGCATCAGGAAACGCTCGCGCGTCGGGTTCGGCCCGCCGATGAAGCCCACGGCGTGCGGTCGTGCCTCGCTACTGTCGCAGCAGATCTCCGGGTCGTAGGCCATCGGCAGAAACTGCGCGTGCAGGTGGCGTGTCAGCGTGGCCGGGTCGTTGACGAACACGGTGTCGAAGTGCCGCGACCACGCCGCCGTGTTGTCCACCTCGTAGGGCTCGTCCACCAGCCACACGGCGCTGCGCCGTTGCTCGAATCGGGTGCCCCAGCGCTGCACGAAGCGACGGCCGTGCACGACCAACAGCAGGTCGGGGTCGAAGCGATCAACGCGTTCGGGCAGGCGCGCGTCGTCCCAGGCGGCTTCGGCATGGTCCACGCCGATGCGCGCTGCCGCATGGCGCAGACCGTCGGCGAAGACATCGCCGCAGGTCTGGAAGTGGTAGTTGACGACGAAGACCCGCCGCGCGCGCGGTACGGCCTGCAGCGCGGGCCGTGCCGCGCGTGGGGCGGCCATCAAGGCCGGGGCGAAGTCTTCGGTGCGCAGGCGCGGCAGGCTGGTGAGGCGACTGATCGGGCTGAGGTTGACCAACTCCACGCCGCGCGCCGCCAGCCCTGCTGCCAAGGCCGCGTATTCGCGGTCGATGGCCGGCAGGCGCGACGCCAGCGGGTGGCGGCCGGTGTCGGCGAAGAAGTGGTGGTCGGTGAAGTCGACGCCGATCAGGCCGATGCGCTTGGCCCCCATGTAGGCCGCCAGGCAGACGGCGACGTAGGGCGAGTTCTGCGTGTAGTGCAGCGTGTCGTCGGTGCCGCTGTCACTGCCGATATCGGTGCCGCCGTAGCGGCCCAGGCGGAAGCGGACGACGGGCGGGTTCACCGGGCCCAGGTCCAGCTGCGTGAACAGGGCCTGGGCGCGCGAATCGCGCACGAAACCGAAACGGTCGCCGCGGAACTGGCGCGGTGGGTTGACGACGACGAGGTAGGTGGGGGTGAAGAGGCGGCCGATGTCGTTGACGCCGATGCTGGGAAGGCCGGCGAGCGCCAGCACGCCGCCGGCAGACGTGCCGCAGCCACAAACCAGCATCGACTCGCCTCGGTGCCTGCCTTGCCACGACGCGGCGCCTGCAGGCGGTGCCTCAAGGGCAGCGATGGATTCAACGGTAGACAACGCGGACATTTGCCGTGCTCACCATGCTGTGCAGCAGCGCCGGGCCGAGCCATCCAACGCGCGCCACGAAGTCGTCTCGATCAGCGAAACCACCGGGCGGGCGGGCCGCGATGATCAGCGCCGCTTTGGCTGCATCAATGCCGACCAGCGTCGTCAATACCGTCGCATGGGCGGTGCTGAC
The DNA here is from genome assembly GCA_038316205.1 of Burkholderiales bacterium. Lineage (GTDB taxonomy): Bacteria > Pseudomonadota > Gammaproteobacteria > Burkholderiales > Burkholderiaceae_C > Rubrivivax. Next base: position 14,903 of record JBBQAI010000036.1, read on the forward strand.
GTTGATCTCGACACGCGTCGCTGGCGCAGCCACCGCGCCGGCCACGGCGCCCACAAAGTAGCGAGACAGATCGGTGTCGATCACGTTCTGTGTGCGGCTCTCGGGCATCGCGGTGGTGGAAGCACCACGCTGCACGCTGCCGCTTGCAACCACCTCGGCAGGCACGGCTTCTTCGGCAGCCACAACATCGGCAATCACCGCCAGCTGGGCTGGCGTGCGTGACGGGATGGTGATGCGCCCGGCGCGCAAGCCGGCAGCCACCGCAGCGCGGCCCAACGACCGGTACACGGCGTCGACGCGCAGGGTGACCTCGCCGCCGGCATTCACCTCGTTGCGAACCGGGTTCTCGAAGGTTCTCAGCATGGACGCAATGGAGCTGTTGTTCGCCCGCTGGGTCAGCGGGGTGAGGTTGCGCCAGTCGTTGCCAGGGCCGCCAAATGTTCCGTTGACCAGATGGCCGCGCACGTAGTACTCACCACCCGCGGTCAGCATGCGTCGCCGCAAGACGTCCCACGTTGGGTTGCTCTCGGCCGTGGGAGGTTGAGGGCTGCCGATGCTGCTCAGGCGTGTCACAGTGGCAGAAGTAGCGAAACGCTGGCTGTTTACCGCGTTGTAGGTTCGTTGCGTGGCACCCGCCGTGGTGTTGTCGACCAGCTTTGTGGACAACTCTGCGAGCGTGGGGTTCACGACGCCGACGACGGCCCAGCGCCCCTCTCTGGGTTCGGCATCCAGACGAACGAGGTTGTGCCGCAGGCGGATGGCTGCCAGCACCGGCCGGATGACCACAATGCCGATGCGATTGCCCGAAAGACGGTTGACGGCCTGCGTGCCCTCACGCACCCCGTTCTGCAAACGCTGCAGGGGTGGCAGCGTGGGGTCACCCCCCAGCGTCCGGCTTGCCAGATTCCGCGCCTGGTTGCGTATCCAATCCACCGCCCGATCCAGCATCCGGTCCACCGCACCCTGCAGGCTGCGGATCGTCGTCTGAACCTGCGCGCCGACGTCGCCCAGTCCGATGAAGCGCGCCAGGAAGTCCAGGATGATGGGTATCGTGCGCGCCATCGTGCGTTCGACGAAGTTGGCGGCGGCGCCGATGGCGCCACTGGCGATGGCGGCGATGCTGTTCACGATCGACTCGACGAAGTCCAGGATCTGGTTGATCTTCTGGATGAAGAACTGGATCGTCGTGTAGGTCTTGATGATCGCCTGGATGATCGCGCCCACCGGGTTCAGCATGCTCAGTAGCTGCGTGATGCCGGCCATCACCAGACGCTGCTGGATGAAGTTGCGGATGGCGCCCAAAGCGCTGTCGCGCAGGGTGCCGAAGAACTCGGTCACACGTTCGCGCAGCGCCACCACCAAGCCCCGCTCGCGCACGTCCTGAATGAGCTGCACGCCGCGCTCCAGAAGGCCCATCGCCGGCTCTCCGATCAGGCGCACCAGCTTGCCGCGCACGTTGGCCCAGGTCAGCCCCAGGATCTGCAGCACGAACCAGATGATGCCGCGCACGTCCCAGCGCTCGGGCATCTGGATGCCGGCTCGCGCCACCGGCCCGGTGAGCCAGGTGATGACGCCGTCGCGCAGGTGGGTCAGGATGTTGCCCATGAACTGGCGGATGCCCTGCCCCACGGCGCCCATCAGGTTGCGCAGGAAGCCCACCGGGTTCTGGATGATGACGATGAAGGTGCTGCGCGCGCGCAGCAGGATGTCCAGGATGCGGCGCCCGCCGGCGCCCATCGCGGCTTCGTAGATCAGCTCCAGCAGCTTCATCAACGCAGCACCGGCAAAGCTCACCAGGTCCACGAACAGCGGGCGGAACAGGCCGACGATGCGCTGCACCGTGTCGATGGGATGCAGCACGTCGCTCAGCTGCAGCGTGGCCCAGGCCGACGTGAAAGTACCCGTCACGCGCGCCCAGGTCAGGTTGCGCGCGCCGGTCTCGGCCTGGAACCACGCGTAGGCGCGGTCCAGTGCGCCCGACTGCATCAGTTGGTCCACCTTCTCGGTGCCGCCGGGGATGAACTCGGCGAAGGCCCGCACCACGGTCAGCGCGGTGCGCGCCACCGGCGCGTTGGTGAAGGGGTCGCGGCCCAGCATCACCGTCACCAGACCGTAGCCGGGAATCTGGCGGCAGAAGTCCGCCAGCGGCTGCATGAAGGTTTCCTTCAGCCACGTGACTGCCTGGGTGATGAGGCCGCCGACAAAGGTGGTGATGCGGTCGACGATGGGCGTGAAGATGCCGCGCGCACGCCGCCACACGTCGCCCGGGCTGAAGATGTCGGTCCAGCCGAGCGAGTCGGTGAAGCGCGTGAAGGCGTCGCGCACGGTCTGAAAGTTCAGGCCCAGCGCGGCAGTCTGCGTTGTCACCCAGGCGCCCAGGCGGTCGATCACGCCGTAGCGCTGCAGCACCTGGAAAAGGATCTCGCCGCCGGGGATCAGCCCGATGAAAGCGCGCAGCACGTTGACCGCGTTGCGGTCCACCGCACGCATGTTGATCGGGTTGCGGCCGATGATCAGCGTCAGCAAGGTGTAGCCCGGCACGTTGGCGGCGAGATCGGCCAGGCCGTCCAGGATGTCGGACAGGCCCAGGCGCTGCACAACGCCCGTGGGCTGCGGTGTCAGCGTGAGGTCGACGTCGCGCTGCACCGGTTGCGCTTGCGGTGTGCGTGGCGCCGCGCCTTGCTGGATGGTGTGTGCCAGTTCGTGCGCGATGAGTTCGCGGCCCGCGTCGGTGCCGGGCTGGAACTGGCTGCGGCCGAAAAAGATGTCGCCGCCCGTGGTGAAGGCGCGCGCGCCCAGGCGCTGCGACAGGCGTGCCGCCTCGTCGTCGGTGTGCAGGCGCACGGCCGAGAAGTCAGCGCCGAAACGGGGCTCCATGAAGCGGCGCAGCGGTGCGGCCAAAGCCGCGCCGCCGCCCTTGCGCGCCTGGATGCGCGCGCCGGTGTCGGCCGGCGCGCCGGAAGCGGCATCGGCATCGGCCGCGCGGTGCACGCGCAGCAAGCTGCGGGCGAGCACCGGGCTCGTGGCGGCCACGCGCGTGGGTGCCGGCATCTGCACCACGCGCCGTGCGACGTCGCTGGCCTCGCGCTCGGCACTGTCGTGCGGCGACGACACGGCCAGCGCCGCACGCTGCACCGGCACGCTGCCGCCACGAAAGGTCGGCGCCGGTGCCGGCACCGATACCGGGCCGGGCTGCACAGGCCTGGCGAGCGCCCCCATCTCAGTCGTCGTCCAGCGAAGGAGCGTGCTGACCGGTCTTGCGGTACTCGCGCTCAAGCGCGCGGCACAGTTCGGGCACGCCGGGCATGACACCCGTTTCAACCGCCAGCAGCGTGGCCACCAGCGCGGCATTGCGCACTTGGCCGCCACTGAGCGCGCAGCGCAGCGCGACGCGTTCGAGCCAGCCGCCGTCGATGTGATGGCCGGCCGGCAGGTGCGCGTGCCACAGCGCCAGCCGGGTCTCGGCATCGGGCAGCGGGAACTCGATGCTCACGTCCATGCGCCGCGCAAAAGCGCCGTCGATGCGCTCGGCCGCGTTGGTCGTCACCACCAGCACGCCTTCGTAGTGCTCCAGGCGCTGCAGCAAATAGTTGGTCTCGAGGTTGGCGTAGCGGTCGGTGGCATTGGCCACGCCGGTGCGGCCGGCCAGCAGTGCGTCGCCTTCGTCCAGCAGCAGCACGATGTCCAGGCTTTCGGCGGCTTCGAACACGCGCTCCAGGTTGCGTTCGGTCTCGCCGATGTACTTGCTGATGGTGGCGGCCAGGTCCACCCTGTAAAGAGGCCGGCGCAGTGCAGCGGCCAGATGGCGCGCGGCCAAGGTCTTGCCGGTGCCGCTGGGGCCTTTGAACAACGCACGCACGCCGCTGGTCTGGCCGTAGGCAGCGGGCAAGGCCGCGGCCAGCGCGTCGCGGTGGCGGCAGCGCGTGACCAAGGCATCGAACTCCTCGCGTGCCGATTCGGGCAGCGCGAAGGGCTCGTCGTGCGCGGCCGGCGCCACGCGGCGCGCGATGCCGTCCAGCGCCGCATGGCCCTGTTCTTCGACGGCCGCCAGCGCGGCACCCAGCAGGTCGGCCGGGGCCAACGCCACGCGGCGCGCGGCGCGGTGCAACGCGCCGCGCGGCAGGCGCAGTGCCACCAGGTCGGCCGGTGGGTCTGCGCGGCCCAGTGCCAGCGCCCAGTGCGCGCGGCGTTCGGCGGCGTCGGGCGCGGGCAGGTCCAGTCGCAGGGTCTCGGCGCCGGCCACCTGCAGCGCGCCGTGGCGCGGCAACCGTGCGGCCGCGCAGCCGGGCGCGCCGGTCGGCAGGGCCCAGCTCAAGGTCTCGCCGGGTGCCGGCTGCAGCGTTACCAGGGGCAAAGCGCCGAGCAGGGCCGCAGCCGCGCCGAGGGCGCGGGCATGCGCTTCATCGACCGCTTGCACCAGGCCCAGGCCCTGGGCCTGCGCCAGTGCGCCCGCCAGCGCGTGGCGGCCGCTGCCGGGGCTGCCGCGCAACAGCCAGCAGCGCGCGGTGGCGATGACCGGTGCGGCGTCCAGCGCCTGCAGCAGCGCGGTGGGCAGCACCAGGTCGCCCAACGTGGGCAGGCTGGCCCGGGCCTCGTGCAGGAAAGCGGCGGGTGACGGCGGCAGGCCGCAGGCCATCTCCCACAGCGTGCGCGGCACCACCAGCACCGGCCCGCTTTCTTGCAGCGCACCGGCGGCGCACAGGCGCTGCACGGCCGCGGCGGCGGTTGCGGCACCGAAGGCGCGGGCCAGTGTGGCGCGCGTCGGGCGGCCCTGCTGCCCATGAAGTTCATCGACCAGGGCCGACAGCGCCGGCTCGGCATCGGCCCACGCTGCGGCAATGAAGCAACCCAAGCCGCCCGCGTCCAAACGCAGCGCGTGGCGCAGGCCTTGCAGCGGGCTGGGCGCGGCGTCCTCGCCGAGCCGGCGGTCCAGGCGTTGCAGCGCCTCGTCCAGGGTCAATTCGGCCAGGCCGGCGGCGGCGGCCTGGTCCAGCGTTTCGTGCAGGGCCGGGTGGCGCGCCAGCAGGTCGTCCAGCGCGTTGCCGTTTCGCAGTGCGGCGCGCATCAACGCCAGCGTGGTGCGCAACTGCCAGGCCGGCAGGTCGGCGGCGAGGCCGGCGTGGTCGGCGTGGTCGGCGAGCTCTGCGCGCTCAGCGTTCACGGTGCGTTTAGCGAGATGCGGCGGAGCGAGCATGACCAGGCGCTTCAGTCGAAGTGGAAACGCAGGTCGCAGCCGGCAGCGGGCAGCCAGCCGGGGTCGCGGTCCAGGCCCGCCAGGCGCAGCGCGAGCGGCAGTGACGACAAACGCAAGCGCAGGTCCAGCCTGTCGCCGTGGGCCTGCACGCGTGCCGGCAATTGCGCCATCAGGCGCAGCGCCGACGCCGCGTCGGGCAGGCCCACCGCACGCGCGATGCGGCATCCCAGCCAAGGCCACAACAGGCCCAGCAAGCCCTGGCGCAGGCTGATCGGCTGCAGGGTCTGGACATGCTGAACCTGCGCCGGCACGGCCGCCCATGGCGCCCCACCCAGCGCCTGGGCGGCGATGAAACCTGCCGGGTGGCACAGCCGCTGCCCGTTGGGTGCGTGCAGCCAGCGCCACGGCCGGCAGTCGCTGTCGAACGGCCGCAGCCAGGCCGCAGGGGCCTGCCACGTGGGCGGCGCCGCTGGCAAGGGATCGGCACCTCCCGCCCGCTCCATCAGCCAGGCAGCCAGTGGGTCGGCAGCAAAACGGCGGCCGAAAAACCGCCGCCCGCTGGCCTGCAGGAAACGCCAGGGCGACACGGGCAGCCCGGGGTGCAGCGACTGCGTGAAGTCGCCGTAAAGGCCGGCGTCGAGCGCGACGTTGAGCAGGAAAAAGAGGCCACCGAAGGCCGTGTCGAATTCGGTGTGGCTGCGCGGACCGGGCATGGGCAGCGCGCCCGAGCGGGCCAACGGCGAAGGCGCATTGGCGAGCGGGGCAGAACCGGCGGCCATCGGTGTCGCGGCAGCAGGCGCAGCGCCTGGCGCGACGAAGGCCGGCGCCGCCGTCGATCCAGACGCAAGCGGTGAGCGAGGCGGGCGGGCCGCGCGACGGGCGACGGGCGCTGCGAGCGCTTCGGCCGCGGCATTGCACTGGTCCCGCGCCAGCCTTTCGTCATCAAGGCGCACGTGGCCCGTGGCCGGCACATTCGGAGCCACAGAGCCCGGGCTGCGTGGCGCCGGGGGCACTGCACCGCGAAGTGCGATGGGCGGCACACCCGCCTCGGTGCCAGCCTGCAGCCAGCGCGGCGCATCGTCACCCAGAAGGCGCTGCGGCGCGGTTCGCAAGGTCTCGCACAACCGCTGCCAGGCCTGGGCCGGCGTCGTGCAGGGTCGGTCCGCAGCGGCGGCCAGCGGCGCGGCATCGCCCGCTTCCGCGGGTGGGTGGCCGCCGTGCCCAGGCTGCAACGGATCGGCAGCGCGCTCGATACCGTCCAACCATGCCAGGGCCGCGCTGCCGATGGGATAAGCCTGTCGCACCGCCAGCAACAGCGCGGCGCGCCCCTCGGGTTGCAGCGCTCGCAGCCAGCCCGGCGCCGACACCGACGCATCCAGTTGCGCCAAAGCCCACGGCACGGCGCGTGCGGAGCGGCACCACCGCTGCGCGGCCGTCATCAGCGTGGGCGTGCCGCCCAGCAGCAAAGGCCACCACCAGCGTGTCGCCTGCGTTGTTCCCAACACGTCACGCGCCAGGCAAGCCAGCAATTCGGCTTCGTCGGCGAACCAGACGGTGCCGACGCCGGCACCGACAAAGTCCTGTGCCGCCGGTCGCACCGCCGCGCGCAGAGCAACGGTCAGGGGCTCGCCGGCGGGGCTCCGCGACAGCATCGCCACCGGGCATTGCAGTCGGCGCACCACGACGATGGCCTGCGCCGGCAGCCCGTGCCGCTGGGGTTCCATCGCCGCCGCCAGCTGCTGTAGGGCCACGCGCGCGGGCCAGGCACCCAATGCCGCCGGAATCCGCGCGTGCAGGATCGTCGTGGTGGACTGCGTCATGGCACGGCGCGGCGCGGAGCGAATGAAGAGCCGGATGAAGCGCCCGATGAAAGGGCGGGATGGGCGAGGCCCGCCCATCCCTGCGTGCCCGGGATTCGAACCCGGAGGCCCAGCCAGCCAACGAACCGCAGAAGCCGAACACCAGAAACAGCGCAAACCGAAACCAGTGGAACCCAACGATGTCGCGACGCCTTCGGAACCCCATCTACCGGATGTGAAGCCACGCAATGACAGATGCTCTGCCTGCGCGAGGAGACTGTCAATGTCTTCATTGGGGAGCCGGGGGTGCGATCTCGATGACCTTGACGTTGTGCTCGTCGATGACCAGTCGCGCGTACGCGGGCGACACGTACAGGATTTCGGCACCCAGGCCCCGGCCCACGTTGCACTGAAAGGCCCAGACTTGTTTCAGGGGCTGGAACTTCGGTTCCAGCGCGATGCCTCTCCAGGTGCCCGCGAAGTAGTTGTCCCGCACGACGATCTGCGGCCCGTAAACGCCCGCCAGGCGCATGGCCTGCGGCTGCAGCTTCTGGACGTCGCCGCCGACCAGGACCACGTGGTTGGCATGGGCCACCACCGAGCCGGCGTTACCGATGAAGATGCCGTAGCGCCCCCCTGTCGTGACCTCTTTCAGTTGCAGCTCGACCCGGTTGCGCTCGACATGCACGCGCCCGGCCAGCAAGGGCTGGCCCTCCTCTTCAGGGCCCTCAGACAGTCCCACCGCGATGCCGCGCACGACGTCGCGCACGATGTTGTTTTCAATCTGCACGGTACCAGCCCGACGCCCGGCGACAACGATGCCGCGCTGCAAGGCCGTCTTGCCATCGGCCGCCGCAATCTGATTGCCGCGCAGGGCCAGCACGTCGCCGTTCACGCACAGCAGGCCCTGCTGGCCCTTGCCCACCTGCATGTCGCAGCCGCTCACCGTGAAACTGGCGCGAGGCTGCTTGTTCACAGCGGCGTCGCGCACCACCACGACGATGCAGGCCGCGCCCAGCGCCGACGCGCCGGCGCAGCGAGCCTGAACCCCATCAATGCTGACGCGCGGCGTGTCCACCACGGTCAGGGCGCCATGCAGACCCAGACCCAGTTGCCCCTTGCCCTGCCCCACGCCCTGGCCTTCAAATGCGATGTCCGAAACGTCTGCCGCCTCGCAGGCAAGGATCCGCAGCGCGCACTCGCCGGCCCTGTTCACCAGGGTGGCGCCGTGGCCTTGCACGCGGATGCGACCGGCGTTTTCGATGACCAGCGGCGACTCCAGCTCGTAGCGCCCGGCCTCGAAGCAAATCGTCGCATCGTTGGGGCCGATGGCGCGCAGCGTGCCGGCCAGGTCGCTGCCCTTGTGCAGCACGACATGCAGGCAACTGCCGGCCAGTAGCTGGTCGAGTGCGGTCTGCACATCGGTCACTTGCGGCCTGCCGGCGCGACCGCCGTCCAGCCATACCTGTTCGGCCGCCAGCACGTTGCGCCGGTCGCGCGCGAACAGCAACGCGCCGGCCGGCGTGCCGCCGATGCGCCAGGCCCGATAGCGGCTGCCGGCCGCAGCTGCGGACAGCTTCACCGCATCGGCACGCAGCGCATCGGCCAGCAGCGCGGGCGCGTCGGCGGCCGCCAGCGGCATCTCCTGCTCGGGCGCGCGGGCACCCAGGAAGGTCTTCAGGCTGGCCAGCGGGGTGCCCGCGCGCAGGAAGCCGGCCGGCGGCAACCAGTCGAGCAGGGCCGTGGCTGCGGCGTTCTGCAGGCTGGGCGTGGCCAGCAGATGCTCCTGAAACTGCAGCATCTGGGCTTCGCCCAGCGCGGTGACGGTGTCGCCCACCCAGTCGGCCCAGGGCACCGAGGCCGGGCGCGGTGCGATGCGCCGGCGTACCGCACCGTTATCGATGAAGACGACGGCGTTGAAGCGGATGTACACCACGGCCAGGGGCAGGTCGCAGGGCGTGCGGCCGTCGGTGACGGTGCTGCCGGGCGACGGCGGGTGGCCCGGGCCGGCATGCGCTGCGGCCACCCGCTCGGCGTCGAAGTAGGTGTAGGCCAGTTGGTTGCGCAGCCGCGCCACCGAAGCCGCGTCGGTACCGGTCAGGTTGATGCCGGTGATGGGCAGCAGGCGCAGCTGCGCGGCTTCGATGTAGGCATCGGTGCTGCAGCGCTTGTTGACGTCGTCCAGCGCCAGCACAGGCGCCCAGCCTTCAGGCGTCGACAAGGGCGCCAGGGTCAGCAGGTACAGGCCGTCGGCGGCCACCGAGGTGGCGCCGGCCAGGCCGCCGCACGGGCTGAAGCCACCGTCACCCAGCGCAGTCTGGGCCTGCGCCGGTGGCGGTACCAGTTGCACCACCGTGTCGCCACTCAGGTTGAGGACCAAGCCCGAGTCGGTGACGCCCAGGCCCGCCATGACCTGCACGTTGTTGGCCGGGCCACCGGCCAGGGCCGACACCTCCAGGCCCCAGGCCACACCGGGCCCGACAGCCTGTGCCACACGGCGGTCGGCCAGGCGTCGCGCGGCCTGCTCGCGCGACAGGTCACCGCCGGTGAGCAAGCGGCCATTGAAAAAGTTGACATCGCGGATGGCTTGGTCCGCGAGCGGCGTGCCGAGGGTGGTGGTAACCATCACACGGGCGGCAGTGAAAGGGGAGCGAAGCGTTGGACTTCGAAGTGCACACCGTGCACTTGCCCCAACAGGCCTTGGCTGCTGAAGATGACAACGACGAAGGTCACCGACGTCGCCGAAGCCGCGCGCACGGTGTCGACGAAGGCCATGATCGGAAGCTTGGAGTTCCAAACTGGGGTCAACTGGACGGCGAACCTGCTGCGCGGGCCCTGCGCGTCCGTGACACCAAGGACCTCCACCTCGACGGCCACCTGAGACGCGTTGCCGTCCAGCACTTTCACCCGCAGGTCGTTGGACGCGATGCCCTGGGCGGTCGTCACCGTGCCGGCGGGCGTGCGGATGGTCAAGTTGCCAGCGACCATCAGTTCGACGGCCGGTGGCGCACGCGGCGTCCACGCGTCACCGTCAAAGACGAGCAAGTCATCCTTCTTCGGCTTGGTGGGCCGCACGGGCACCTTCTGCAGGCGTTGGACCACGTTGTCCCCCGGGGCGCCGACCACGTCACCGGCCAGAGCAGGCAGCGGTGGCAGCGCAGGCACGCCGTGGCTGTGGTTGGCCAACGCATAGGCCGTACCCGTACCGACGACACCCGCGCCGCCGAACGTCAAGCCGGGCGGCGGTGCGGTGCCCGGCGCGGGCCCGCTGCTGCCGGTGGGATCGGCAGGGCCCCAGTCGGTGCCGTTGAAGGTCAAGACCTGCTTGACCAGCGGCGTCGTTGCCAGCACCTTATTGCCTTGCAGACCGGTGACGCGCAACTTCTGGCCGCTGGTGTCTGTGATGGTCGTGGCGTCACCGGTCACCGGCGGCGTGCCGTGGCTGTGGTCGGCGCGCGCGTACGCGGCGCTGGCGCCGTCGGACCGGCTCAGACCGAACTGCAGCTGGGCCAAGACTGCGCCCGGCAACGTTGACCCGGGCAGCGCGCGCGGCCGCCAGACGAAGCCCGTGCCCTGCGCAAAGACGCCCAGCACCTGGTCAGCGGCCAGCGCCACAGTCGTGTCGATCGGCACCCCGCTCAAGCCGCGCACACGCACCTCCTGAACGGCACCCACGTCGACGGTGACGGCGTCGCCTGCAAGTGACGGGCTGCCATGTGTGTGGTCGGACTTGGCGAAGGTGGTGGTCGCTGCCGCGCCGGGGCTGGCCACCAAGCCGAAGCGCTGCTCGGCGGTGACGGTCGTGCCGGCCGCCGGCATCGGCCTGGGCGCCCACAAGCCGCCCGCGTTGAGCGCCAGCACGTCGCCGTTGACCGGCGCGCCGCTGAAGCCATGGCCGCGCAGCAGGGTCACGGTGGTCGCCGTGATGGGCCCGGTCACCTCGCCCAGCAACACCGGCAGTGGCGGTGTGCCGTGGCTGTGGTCGGCGCGGGCGTAGGCGGTGTCGCTGCCGACATGCGCCATCTGGCCGTAGGTGATCTCGGGCCACACGCTGTGTGCCGGCTCGGGCGCCGGGTTCTGCGCGATCAGCTCCTGCACCATGCGCAGGCTCATCAGGACCGGGCGGCGCGTCTCGTCGATGGGGACGGCGCCCGCGACCTTCCTCGTCGCCACGTCAACCAGCGGGTTCAAGGTGGCCAGCAGGATCGCGTCGTCCTTGTCGCCAGGCGCCACCGTGTTGGGTCCGCAGCCGTAGCGGGCGCGCCAGACCGGGCGCAGTTCGGTGGCCCACAGGCGCAGCGCGGCGCGCAGCAGCGCGTCGCTGCTGCCCAGCGACGCGGGCGGCGAGCCGAACATGAAGTCGCCGATGTGCGGCGATGTCGGCTCCAGCCAGGCATTGGCGGCCTCGCGCAGCTGGTCCATGAAGTCCTGCTCGTCCATCGGCGGCGAGACCGAGTCCACCGGCACATGGGCCAGCCAGTCGGCGAAGTCGCGGATGGCGTCTTCTTCCACCTGGTAGGGCGGGTCCAGGCGCAGTTCGAGCTTGAAGCAGTCGGCGATGCGCGACTCCACCGTGAGCTGGTCTTCACTGCGGCAGGGTTCGCCCGGAACCGGCACCTTGTCGGTCAGGCAGCTGTCGTAGGCCAGCACCACGTGCACGGCCAAGGGGTGCGGCTGCGGCAAGCCGCTGACCTTGAGCAGCACGGTGTCCCAACTGCGCGCCAGCCAGGCGTCGATGTCGCAGCACTGGTCGGACGACACGCAGACCGGCGTGCCCGACGGCATGCAGGCCACGCCCGGGCTGACGCGCACGCGCGCCGTGCCGGGGTCGATGCCCACCTTGAGCCCGCGCACCGTGCCGTAGCCCAGCACTTCACGCGACAGTTCGTGGCGGCGTGCGATGTGCCAGGCCTGTTCTTGCACGAAGTCGGCGTCGCCCAGCAGCATGCCCTTGGTGTAGTTGACGCGCTTGCCGGTGTCCACGGCGGTGGCGCCGGCGCCAGTGGTGTCTTGTCCGCAGCATCCCATGTCCATGTCCTCCAGGCGGCGCTAGGCCGTCAGCATTCCAGCAACAAACGATCGGGCGGCACCGATGGCCGCAAGGCCACCCGCGCCGCGCCCAGATGCCCTTGGCCCAGCACCATCGGCGGGGCCACGCCGTCCTCGCGCACGCCGCGTCCGAGCAGCGTGTCCAGCCCCAGCCGTACCTGTCCGACGCGGAACAGCGCCCAGTAGGGCCGCACGTCGAAGCGGGTGTGCGCGGGCTTGGCCAGGCGCACCACGCGCTGTGCCAAATCAACCTGCTGCGCCAGTTCGGCGGCGTCGGCCTGGGGGCCGGGTATCGGCAGCAACACGCTGAAGCTGTGCGCATGCGCGGCCATAGGCTCCAGGCGCGTTTCGAACAGCGCCCAGTCGTCCAGCGCCGTGCGCTCGCTGGGCAGCCAGGTCGGCACCGGCAGTGCGTCGAAGTCGGGCCATTCGGCTCCGCTGACCGGCGCATAACGCTCCATGCGCTGGTAGCGCCGGGCGATGAAACTCTGCCAGCGCGACAGCCAGCGCCGCAGTGGGCCGGACAGGCCGCCGATGAATCGGCGCCAGGCCTTGCGCCGCACGTCGACGCCAGCGTCGGTGTCGGCGTCTGTGTCGCGCGGCCAGCGTGTGGGCAGTCCGGCGCCGTGGTCGGCGTCGCTCGCGGTGGCGGCGAGCCAGTCGGTGTCACTGGCGGCAAAGCGCTGCCAGGCGGCCATGAAGGCCTCGGCCAGTTGCGGCACCGTGCCCAGCGTGGCCTGGCAGAAGCCAGCCCATTCGGTGCGCAGAGCGCCGGCCGGTGGCAGTGGGCTGAAGAGCGCGCTGGAATCGCCCTGGCCGGCACGTGCCAGCCACGCGCGCCAGCGCTGGTGCAGCGCAGCGGCACCTTCGGCCGGCAGCCAGTGCGCGCCAGCCGGCTCGGCGGTGGTGGTGGTGTCGAAAGTGGTTTCGCCGAGCAACGCCAGCGGCAGGTTGCGCGTGAGGAAAGACTCCACCAGGCGCACCCCCCAGGGTTGCGCCTGCGACGGTGCAGGCAGCGCGAAGTCGGTGTCGGGCACGCAGCGCGACAAGGCCAACTGCACCGCCAGGCGCAGCGCGGCGGTGGTGCCGCGGTACTGGTACAGCGGCATCGCGTGGCGAATCAGCTGGCGCCGGCGCGCATCGTCCAGCGCTGGGTCCAGCACCAGGCCCAGCCAGCCGGCCAGCCAGTCCAGCGTCTCGGCCGGCGCGCTGCGCACGTCGAACAGCGCCGAGGCCGCCGCGATGCGGTCTTCCAGCGCCGTGAACTGCCCTTCGAAGTTGGCCAGGAAACGCTCCAGGAAATCGGCGCTGGCCGCGTCTTCGCGGTAGACCGCCGGCAGGTAGCGCTGGGCGTAGCTGAAGCGCGGGTACCAGGCACGCAGCGCGGCCAGGCGGGGCGTCGCCAGCTCGTTGCCCTCCAGCGTCAACCGCAGCTGCAGCCAGCGGCCGCGGGCGCGCTGGAACAGCAACTCCCAACTGCCGTGGCCCTGGGCCGCGTCGGTTGCCGAGCCCGGGCCTTCGATCAGCCAGGGTAGCTCGCTGCCACCGGGGCGCAGCAGCGGCAGCGGTTCGTCGTCGAAGGGCAGGCCGGCCAGCTGCGCCGCGTCGTCGGCACACCGGCTGGCCACACGCACCAGCGTGCCCGGTGGAATGCAGCCGTCCAGCACCAGGCGGTGCCACACGCAGCCTGGGTCATGCCCGTCGAAGGCCTCGGTCGACACGGCCGCCGAAGCCCGGTAGCGCGGGCGCCGCTGGTCCACCAGCGGCAGCCAGCGTCCTTGGCTTTCGTAGAACGCGCCGGTGTCGCCATTGACCGCGACGCGGCCACTGTTGACCAGCGAGACGCCGCCGTAGCGCCGCAGTGGCAGGAACGCGCGCTGCGGCAGCAGCACAAGGCCACCGCCCTGGCGGTCGAGCGCGAATTCAATCGCCTGATTGCCTTCGTGCGAAACCACCAGCAGGTGCTGGCGGAGCACCTTGTCGGCCGAGCCCGGCACGCTGGCCACGCTGGTGCGCGCGGCCAGCGCCATGTCGAAGCCGCGCAGCACAAAGCGCTGGCGGTCGTCATCGTCGTCGATGATGTCCTTGACCACGTCGGTGGACACGCGCTGCTGGCGCACACCGCCGACGTAGAGCGACAGCGCCGCGAAGCCACTGACGGTGTCGGCGTCTTCCATCACCACGATGGCGCCGTCGGCAAGCACCTCGACGGCGACGGGCTGGCCTTCGTGCTTCAGCCGCGCGGCCAGCGCGAAGCCGGGCTCGGGCCGCGGCGCCGGCGCGTCGGCCGGTATGCCGCTGGGGTCGGCGGTGAAGTCGCCGCCCGTTGCGGGCGCCACCGGGAACACGGCCTCCATCGCCAAGCCACGGCCCAGCACCCACACGCGGCGTTGCACACGGTCCAACACCACCACCCCGCCGTCGGCGCGCGCGGCCATGTCGTGCGGCAGCAGGCGCCACGGCGCGGGCCAGCCCAGCTGCAGCGGCGGGCCGCCCGCCAGCAGGTCGAAGACCAGCAAGCCGCCGGGTTCGCCTGCCGGCGGCACCATGCCGGCGACGAGGTAGTGGTCGCAGGTGACGGCCAGCGCGCACAGGTTCAACGGCGGCGGCGGTGTCGCCGGTTCGGCAGGACCGAAGGCGCCGGGCTCTGCGGCCGTTGCCGCTTGGGCCACCGGCCAGTAGACCGAAACCTGCATCGAACCGGCAGACCGCACGTCGATGCGCCGGCCGCCATCGACGATGAAGTAGACATTGCCATGGCGGTCGGCCGCCGCGCCCAGGCGGCGCGCCGGGTCGGGCGGCAGATCGCCCTGGGCAGCCTGGAAGCGGCTGATGCGCGCCGCCAGGGCCAGCGCCTGCGCACCCTCATCCCAGGCCAGCGGCGTCTTCGGCAGCAGCGCGCTGGCGGCCCAGCGGTCTTCCAGCCGTGGCGGGCCGGCAGCGTCCAGCAGTTCACAGCGGCCCCAGTCAGCCTGGCCCAGCAGCAATGCGAAGCGCGAACCGTTGGCGTCCAGCATCGTGGCCCCTCGTCAGCACTCGCGCGGCACGGTGGGCACTGGCACGATGCGCTTGGGCGCACGGGCATTGCCGGCCTTGCCGGTGCCGTCGCCGCCGGCCTGGCCGAGCAGCGCGCTGATCGGCACCGGGTCGCCCTGCTCCACGCTGAGGCCGGCGATGCGCGGCAGCTGCAGGCCGGTCATCGGCAGTTCGGTGGGCACCTCGCTGCCATCGCCCTTGGCCAGCGCCACGCCGTTGACGCGCAGCACGCCGCGCACGCGCGCCACCTCGGCGGCAAGTTCAAGCCGGTTGACGGCGCGCGTCAGCGGCCAGCCGTCGTCCAGCCCGGGCAGGTCGGTGGCACCGTCGGTGCGCGCCGGCGCGAGCAGCGCGCGCAGGCGCGCCTTCACCGCGTCACGCACATCCGGCACGGTGTAGCCGCCCGCCACCGTGATGCCCACCGAAAGCCACAGCGGCACGTAGGCAGGCCCGCGCAGCACCAGTTCGGTGGTGACCAGGCGGCGCGCGTCAAGGTGCTTGCACAGCGCGTTGATGAAGGCGCGGTCGGGCTCGGGCGTGTCGGGGTGCAGCGGGTCGTAGCGCGGCACCAGCATCAGCGTCACCACGCCGGGCGCGTCGCCGGGCTGGCTGGCGCCCAGGTCGGGGTGGTAGGCGGCCAGCACCTCCACGCGCGCGATGTCGACGCCCGGCGCGCGGCGCGCGATTTCGCCGAAATCGTCAGCGGTGACCAGGCGGTCACGGTGGCGGATGAAGGCGGCTACGCGCTTCTCGCCGTCGAGCACGGCTTCGGCATCCGCGCCGCCCCAGGTGGGCAGCGGGTTGGCCGGCTTCACGCCCGGCGGCAAGCCGGGACCGCCGTTGATGGCGCCTGCGGCCACGTTGCCGGCGCGGCCATCGCAGATGTCGTATTGCGCAACGATGCGTGCACCGCGCGGCGGCCGGCGGCCGCGCAGGCCGTCGCCGAAGCGCACGGTGCCGGCTTCGGCGTCGACCAGGTACACCTCGCTGGGCCGCTGGTCGTTCCAGGCCTGGCCGGCCGGCACGGCGCTGGCCACGCGCACCTCGGGGCCGGCGGCCATCAGGTCGTCCACCGCAGCCCAGGTCCTGGCACCGCTGCTTTCCACCACGTCGATGCGCACCGACTGCGGCACCACGCCGCGGCGGGCCAGCGTGAAGATCTGGTCCGGCTGGCCGTCACCGTCGGCCAGCTTCTCGTTGCTGACGGCCACGCGCTGCTCGAGCATCGCCGCGTTGATGCCGGCCCACAAGAAGCTGGCCGCTGAGGAAGCAGACGGCGACACGCGCAGCCAGGTCAGCACGCGGCCGGCCAGCGCCGAGTCTTCGATGGCGGGCGGGAAGTCGCCGACGCCGGCTTCCACCGGGTCGAGGTTGGCCCAGGTGCCGATCTGGTCTTTGCCCGGCAGCGTGATCTCCACCACGCCGGGTGCGCTCAGCACGTCAGCGGCACTGCGTGCGGCCAGGTTGCGGTACAGCGCCGTCGGTGGCTGGCCGGGCAGCGGCTGCAGCACCTGGGGCAGCGCGTAAGACAGCAGCGCGGTGTCCTCACCCTGTGCCTGACCCTGCCCCACGGTGCCCAGCGTCTTGGGGGCCTGGTCGACGAAAGGCACCAGACCCAGGCTCAGTGTCTTGCGTTCGATGGTGGCCGCAAGCGCCGCCAGGTCGGCGCCGCGCGGCGCCAGCAGCGCCACCCACAGCGCGCCGTCGGCGGTGTCGGCGGCCAGCGCCACAGGCGTGCGGCCATCGAGTTCGCGCGTTTCGTAGGTGCTGAATTCGCTGGGCGTGTCGGGCGGGGCCGCGCTTTCGAACAGCAGTTCGTAGTACTGGCGGTCGGTGGCGCTCAGATCGACCTTGAACTTGACGAAAGCGCGCGCCTCCAGCGGCAACAGATCGATGCTGCCGCTGGTGCGAAAAGCCACCGCACCGGCGCGCAGTTCGGTGCGCGCGGGCAGCGTCGTCACGGCCTGGTCGGCACGCGCGCCGCTGAAGGCCACCACACCCTGCGCCGGCGTCACCGCCGCCAGCGGCACGCCCAGCAGGCGCAGGAACTTCGCGCGGCTGATCTCGGGCACCCGGTTGGCGCGGTACAGCAGGCTTTCGGTGAGGAAGGCGAACAGTTCCACCAGCGTGACGCCGGGGTCGCTTTCGGCCAACTGCGTCCATTCGGGCGTGTGCACCGGCACGCGCGCCAGCGTGTCGCGCACCAGATCCTGGTAGCGGCGGTCGTCGATGGACGGCACTTGCAGTGGCATGTCAGCTCCCTTTGCGCGTCAGCTGCCGTTGGCCGCGCCGACGCTGACGGCCAGCGCCACGCGCTCCAGCGCCTGCGTGGCCACCAGGCGGTAGGTGATGGTGGCCACGGCGGCCTGCGGGTCGACGGTGTCGGCCTGCACCTCGACCGCTTCCACCTGCACGCGCGGCTCCCAGCGCTTCAGCGCGTCGGCGATGCGTTGGCGCATCGCCGTGTGGGTGGCCAGGATGTTGGGCTCGAACAGGAAGCGGCCCAGTCCCGCGCCGAACTCGGGCAGGCGCAAGCGTTCGCAAGGTTCGGTCATCAGGATCACGCGGATGGCTTCGCGCACATTGGCTTCGCCCTCGGACCAAGCGATGTGCCCGTCGCTGCCCACGCGCGGCGGGAAGGCCATGCCCTTGCCGTAGACGCGTGCTGCATCCATCACTTCTTCCCCTTGAAGCCGGGCAACGGGAAGCAGACGATGAACAGCGGCAGCCAGCGGAAGATGAAGTCCAGCAGCGCCACGATGATCATCAGCAGGATCAGCGCGCAGATCGTGATGATGGGGATCGACAGCGAACACATCACGCCCAGCGACAACCCGTCCTGCTTGCACGGGCCCTTGTCGGGCACGCTCAGACTCTTGTGGAAAGGCCAGGGCAGCACGCTGAGCACCAGGTCGCCAAAGGTCATACCTTTGAAGCGGTCAACCTGGCCGCACAGCATGTCGGACATCATGAAGATCGCGTTCTTGTCGAACTTGCGCAGGCCCGCAGGGCTGATGTCGATGGGCAGCCCGATGCGGATGGGGCGCGCCGGCGCGTCGGGGTCGAAGAAGCCGGCCAACTGGAAAGGCGCTGTGGGGCGGCTGATCACAGGGCCTTCGAAGGGCTGGCAGTCGGGCCTTTCGTAGACCAGGCGCATCACGTACCAGGCCTCGCGCATGTCGGTGGGCGCGCGGCTGGCCAGGCTGGGTTCGGGCGGCGGCTTGTCACTGGCCATGCGCGTGACGGGCAGGTCTTCCACGAGCTTGTCGATGCGCGCCTGGATCTGCTCGGTCGGGTAGTCGGCCGAGTCGTTGGCCACGGCGTCAGGGCGCGGCGTGGGCACGTCGAACACCGGGTCGTAGAAGAGGAACAGGAAGTCGGGCCAGACGGTGGCTGCGACGGCGCCGTCTTTGGCGCTGTCGAAGGGCACAGCTGCGTAACCGGGCAGGCCGGCCATCGCGTTGTCCAGCCGGTCGGCAAAGGTGTCGGTCATGCGCGCGATGGCATCGGGCAGGCCGGCGGCCACCTTGCCGGCGCTGTACTGGCCCGTCGTGTAAGCCAGGCCACCGCTGCTCAACCCGGCGGGTGTCACCACGCGCCGCAACGCGCTGTCGAAGGCCGCCAGGCCGTCGGGCATCGCGCCGACCGGGTTGAGCAGCCAGGCCAGGTAGTCCGGCAGGTAGCGTTGCAGGAAGCGGCGCAGGTCGCGCAGCAAATACCAGGCGTCCAGTTGCAGCTGGTCGCGCAGCTGGCGCAGCAACGCATCGTCTACGTCGCTCGCCAACACCGGGTCGCGGCCGACCGTGATCTGGCTGGTTTCGGTACTGAACGCGGCCTTCTTGAAAATCTTCAGCGCCGCCAGGCCATCGACCTCGCGCGCCTGACCGACCTGTGTGCGCCAGGGCACCAGCACGTCGTTGCGGAACTGCGACTGGTAAGCCAGCGTCGTCAACTCGCTCGCGCTGCGCGGCAGGCTGCGCTTTTCGCCAGCCTGGTAGGCCTCACGCCGACCCACCGGCACACTGCCGACGAACAGGCGGCGCGGCTGCCCGGCCACTTCGGCAAAACGCGCCGGGAACATGGCCAGGCGCTCTTCGTCGTCCAGCGGCTGCTCGGGCGCCGCCGCCGCCACCGCGCGCCACTCAGCGCTACTCCCGGCCAGCACCCAGGCGTGCTCGTCCCACAAGGCCGGCTGCTCGATGTTGGGCAGCGGGTCGCCTTTTGCTTGTACGACCTTGGGGAACAGGCGCCGGATGAGAAAGGACACGCGCTGGCGGGCCGGATCCACCGCGCGGTCGGGCAGGCCGGGCGCCTGGCAGACCAGCGAACCCGCGACCAAGTAGTGGCGCTGGTGCGCGGCCTGGTACAGCTTCAGCGGCTTGGGTTGCGGCGGCGCGGTCGGCGTGCCGCGCGCCTGGGCCTTGCGCTGCAGCGGCAGCAGCCGGCGCGGTTCGGCCTTGAGCCACAGCGACGGGTTGGGCAGCGGCCCGGCGTGCGGCTCGCGCCAGGTCTCGGCCTGGGCCGTGTAGTCGGGCAGCGCGTGCGGCTTGCGCTCCAGCGTGGCCAGCAGTTCTTCGATGAACTCGTCGCTGACAAAGCGCAGGATCTGCGGCTGCGCCTGGCTGGCGCGCGTGACGGGCGTCGGCTGGGCGTTGCTGCGCCAGAAGGGCTGCGGCGCGGCCCAGGCCACCGGGTGCTGCAGCGCCTTCACCAGATGTTCCCTGCGCCCGGCGTGTAGCTGGCGCTGATGATGCTGTTGCAGATGACGGTGTCGGCCTTGACCACGCCCGAGAACTTGCTCATGCCGGCGTCCACCTTCACCAGGCTGGCCGACACCTCCACCAGGCTGGCGTTGACCGTGACCTTGGACGACGCGGTGACGGTGATGCCGGCACTTTCCAGCTTCACCGAATTGCCGTTGCTGTCTTCGATGAGGATCGCGCCCGGCCCGTCTTTCAGCGTCACCTTCTGCCCGCCCGGCGTTTCCAGAATCAGCTGTTCCTGTCCGCTCTGGTCGTCCAGCGTCACTTTCACGCCATTGCGCGAACACAGCACTTTCCTATTGTTCTGGCCGGCGCCGTCCATGCTTTCAGGCGGCGCGTCGCTGCCGTTCCACAGCGTGCCGATGACGTAAGGGCGGCGCAGGTCGCCGGCCTCGAAGGCCACCAGCACCTCGTCGTTCACGTCGGGGATGAACCAGGCGCCACGGTTGTTGCCGGCCATGAAGGTGACCAGCCGCGCCCACAGTTCGCAGCCGGCACCGGCGGTGTCGGGCAACCACGGCAGGCTGATCTTCACGCGGCCCTGGCTGTCGGGGTCTTTGATGTCGGTCACCAGCGCCGGGTGCACGCCGTAGAACAGGCCGCCCCAGCCCTGCGGCTGGCGCGCCTCGAACAGCGCGGTGAGGGTGTCGCCGCTGGCGATGTCCATGTTCAGGGCCTTCCCAGCCAGGCGCGTTCAACGCCGAATTCGGTGCGCAGGCCGCGGTCGGCGTCGAAGCGCAGCAGCGTGTCGGTGATGCCGTAAGCGCCGTCGAAGAGCGGGCCCAGGCCGTCGATGTCCACCGTGCGGCCCGCGCGCAGCGCCGAGTTCGCCTCGGCCTCGCCGCGGCCGCGCACGAATCGGCGCGCCAGAAGGCGCAACTGCGCCTCGGCCTCGGCGCGGGCGCCGGCCTGGTCGAACGGCAGGCGGTGGCTGACCTGGTCCTTGCGCTCGCCGAAGGCGCTTTGCAGCAGCTGCGGTCCGCTGTCGCCGCCGCTGGCTTCGGACGCCACGGCCGACGAGGTGGCCACTTCCGACAGCGCCTGCTTGCCCGCCACGTCCCAGCCGGCGACGCCGAGCGCAGTGCGCTGCTGCGCCAAGTCGGCGCAAACGTTGAAGCGGCGCAGCGCGCCGCCTTGCGTCAAACGCAGGGACGGCGTGCGGCGCGAGGCACGCGGCTGGGCCACGAGCTTGTCGCCTTCGATCATCAGGTCGGCATCGGCCACGCGCATGCGCTGGCGCAGAAAGGCCAGGTCGCTCTGGTTGGCCTGCACCACCAGCTTCCAGGTCGGGCCGTTGAGGTTGACGTCGGCCTGCAGGCCGTGGTCGTTGGCGATTTGGCGCACGAGATCGGCGTCGCTGACGCTGTCGAAACAGCGGGTGCGCCGCGTCATGCGCAGGGCCTGCAGCTTGTCTTCGGCACGCAGCACCACGGTGGGCGGCGCCAGCGGCGGGAAGCGGCCCTCGATGGCGCTGACGAGGC
The DNA here is from genome assembly GCA_038316205.1 of Burkholderiales bacterium. Classification (GTDB taxonomy): domain Bacteria; phylum Pseudomonadota; class Gammaproteobacteria; order Burkholderiales; family Burkholderiaceae_C; genus Rubrivivax. The sequence continues at coordinate 36,225 of JBBQAI010000036.1, forward strand.
CTTCGAACACCGTGTCGGCGCCGAGCTTGATGGTCAGGTTCTTGCCGAAGTCGAGCACCTGGCGGTCGAACCACAAGTGGCCCAGCTGGCCCTGCTTGTTGACGCCCCAGTTGCCGAACTCGGCCTCGCAGCTGACCAGGCCTTCCACGCTGTCGGCCACGGCCAGGCGCAGCAGGCCACCGGCCAATGCGGTGTTGGCCTGGCCGTCCACCTCGAAAGCGGGGCGGGCGGAAGAGATGGCGGCGCGGTCGGCGTCCATGGTGGGCTCGGTTCTGAAGCTCAGTGCGCCCAGCGGCGCAGCGCTAATTCCTGCAGCGCCTGCAACTGGCGCTGCAGGTCCAGCGGGTCGGGCGACGCCGGCACGGCAGGCGCGGCGGCGGACGGGCTCGGCGCGGCGGGCGCGTCGGGCACGACTTCGAAGTCGCCGATGGTCACGGGCAT
>JBBQAI010000187.1:0-5287 GCA_038316205.1 Burkholderiales bacterium
ACGGCGCCACCAAGATCCCGGCCTGGGAAATGATCCGCTTCAGCGTCAACATCATGCGCGGGTGTTTCGGCGGCTGCACCTTCTGCAGCATCACCGAACACGAAGGCCGGATCATCCAGAGCCGCAGTGAAGACAGCGTGATCCGCGAGATCGAAGACATCCGCGACAAGGTCAAAGGCTTCACTGGCGTCATCAGCGACCTCGGTGGTCCCACCGCCAACATGTGGCGCATCGGTTGCAAGTCGCCCGAGATCGAAGCCGCCTGCCGCAAGCCCAGTTGCGTCTACCCCGGCATCTGCCCCAACCTGAACACCGACCACGCGCCGCTGGTGAAGATGTACCGCCGCGCCCGTTCGCTGCGCGGCGTGAAGAAGATTTTGATCAGCAGCGGCCTGCGCTACGACCTGGCCGTGCAGAGCCCCGAGTACGTGCGCGAACTGGTCACCCACCATGTGGGCGGCTACTTGAAGATCGCCCCCGAGCACACCGAAGGCGGGCCGCTGAGCAAGATGATGAAGCCCGGCATCGGCAGCTATGACCGCTTCAAGCAGATGTTCGAACAGTACAGCGCCGAGGCGGGCAAGAAGCAGTACCTGATCCCGTACTTCATTGCTGCGCACCCGGGCACCAAAGATGAAGACATGATGAACCTGGCCATCTGGCTGAAGCGCAATGGCTTCAAGGCCGACCAGGTGCAGACTTTTTACCCGTCACCGATGGCCACGGCCACGGCGATGTACCACACCAATCTGAACCCGCTGAAGGGCATCAGCCGCGAACTGGACGGGCCGAATGCCCGTGCTGAAAAGGTCGATATCGTGCGCGGTGACAAACGCCGCCGCCTGCACAAGGCCTTCCTGCGTTGGCACGACCCGGCAAACTGGCCGCTGTTGCGCGACGCGCTGAAAGTGATGGGCCGCGCCGACCTCATCGGCAATGGCAAGCACCAACTGATCCCCACCTACCAGCCTGTCGGCGGTGACGGCTACGTCAGCGCGCGGCGCAAGAACAGCACGACGGCCGGCGCACGCACGTCCACGGTGACGCAGGGCCGCATCCTGACGCAGCACACGGGGCTGCCGCCCCGGGTGACGGGTGCCGAGAAGCCGAATCCAGCACCGTCCGGCCCTGCTGCCGCGCGCCGCAAGTCACGCTGAAACTCAGCCTGTGTCGTCCACACCCCCCGCAGCTCGGGGCCAGGTTCAGATCCCGTTGTCATCTATGCTTTGCGACTGGCTGCAAGGCTGAACAGGGGGCATGAGTTGAAGAACACGAATCGGGTCGGCGCCGTTTGCGTCACATGGGCATTGAGCGCGGGCTCTGCGCTGGCGACGTGCCCCATTTTCTCGGCTTACTACGTCCCGGGGAGCACATTCGGGGCAGCTGCAGCCGCAGCGACGGGCTGTTTCCAGCCCGTTGTCGGTGGTGCCGGCTCACTGTCCGCAGCGGATAGCCGGCTCTATACGTCGGCCTCGGCCGACCTGCGCACTGGGGTGTTGACCACCTTCGCCGGCGCATCGGGTCAGTATCCGTCGGCTGCGCTGTGGGACACGCTGACCTTTTCCGGGCTGCCTGCCGGTGGCAGCACGCTCACCACTTCGCTCAGCCTCACGGGCGGCCTGACCGGGTCAGCCTCCGCCTACATCCAACTGTCGGCTGGCGCCAGCCCGGACGCCGGCAACACGACGACGACGGCGTTGACGAAGGACTACTTCCCGGCTTCTGTGTCGCATGATTTTCTGGCCCAGAACGGCGTGCCCTATTTGCTGTTTGCCGGCATGAGCGGGTCAAGCAACAGCGGCACGATCGACCTGCTAGACCCGCCGACCTACTCGATCGGTCTGCCCGCCGGCGTCACGTTCACGTCGGCGTCCGGTGTCTTCACGAACGTCGGTGCGGTGCCCGAGCCGGCGACGGCACTGCTGTGGGCGTTGGCCGGCCTGGGGTTGTTGACGCGCCGCTTGCGTCGCAGCTAAAGCCTGTTCAAACGCCGGCTTCGGCCAGCGCTTGCACCAGCGCGTCCAACTCGGCCTGTGTGTTGTAGACCTGTACCGACACGCGCACGAAGGTGTGCGGGCCGTGCTGGGTCACCGGGATCTCGATGCGGTGTTGCTCGAACAGCCGGCGACGCAGGCCTTCGGCGTCGCTGCAGCGCACGGGAATGGACACCATCTGCCCGAAGTCGCCGTCGGCCGCGATGGGCGGCAGGCCATTGCGCTGCCCAACGCGGCGGCGCGTTTCGCAGGCCATATGGTGACTGCGCAAGCGCCACACCGGCCAGCCGTGGCGCTGCTGGAAATCGATGGCCGCAGGCACCGCCAGAAAGGCTGCGATGTCGCGCGTGCCTTGCCATTGCAGGCGGCGTTCCAGTGTCGTGCTGCCGGTGTAGGCGTCGAATCCGGTGTGCCCGGTCGGCGCGTTGTCGTCGGCCACGCCTTCAGCCACATAGCCCCAACTGACGACCGTTGAATCGATCATGGCCTGGTGTTCGGTGCGCACGTGCAGGAAGGCGCTTCCCTTGGGCGCGCACAGCCATTTGTGGCAGTTGCCGGTGTAGAAGTCGGCAGCGATGGCGTCCAGGTCCAGCGTGATGTGGCCCGGCGCGTGGGCGCCGTCGATCAGTGTCAGCACACCGTTCTGGCGCGCCGCCGAACACAGTTGCGCTACCGGGAAGATCAGCGCCGTGGTGCTGCTGATGTGGCTGGCGAAGATCAGCCGCGTCCGTGGCGTGATGGCGTCCAGCAGGCGCTGGGCCCAGCTGTCAGCCTCAAAGGGCAGCGGCACCTCGACGCGCCGGTAGTGGGCACCGGCGGCTGCGCAGGCGCGCTGCCAGGTGGCGTCGCAAGCGCCGTATTCGTGGTCGGTGGTCAGCACCTCTTCGCCCGGCTGCAGCGCCAGGGAACGCGCCACAACATTGACGCCAGTGGTGGCGTTCGGCACGAAGACCACGTCGGCGCCGCGCGCGCCTACATAGGCCGCCAGTCGGCTGCGCGCTTCGTTCAACAAACCACCTGACAGCCGACCCAAAAATTCAACCGGGTTGCGCTCCAGTGCCAGTTGCCAGCGCTGGTAGTTGTCGAAGACTTCGCGAGGGCAGGCACCGAAAGAGCCGTGGTTGAGGAAGACCACATCGGGGTTGAGCAGGAAGGCGTCGCGCATGGACCTCGATCCTCTCATCGGTGAGGACGCTGCGGCGCGGCCATTGCCGGCCGGGCTGGCCGACCGCTGAGGCCTGACTGCAGGGTCGCCGCCTACTTGCCGTTGACCGCCAGCAGTTCGATCTCGAAGACGAGCGTGGCACCGCCCGGGATTTCGCTGCGCCCGTTCTCGCCGTAGGCGATGGCCGACGGGCAGGTCAGCTTGGCCTTGCCGCCGACCTTGATCTTCTGCACGCCTTCGGTCCAGCATTTGATGACGCGGTTCAGCGGGAAGCTGGTGGGTTCACCGCGTTTGTAGCTGCTGTCGAATTCGCGGCCGTCGGTGAAGGTGCCGCGGTAGTGGACCTTGACGGTGTCGGTGGCGACCGGGCTGGCACCCTTGCCGTCTTTCAGCGACAGGAAGATCAGGCCGGATTCGCTGACGACAGCGCCTTTTTCGGCGGCGGCCTTCTTCAGCGGGTCATCGGCCGCATGGGCAGGGGCCAGCGTCATGCAGGCGGTGGCAATTGCGGCCATCGCGGCCAGGGCGGCTCGGGTCCCTCGGGCAACTGCGGGTCGTGCGATCTTGAAGTTCAAGGCGGGTGTCTCCGTGGGGGTTTGGAATGTGGGGCTCAGGGTGCCGTGATGGTCGTGCGGAACCAGTCCTGCAGCATGCGCTTGTCGTAGGCGAGTTCGCCCAAGGCAGCATCACGGCCGCGTGGGTGGTTCATGTACGCCATATCGCTCAGTTTCGCGTCGCCGGCCTTCAAGGTCGCGCCGTTTTGCGTGAGCGTGTAGTGCAGTGACATCTGAGGCCAGTCGGCAGCGCCCCGAAGCACGCGTATCTCTTGCCCGGCGCGCGGACGCAACTCGCCGGCCAGGTCGACGTCCAGCACCTCCAGCTTCAGCGTCTGGCCGTCGGGCAGTTGCGCCACCAGGGTCTGCAGGTAGTCGGTCAGCGACTTCAAGTTTCGGTCCCGGTCGTACCCACCACGGCCGATGTCGCTGAACTGGTCGGGTGCGATGAACTGCAGTTCCAGCTTGCCGGCTGCGTGGGCTGGCGCGACGGCAAACAACGCAAACGTCGCCAAGGCCGCGAGGCTGAAAAAACGGGGGTGGTGGATGAACATGCGGGCTCCCGAGGTCATCGATGAGCCTTCACTCTACGCCTTCGAACCCAGCCATCGGACTACGCCGCCCAGCTATCCCTGAGCGTCGTGATGCGATTGAAGACCGGCGCCTCAGGGTGGTGGTCCTTGCGGTCGGTGATGAAGTAGCCGTGGCGTTCGAACTGGTAGCTTTTCTCAGCTGGCACGCCGTGCAGCGCGGGTTCCAGCCAGGCCGTCACCACGCGCTTGCTCAGCGGGTTCAGCACCTCGCGGAAATCGCGGCTGCCGGCCTCGGGTTGGGCTTCGGTGAACAGGCGGTCGTAGAGAACCACAGTGGCCGGCACGGCGTCGCTGACGCCGACCCAGGTGATGGTGCCCTTGACCTTCACGGCGTCAGCGCCGGGTGTGCCGCTCTTGGTGTCGGGCACCACGCGGGCCAGCACGGCGGTGATGCTGCCGCCAGCATCTTTCTCGCAGCCGGTGCATTCGACGACCATGCCGTATTTCAGGCGAACCTTGTTGCCGGGCACGACGCTGCCGTCAGGCTGCGCATTCGGCGGGAACAGGCGGAAGAAGCCTTTGACCGGCACTTCGGCAAAGTCATCGCGTTCGATCCAGACCTCGCGGCCCAGGCTGAAATGCCGCAGGCCCAGTTCGGGCAGATGCGGGTGCGCCGGTGCCTGGCAGGGTTCGAGGTGCGCGTCACTGCCGTAGACCTCGGCCCAGTTCGTCAGCACCAGTTTCAGCGGGTCCAGCACGGCCATGGCGCGCGGCGTCTGGCCTTCCAGGTCGGCCCGCAAACAGCCGTCCAGCACGCTGTAGTCCAGCCAGATGTTGGTCTTGGATGCGCCGCTGCCGTCGGCCATGGCGCGGATGCTGGCCGGCGTGTAGCCGCGCCGGCGCATGCCGAACAGGGTGGGCATGCGCGGGTCGTCCCAGCCGGTGACGATGCCTTCGTCCACCAGTTCGCGCAGCTTGCGCTTGCTGGTCATCACGTAGTTCAGGTTCAGGCGGCCGAATTCGTACTGCCGCGGCAACGGC
>JBBQAI010000183.1:0-5567 GCA_038316205.1 Burkholderiales bacterium
CGATCTCGTCGGTCGATCTGCGGCGACACCATCCCGACCTGATGGAGCGCACCCGGGGGCTGGCCCCGGGTGCTGCAGCGACTGCGGCCGCCAAGCTGGCCATCAACGAAGCCAACCTCGAAGCACTGGCGCGTGAAATCGAAGCAGCGAGGGCCTTGTCGGCAGGGCAAGGGCTTCTCGCCATCAACGTAATGCGCGCCGTCAGCGAGTACGGCCCGTCGGTGACCCGGGCACTCGAATGCGGTATTGACGCGGTGGTGGTCGGCGCCGGTCTGCCGCTGGATCTGCCTGAGCTGGCGCAGGACCACCCGGCGGCCTTGCTGATCCCCATCCTGTCGGATGCCCGTGGCGTGCAACTTGTTGTCCGCAAGTGGGAGCGCAAGAAGCGGATGCCGGATGCGATCGTGATCGAGCACCCGCGTCTGGCCGGTGGTCACCTGGGTGCGGCGAAGGTTGCCGATCTGAATGACCCGCGCTTCGAGTTCGAGAACGTGATCCCGCAGGCGATCGAATTTCTGCGCGCTGCAGGCCTGGAAGGCAAGGTGCCGCTTATCGCCGCGGGCGGAATCCGACGCTTCGACGACATCGCCCGCGTGCAGGCCCTGGGCGCGGCGGCGGTGCAACTCGGAACACCTTTCGCGGTGACGCTGGAGTGCGATGCACACGACGGGTTCAAGCGTGTACTCGCGCAGGCGCGCGACGCAGACATGGTCGAGTTCACCAGTGTGGCCGGCCTGCCTGCGCGCGCAGTGTTGACGCCCTGGCTGCAGAACTATCTGGCGGCCGAGGCCAGGCTGAAGAGCGTGGCGCATGTGAAGCCGCGCTGCACACTTGCCTTCGACTGTCTGGCACAGTGTGGGTTACGCGATGGCCTGGCCGGTTGGGGACAGTTCTGCATCGACAAGCAACTGGCCGCAGCCCTGCGCGGCGACGTCAAGAAGGGCCTGTTCTTCCGTGGCGTCGGCGCGTTGCCATTCGGCCAGGACATCCGCAGCGTGCGGGAACTGATGACGCAGCTGATGACTCGAAACGAAGTTCCCGCATACGCCTGACCCGAACTCCCTGATCGACCCTCCGCCATGCACACCGAACCATCCGTCCTCCCGACACTGCACAACCTCCCGCCGCAGGACATCAGCACCGAGGTCCTGCTGGAGAAGTACGCCAAGGGGCAAGAGACATCGATCGACGCCGTGAACCGGCGCGTTGCACGCGCGCTGGCGCAGGCCGAAAGCCCTGACCAGCGAGCGCACTGGGAGTTGCGTTTTGTCCAGGCGCTGCACGCGGGCTTCGTGCCTGCGGGCCGGATCCAGTCGGCGGCGGGCACCGGACTGTCGGCGACGCTGATCAACTGCTTCGTGCAACCTGTGGGCGATTCGATCTCGCACACCGAGGACGGGCACCCCGGCATCTACACCGCGCTCACCGAAGCGGCCGAGACGATGCGGCGCGGCGGCGGCGTGGGTTACGACTTCTCGCGCATCCGGCCGCGCGGCGCCTGGGTCGGCAGCACGCAAAGCAGCGCCTCGGGGCCGGTCAGCTACATGCGTGTCTTCGACCGCTCTTGCGAAACCGTCGAATCGGCGGGCGCACGCCGCGGTGCGCAGATGGGCGTGCTGCGCTGCGACCACCCGGATATCCAGGAGTTCATCCGCGCCAAGGACAGCGGTGACCTGAAGAACTTCAACCTGTCGGTCGGCGTGACGGATGCCTTCATGCAGGCCGTTCAGGACGGCACCGACATCAAGCTCGTGCACCGTGCGGAACCGGGCACCGCCCAAAAGGAAACAGGCGCCTACCAGGACAGTCAGGCCGACGGTGGCCTGTGGGTCTACAGCCACCAGCCAGCGCGTGAACTGTGGGACCAGATCATGCGGTCCACCTACGACCATGCCGAGCCGGGTGTGCTGTTCCTCGACCACATCAAACGCGACAACAACCTGTCCTACTGCGAGAACATCGCCGCCACCAACCCCTGCGCCGAGCAGCCGCTGCCGCCCTACGGTTGTTGTTGCCTCGGTTCGATCGACCTGACGCGCTTCGTCCGCGAGCCCTTCGAGGACAGCGCACATTTCGACGCCGCTGCCTTCGCGGACGTGGCCCGCGTGGCGACGCGCATGCTCGACAACGTGCTCGACGTGACGGTCTGGCCGCTGCCGCAGCAGCAGGAAGAAGCACGCAGCAAGCGCCGCATCGGCCTGGGCTTCACCGGCCTGGGCGACGCGCTGGTGATGCTGAACCTGCGCTACGACACCGAACCGGCGCGCGCGATGGCGCGACGCATCGCCGAAGAGATGCGCGACGTGGCCTACGAGGCTTCCGTTGAACTGGCCTGCGAGCGTGGCGCGTTCCCGCTCTTCAACGCGGACCTGTACCTCACCGGCACGACCTTCGCGTCGCGCCTGCCACAGCCGCTGCGGGACCGCATTCGCGCACACGGCCTGCGCAATTCACACCTGCTGTCGATCGCACCCACCGGCACCATCAGCCTGGCCTTTGCCGACAACGCCAGCAACGGCATCGAACCCGCCTTCAGCTGGGCCTACACGCGCAAGAAGCGCATGCCCGACGGCAGCACCAAGGCCTATCAAGTCGAAGACCACGCATGGCGCCTGTACCGCCACCTCAAAGGCGAGACCGCGGCGTTGACGCCGGCCTTCGTCACGGCGCTTGAGATGAGTGCACAGGCCCACGAGGCCATGGTGGCCGCCGTGGCACCCTGCATCGACACGGCTATCTCGAAGACCGTCAACGTGCCGGCGGAATACCCGTACCCGCAGTTCCAGGACCTGTACCTCGACGCCTGGCGATCCGGCCTGAAGGGCCTGGCCACCTACCGGCCGAACAGCGTGCTGGGTTCGGTGCTGAGTGCTTCTGCGCCGGCCGCCGGCGACCCTGCCATGCCGCTGCACGTGGACGGTGCCAACCGCCGCCTGGCGCTCGACCGTTTGCCCGCACCGGTGCTGTCGTCGCTGCGCTGGCCTGGCCGGCCGGAACTGCCCTCGGGCAACCCGGCCTGGACCTTCATGGTGCATCACCCCTTCGGTGACTTCGCGCTGTTCGTCGGTGAATTGGCAGCTGCCGATGGAGGGCCGGCTCGACCGTTCGAGGTCTGGGTCAATGGCGCCGAGCAGCCGCGCGGTCTGGGCGCGCTGGCCAAGACCTTGTCGATGGACTTGCGGGCCAGCGATCCGGCCTGGCTGCAGCTCAAGCTCGATGCCCTGGCCACCGTGGCCGAGGAACGCGCTTTCGAGATGCCGTTCCCGCCGCACGGCGAGCGCCGCCTGTTTCCCGGCGTGGTCGCAGCGACGGCGGCCGTGATCCGCTGGCGCTGCGAGCAGCTGAAGGCCTTGAGTGGCGCGGGCTACAGCGGCCCCACGCCAGTCATGGACGCCATGTTCAGCATCACCGAGCCGCACACCGGCCCGTCGGGCACGCTGGCCTGGGCGGTGGACATCGACAACCCGGCCACGCGGGAACAGTTCACATTGACGCTGAAGGAGGTGACCCTGCCCGTCCACGGCGGCGGCGCCGATCGCACCACCGAAACACGGCCCTGCGCGGTGGGCTTTTCAGGCAACTATCCGCGCGCGCTGGATGGCTTGGCAAGGCTGTTGTCGCTGGACATGCGCGTGATCGACCCGGCCTGGATCGGCATGAAACTGCGCAAGTTGTTGAACTACGCCGAGCCGCTCGGCCACTTCATGGCCTTCGTACCCGGATTGCCGGACGGCGAACGCCGGCAGCAGACCTGGCCGTCAACCGTGGCCTACATGGCCCGACTCATCATCCATCGCTACGCGATGCTCGGCGTGCTCAACGAAGACGGCTACCCGCTGCGCGACATGGGCGTGCTCGCTTCGTCGAAGGGCGACGAACCGCACAGCCCGGTCATGGCGGGCAAGGTCTGCCCCGAATGCGGCAACGCCACCGTGATTCAAAAGGACGGCTGCGAGTTCTGCACGGCTTGTGGCGACGTCGGTCAGTGCGGCTGAGGGCAATGACATGACGGAAGAATCCAGCGCCATCGAACTTGTCCTGCAATCAGGCTACCGGTTCGAGGTCGATTTCGCCCTGCCCGGCGTGCCCAGGCTCGTGACAGATGCCCCCGCACCGCTGGGTCAGGGTGCCGGCCCGGACGCGGAAAAGCTGCTGGTCTTGGCGGTAGCCAACTGTTTGTCGTCAAGCTTGCTTTTTTCACTGAGAAAGTTCAAGAACGAGCCGATGGCGCTGCACACAACGGCCAGCGCCCAGCTGGTGCGCAACGCACAGGGGCGGCTGCGCGTCGGCGGTATCCAGGTGGAGATGCGGCTCGAAGTCCCGGCCGGCGGGCTGAAGCAACTCGACCGGGCGCTCGCGCAGTTTGAAGATTTCTGTGTCGTCACGCAGAGCGTGCGCGCTTCGATTCCCGTTGCCGTCCGCGTCGTGGACAGCGAGGGCGCTGTGCTGGCAGGCTGATGGCGCGCCAGCCGACGCGCAGAGAGGCGCCCACCTTCAAGCTCCGCACCACCCCGCCTCGCCGGCTCGCGGCGTCGCGGCCGGCCTTCACTTGACATGCGTCAAGTCGTTGCCGCCGTCCCAGGATCAGCATTGGATATGACCACCATTGATCACCCTTCTCATCCCGTACAGGCGTTGCTCACGGCCAATCTGCTGAGCCAGTTCGATACGCCCGGTCCTAGGTACACGTCGTACCCGACGGCCGACCGGTTTGCATCGTCGTTCGACGCCGCCAGCACCTTGCGGGTCTTCTCGGACATCAGGCAGAACAGCCAGCAGGCGCCACTGTCACTCTACGTTCACATTCCGTTCTGCGAGTCGGTCTGCTACTACTGCGCTTGCAACAAGGTCATCACCAAACACCACGAGCGTTCCGCAGACTATCTGGACGCGTTGGAGACCGAATTGGGGCTGGTTGCCGAGTCGCTGGGCACGGGCCGCCCCGTCTCGCAGTTGCACTTTGGCGGTGGCTCACCGACCTTCTTGTCCGACGACGAACTGACCCGCGTGATGGCCTCTCTGGGCGATGTCTTCCGACTGACGCCAGACTCCGAGGTCTCGATCGAGGTCGACCCCCGCACAGTGACGCCAGCACGCCTGGCGCACTTCCGTGACCTCGGCTTCAATCGTTTGAGTTTCGGCGTGCAGGACTTTGACCCTGACGTGCAGAAAGCCGTCCACCGCGAACAGTCCTTCGACTTGGTGCAGGCGCTGATGCGAAGTGCTCGAGAGCTGGGGTATGCGTCCATCAACGCGGACCTGATCTACGGCCTGCCCAAGCAGACGCCACAGAGCTTCGCGCGCACAGTCGAGCAGATGGGCGACTTGCGCCCGGACCGCATCGCGCTGTACGCCTACGCCCACCTGCCCGAACGCTTCAAACCGCAGCGGCGCATCCTCGAAGCTGATCTGCCGACGCCCGCGCAACGGGTGGCGATGCTCGGCGATGCCATCGGCGGTTTTCTGTCTCGCGACTATTGCTACATCGGCATGGATCACTTCGCCTTGCCGACAGATTCCCTGGCCGAGGCCAGGCGCGAGGGCCGGCTGCACAGGAACTTTCAGGG
>JBBQAI010000199.1:0-4280 GCA_038316205.1 Burkholderiales bacterium
GCTCTATCCTGGGAAGTTTTCGGGGATCTTGGCCTTGGCGCGCGCCTCGGCCGGCGTGATCAGATTACGGCGCACTAGGTCGCTGAGGTTCTGGTCCAGCGTCTGCATGCCCAGGCTCTGGCCGGTCTGGATGCTGCTGTACATCTGCGCGATCTTGTTCTCGCGGATCAGGTTCTTGATGGCGCTGGTGGCGATCATGATTTCATGCGCCGCCACGCGGCCACTGCCGTCTTTCAGCTTGCACAAGGTTTGCGAGATCACTGCTACCAGTGATTCGGACATCATCGCGCGCACCATTTCCTTCTCGGCGGCGGGAAAGACGTCCACCACGCGGTCGATGGTCTTGGCCGCGCTGCTGGTGTGCAAGGTGCCGAAGACCAGGTGGCCGGTTTCGGCTGCCGTCAATGCCAGGCGGATAGTTTCCAGGTCGCGCATTTCACCCACCAGGATGGCGTCTGGGTCTTCGCGCAGCGCGCTGCGCAGGGCGTTGGAGAAGCTCAGCGTGTGCGGCCCCACTTCCCGCTGGTTGACGAGGCACTTCTTGCTTTCGTGCACGAACTCGATCGGGTCTTCGACCGTCAGCACGTGGCCGTATTCGTTTTCGTTCAGGTGGTTGACCATGGCCGCCAGCGTGGTGCTCTTGCCCGAACCTGTCGGCCCCGTGCACAGCACCAGACCGCGCGGCTTCAGCGCCAGTTCGGCAAAAACCTTGGGCGTGCCCAGTTGTTCCAGCGTCAGGATCTTGCTTGGGATGGTGCGGAAGACCGCGCCGGCGCCTCTGTTCTGGTTGAACGCGTTAACGCGGAAACGCGCCAGGCCCTGGATCTCGAAAGAGAAGTCGCATTCCAGCGTGTCTTCGTAGTGCTTGCGCTGGCTGTCGTTCATGATGTCGTAGACCATGCTGTGGACCATCTTGTGGTCCAAAGGCTCGACGTTGATGCGCCGCACGTCGCCGTGCACCCGGATCATCGGCGGCAGCCCCGCCGAGAGGTGGAGGTCCGAGGCCTTGTTCTTGACCGAAAAGGCCAATAGCTGAGTGATATCCATGGAGCTTTCGGTTCGCCGGCAAAATGCGCTGCATGATTATCGGCAGCATCGCCAGCAACCTGCAATCTGTCCACCAGCGCATCGCTGCCGCCTGCGAGGCGGGTGGTCGCAGCCCGGGCAGCGTGCACCTGTTGGCCGTCAGCAAGACCTTCAGTGCCGACGCGGTGCGTGAGGCCCACGCCGCCGGTCAGCGCAACTTTGGCGAGAACTACGTGCAAGAGGCGCTGGCCAAGATCACCGTCCTGGCCGATCTGCGCAGCCAGCTGGAATGGCATTTGATCGGCCCGCTGCAAAGCAACAAGACACGCGACGTTGCCGCGTCTTTCGACTGGGTGCACAGCGTGGACCGGGTCAAGATCGCAGAGCGCCTGTCAGCCCAAAGACCGGCCGACCTGCCGCCGCTGCAGGTTTGCTTGCAGGTGAACATCAGCGGCGAGGCCAGCAAAAGCGGCTTGCTGTCAGCCGAAGTGCTGGCCGCGGCCAGGGCCGTCGCCGCACTGCCGCGCGTGGTCCTGCGGGGCCTGATGGCGATCCCCGAACCCGCCGTCGAGCTGCAACTTCAGCGTGCACCGCACCGCGCACTGCGCGAACTGATGGCCACCGTGAACGCCAGCGGACTGGCGCTGGACACGCTGTCGATGGGCATGAGCGCCGACCTGGAAGCCGCCGTGCTGGAAGGCGCCACCCAAGTGCGCGTGGGTAACGCCATCTTTGGCGGGCGGGGCTGAACAGGCTGAATGAGTGAGTCAGGCGGCGCATCCGTGCGCTTCGGTACGGAAGGGGCATTCAAGAGCGAGCGCTGACCTGCCGATTTCCTTCCTACACACAAGATCAGTCCAGGAACGCGCCGCTCATGACCCCCTCCACTGGCGACACAGCCAGCCAGTCGAAAGCATCCTGGTGGGGCACCATGCACAGTGGGCTGCTGCCCGACTACAACGCCAAGGCAACCGCCTACTGGTGGAGCGTGGTGCTGCTGGGCGTTGCGGTGCTGCTGTGGTCGCTGGCTTGGCTGAGTGTGGCGTCGTGGCTGCAGGTTGCCATCGGCGTGGCCTTGACGATGCTGGCCGGCATCTTTCCGGTGCGGGTGCCGCGCTCGACGAATTCCTTCGCTGCCGGCGAAATCTTCATCTTCCTGCTGCTGCTGGTGCACGGGCCCGAGGCGGCCGCGCTGGCAGCGGCCGCCGAGGCCGGCGTTGGCGCCTTCCGCACGTCCAAGCGCTGGAGCAGTCGCATCGCCAGCCCGGCCATGTCGGCGCTGTCCATGTACACGGCCGGCTCGCTCTTGCACCTGTTGCTGGACCGCACGGGCTCTAACGCCGGCGCGTTGATCGTGGCCACCATGGCCTTCGCCATGGTCTATTTCGTGCTGAACACCTTGCTGGTGACGGCCGTACCCCGCCTGAAGCGCAACCAACGCCTGCAGTGGTCCGACCTGTTCGGGCATTTCGGCTGGGTCGGCGTCGTCTACGCTGGCAGCGCGGTGGTGGCGGCTTTGCTGACGCTGACTTACCGCCAGTCGGGCGTGGGCGTGTTGATGGGTATGGTGCCGCTGCTGGCCATGATGTTGGCCACCCTGCACTACTTCTTCCGCCAGCAGGAAGCCGATGAGGCCGTGCGCGCTGCCGGTGCCGAAGCCGCCGACCGCGAACGCGAACTGGCCGGGCGCCACGTGCACGAACTGGAAGCCAGCGAACGGCGTTTCCACAGCGCCTTCACGCATGCGTCCATCGGCATGGCGCTGCTCAGTTTTGAAGGCCGCATCCTGCAGGCCAACCCGGCCTTGCGCGCATTGGTGGGCCGCAGCGGCGATGAACTGGTGCAGCACTGCTTCCAGGGCCTCGTGCTGGCCGACGACCGTGCCGCGCTGGAACTGCAACTGGGCCTGGTCGATGGCCATGAATTCGAAGGCTTCGCGCTGGAATTGCGCTGCCTGCACAGCAGCGGCGAAGCGGTTTGGGTGGCCGCTCATTGCAGCTTCTTTTCCGAGCCCGGCGCCAGTTCGCCCTGCCTGATCTTGCAAGTGCAGGACATCACCGCCCGGCGCAAGGCCGAAGCAGGCCTGCACCACATCGCCTTCCACGACGCGCTGACCGGCCTGCCCAACCGGCGCCGCTTTCACGAGCTGCTGAGCCTGGCGGTGGACGGCGCGGTGGCCGACGCAACGCAGTCCTTCGCGGTGATGTTCCTGGACTTCGACCGCTTCAAGCTCATCAACGACAGCCTGGGCCACAGCGCGGGCGACGAATTCCTGGTCCAGGTGTCGCACCGCATCCGCGAATGCTTGCGCCCTCAGGACATCGTGGCCCGCCTGGGCGGCGACGAGTTCGGGGTGCTGGTGCGGCAGCTGGATCACGAACGCTCGGCCGTCAACCTGGCGGACCGGCTGATGGACGCGCTGCGCAGGCCCTTCTTGGTGGCCGACACCGAGCTGATGACCAGCGCCAGCATCGGCATCACCTTCAGCGCCCTGGGCTACACCAGCCCCGAAGACGTGCTGCGCGACGCCGACACCGCCATGTACAAGGCCAAGGGCGCTGGCAAGGCGCGCTACGCCTTGTTCGACGCCAGCCTGCACACGGAAGTGGCCAACCGCTTGCGCCTGGAAGGTGATTTACGCCGGGCTATCGACGAAGGCCGCCTGACGGTGGCCTACCAGCCGGTCTGCGAACTGGCCAGTGGCCGCGTGGCCGGCTTCGAGGCCCTGGTGCGTTGGCAGCACCCGACCGACGGCGCGCTCAGCCCGGCGTCTTTCCTGCCCATCGCCGAAGAAGCCGGCCTGATGCTGCGCTTGACCGACTTCGTCATGCACTGCGCCTGCCGGCAGTTGAGCGAGTGGCATGGGCTCAGCCCCGAATACGCCCACTTGACAATGAACGTCAACGTCTCGGGCCACGACATCGCGCATGCCGCCTTCGTGGCCCGCGTCACGCGCGCCATCGTCGAAAGCGGTCTGCAGCCCCACCACCTGTGCCTTGAGCTGACCGAAGACATCCTGATGTCGCGCCTGGAAGGTGCGCTGCCCGTGCTGGGCGAACTGCAGCGCCTGGGTGTGGCGCTGGCCATCGACGATTTCGGCACCGGCTATTCCAGTCTCAGCCACCTGTCGACGCTGCCCATCGACTGCTTGAAGATCGACCGCTCCTTCGTCGCCCGCCTCGACCTGGGCAGCAACGAAGCCGCCGTGGTGCGCAGCATCGTGCTGCTGGGCAATTCACTGGGCAAGGCGGTGG
>JBBQAI010000071.1:0-20645 GCA_038316205.1 Burkholderiales bacterium
AGCAGCTCGTAGCTGAAGGTGCGCACGGTGCCGCTCAGCGTGCAGGTGTCGGGCACCACGTTCAGCGCCTCGCCGGCTTGCAACATGGTCACCGAGATGACGCCCGGCTCCAGCGGCCGGCGGTTGCGCGTGATGATCGTCTGGAAGCCGTTGATCAACTGCGCGGCGATGGGCACCGGGTCTACGCCCAGGTGGGGCAGGGCGGCGTGGCTGCCCTTGCCGTGGATGGTCACCGAGAAGCGGTTGCCCGAAGCCATCATCGCGCCCGGGTTCACGCCGAAACTTCCAACCGGCATGCCGGGCCAGTTGTGCACGCCGAAAACGGCTTCCATCGGGAACTTGTCGAAGATGCCGTCCTCGATCATCACTTTGGCCCCGCCGCCACCTTCTTCGGCGGGCTGAAAGATCAGGTAGACGGTGCCGTCGAAGTTGCGGTGTTTCGCCAGGTGCTTGGCGGCGGCCAGCAGCATGGCGGTGTGGCCGTCGTGGCCGCAGGCGTGCATCTTGCCCGGGTGCTTGCTCGCATGCGCGAAGGTGTTGTGCTCGGTCATCGGCAGGGCGTCGATGTCGGCGCGCAGGCCCAAGGCACGGCTGCTACTGCCGTTCTTGATGATGCCGACCACACCAGTCTTGCCCAGGCCGCGGTGGATGGGGATGCCCCAGTCGGTCAGCGCCTTGGCGATCACGTCGGCGGTGCGCTCTTCCTGGAAGCAAAGCTCCGGGTGGGCGTGGATGTCGCGGCGCAGGGCCTGGATGGCGGCCACGTCGGCCAGGATGGGTTCGATCAGCTGCATGGGGCGCTCCGGCAGGGTGTGTCGAACCATCTTAGCCGCGCTGGCCGGGGCCCGCAGGCCTGTGGCACATTGCGTGGATGAGCATCGCGATAGCCCCCAGCCACGTCGTGCGCGGCGCCTGCCCGCACGACTGCCCCGACACCTGCGCCCTGCGCATCACCGTTGAAGACGGCCGCGTCACCCGCGTGCAGGGCGACCCCGAGCACCCGCCCACGCACGGCGCGCTGTGCACCAAGGTCAGCCGCTACGCCGAGCGCACCTACAGCCCCGAACGGGTGCTGACGCCGCTGAAGCGCATCGGCAAGAAAGGCGAAGGCCGCTTCGAACCCGTAAGTTGGGACGAAGCGCTGGACGATATTGCTGCCAAGCTGAAAGCCATCGCCGACCGCCACCCCGAAGCCGTGCTGCCTTACAGCTTCGCCGGCACCATGGGTCTGGTGCAGGGCGAGGGGATGGCGGCCCGCTTCTTCCACAAGCTGGGCGCCAGTTTGCTCGACCGCACCATCTGCGCGAACGCAGGCGGCGACGCCCTGGTGGCCACTTATGGCGGCAAGCTGGGCATGCATGTCGAGCATTTCGCCGAGAGCCAATTGATCCTGATCTGGGGCAGCAACCCGATCACCAGCAGCGTGCATTTCTGGACCTTTGCGCAGCAGGCCAAACGCCAGGGCGCGAAGCTGATCTGCATCGACCCGCGCCGCACCGACACCGCCGACAAATGCCACCAGCACATCGCGCTGCTGCCGGGCACCGACGGCGCGCTGGCGCTGGGCGTGATGAACGAACTGATCGCCCACGACAGCCTGGACCACGACTACCTGGCGCGCCATGTCGACGGCTGGGCGGCGCTGCGCGAGCGCGCCCTGCAATGGCCGGCGGAGCGCGCGGCGGCGGTGTGCGGCATCACAGCCGATGAAGTGCGTGAACTGGCGCGCGACTATGGCAATACGAAGCCGGCCGCGATACGTTTGAATTACGGCATGCAGCGCGTGCACGGCGGCGGCAGCGCGGTGCGCTTGATCGCCCTGCTGCCCTGCCTGGTGGGCGCGTGGCGCCACCGCGCGGGCGGGCTGTTGTTGTCGGCCTCGCACTGGTTCAAGCCGGCGGTTCGCGGTGCCTGGCTGGAGCGGCCTGATCTGCTGCTGGACCGTGATGGCAAGCAGCGCACGCCGCGCACCATCAACATGGTCACCATCGGCGACGATTTGCTGCGCGCTGCATCGCCCGCTTTCGGCCCGAAGATCGAGGCCGTCGTCGTCTACAACAGCAACCCCGTTGCGGTGGCGCCCGAGAGCCGCAAAGTGGCCGCCGGCTTTGCGCGTGACGACCTTTTCACCGTGGTGCTGGAGCACTTCCTGACCGACACCGCCGACCATGCCGACTACGTGCTCCCGGCGACCACGCAGCTGGAACACTGGGACGCCCACACGACCTACGGCCACACCTACGCCATGCTGAACAAGCCGGCGGTGGCGCCGGTGGGGCAGGCCCGCTCGAACGCCGAGATCTTTCGCGCGCTAGCTACGCGCATGGGCTACGGCGACGCGTGTTTCAGCGACAGCGACGAGACCATGGCGCGCGGTGCTTTCGACAGCGTCCAGGTCGATGCGGCCGAACTGGAAAACCGGGGCTGGGCCAAGCTGAACATCGCCGATGCGCCTTTCGCCGACGGCGGTTTCCACACCCCCAACGGCAAGGCGCTGGCCGACCCGCCGGGCTTGGGCGTGGCCGACCACGTGCCCAATTACGAGAGCGCTCAATCCAGCCCCGAACTGGCGGCACGCTACCCGTTGGCGATGATCTCGCCGCCGGCCCGCAACTTCCTGAACAGCACCTTCGTCAACGTCGCCAGCCTGCGCGCCAGCGAGGGTGAACCGCTGCTGGAAGTGCACCCGCAAGACGCTGCCGCGCGCGGCATCGCCGACGGTGCCGTGGTGCGCGTCTTCAACGACCGAGGCAGCTACCACTGCAAGGCGCACGTGACGGACCGAGCCCGCACTGGCATGGTCGTCGGCCTGGGTTTGTGGTGGCGCAAGTTCGGCCTGGCCGGCACCAACGTCAACGAGTTGACCCACCAGCGCCTGACGGACATGGGCCGTGCGCCCACGTTCTACGACTGCCTGGTCGAGGTGCAGGCGGCTTGAAGCGGTGGCCCGCCGCCGCTGGGCGTTGGGGCTGATGGCGGCTGCCATCGGCGGTGGTCTGCTGGGCAGCGTGTTGCTGGCCGGTGCAGCCGTGTGCCTGACCAGCGGCTGCAGCACGGTGGGCGCTTTGGGCTATTACGCGCAGGCGGTCGGCGGTCACCTGGAGCTGCTGCAACGCGCGCGTCCGGTGGCCGATGTGGTGGCCGACCCCACCACTGCGCCCGCGCTGCGTGAGCGCCTGCTGCTCAGCCAGCGCCTGCGCGACTTCGCTGTCACCGAATTGAAGCTGCCCGACAACAACAGCTACCGCCGTTACGCCGACCTGCAGCGCGACGCCGTGGTGTGGAACGTGGTGGCCGCGCCGGCCTTGTCGCTGACGCTGAAGACCTGGTGCTTTCCGGTGATGGGTTGCGTGGGTTATCGCGGTTACTTCAAGCGCGAAGATGCCGACGCGCTGGCGGCACAACTGCGGGCTGAAGGCTGGGAGACCAGCGAATACGGCGTGCCGGCCTACAGCACGCTGGGCTGGAGCAATTGGGTGGGCGGTGACCCGCTGCTCAACACCTTCATCAACGGGCCCGAAGGCGCCTTGGCGCAACTGATCTTTCACGAACTGACGCACCAGGTGGCCTACGCGGCCGACGACACCACCTTCAACGAAAGCTTTGCGGTGGCGGTGGAACGCATCGGCAGCCGGCGCTGGCTGGACTTGCACGCCAGCCCCGAAGCGCGTGCGGCCTACGCGATGGTCGAAGCCCGCCGCGAAGACTTTCGTGCGCTGACCTTGCGCTATCGGGGCTTGCTGCAGCAGGTTTACGGGGCCCAGGCGGCCTCGATTACGTCAACAGATGAAGCCACGCAACGCGAGCGCAAGGCCGCCGTGATGGCTGCATTGCGCGTTGACTACGCGGTATTGAAAGCCGGGCGCTGGCAGGGTTACGCCGGCTACGACGAATGGTTCGCCAAGGCCAACAATGCCAGCTTCGGCGTGCTGGCCGCCTACAACGAACTGGTGCCCGAATTCGAGCGCCTGTTCGAACGCCAGGGCAGCGACTTCACGCGTTTCTACGCCGAGGTGCAAGCCCTGGCCGCCTTGCCCAAAGGCCAGCGCCGTGCGCGACTGGCTTCACAAAACTGACACTGGAGACACCCGCCATGGCCGACATCCACATCCACCGCGACCACGCCCTGGGCCTGGCCAAGGCGCGCAAGATCGCCTGGGCCTGGGCCGAACAGGTCGAGACCGATTTCGGCATGGACTGCAGCGTCATCGAAGGGGTCACCAGCGACACCGTGGAGTTCACGCGCAGCGGCGTCAGCGGCACGCTCATCGTGGCCGCTGATCACTTCGACCTGCAGGCCAAGCTGGGATTTTTGCTGGGCGCTTTCAGCAAGACCATCGAAGCCGAGATCACCAAGAACCTGGACGGGCTGCTGAGCGCTGCGCCTGCGGCGAAGGCAGTCAAGGCCAAAGGTGCAGCGCCTGCCAAGGCCAAGCCCGGCAACGGTTGAGGGGCGACCTGGGTCGCCCCTCAAGTGCCCTCAACCGCCTTCAATAGCCGTTCGCCGCCCCGTTGCGCCGGTTGTCGGCAGCGCCTCGGTAAACGGGCAGGCCGTTGATGTCGTATTCCACGGCGATGCCACTCAAGCCGCTGGTCAGGCCGGTGGCCGCCACGTTCGCGCTGGTGTTGCCGTAGGTTGAAATCATGGACCCCACGGTGCTGGCGATGGGCTTGCCGGCCTCCAGTTCGGCAATGCCGTTCTGGCCGGTCCAGTTGTCGGCATTGATGGCCGCTTGCAAGTCCATGCCGTATGCCGCGTAGCCGAGGAAAGTCTTGGTGATGTAGTCGGGAATCGGCCCGCCGCCGGCCGAGCCCCACACCAGCCGCATGCGGCCCGTGCTGTCGAAGGCGATGGCCGGCGAGATCGAACTGCGCGGGCGCTTCAGCGCGGCGTAGCCATTCACGTCCAGCCCTGGCGTGCTCGCCGAGAAGTTCGACATCGCGTTGTTCAGCAGGATGCCAGCGGCTTCGATGTGCGCGCCCCAATGCGTGTTGATGGTGGTGGTCATGGCCAGCGCATTGCCGTAACCATCCACCACGGCCACGTTGCTGGTGGTGTTCCAGTCTTCCGCCTGCTTGGCTGCGGCCAGCGCCGCCGCCGTTTCCGTTGCTCCCCGTTTGGCGTTCGACTTGCCGCTCCACGCTGTGACGCGCTTGCGGGTGTCGGGCCCGGGGCTACCATCGATCACGCCCGTGCCCGAGGGACTGGCAGCCACAAACGGCGGAATGCCGTCGGCCACGCCGCCGCTGGGCACGGTGGCCAGCGCCGTGTTGGTGATGAGCCCGGCGCGGGCGTTCAGGTAAGGCGTGGAAAGCAGCGCCGTCACCCGCTCATTCACGTTGGACCAGGCCGGGTCGCCGACGATGTTGCGGCGGTCGGCATTGGCCAGTCGGCTGCCTTCAGTGGCCAGGTGCACAAAGGGCAGGCCGTTGAACGCGGGTGCCGCCGCGAGCAAGCCTTTGCGTTCCAACAGGCCCAGGTTGTAGAGCGTAACCACGCCGCCGAAAGACGGCGCGGGCTGGGTGTAGATCGTCAATCCGAAGCGCGTGCCGACCAGGGGCGTGCGCTCCACGGCCTGGTAGTTGGCGAAGTCGGTGGTGGCCATCAGGCTGGGTATGGCCGCGATGGTGGTGGCCACCGATGGGCTGACCACGGTGCCGGCCGTCGGCAAGATGGACTTGCAGGGCAACTGGCCGGTGGTGATCTTGCTCACCAGGGCCTGGGCGATCGGGCCACTGGGGTCGTAGAAGGCCGCCGCGCCGCCGTCGCGCACGCGCGCCATGGTGGCGGCGAGTTCGGTGTTGTGGATCAGCGTGCCCACGGCCAGCGGCTTCTGTTTCGTGGCGTCGGTGGCGTCGCAGTAGCGGGCGTTGATGTCGGGGTATTTGCAGCGCGCCGCGCCCTTCACCGTGCCGGCCGAGTTGACCCAGGCCGGCACGCCGCTGCCGGCCGAAATCAGGTTGCCGTCGTCGTCGTATTCGGCCGTCGTGGCGTACAGCGTGCTGTACATGTAGGGCGTCATCGGGAAGCCGGCATTGGCCAGATCGATGGCGTCGCCCCATAGCTGGTTCCAGGGCGTGCGGCCGTAGGCGCGGTAGACCAGGTCCAGCACTTTCAAGGTGCCCGGCACGGCCACGGCGCGGCCGGAGATGTTGGTGTTGCCCTGCTGCGATGAAATGCTGGCGCCGGCCGTGAGGCCCGTCTTGCAGACGTTGTAGGGCGGCGTGGTGGTCACGTCTTGCGCCACGGCGCGGTAGATGTCGGCCACGCCACCGGTGACGGCGGGTGCGGCCGAGAAGCCGTCATAGGTGTGGACCTGCTTGCTGCCAGCGTCGTAGTAAGTGATGACGCTGCCGCCACCCAGGCCCGAGGCAAAGGGCTCGGCCACGCCCAGCACCGCCTGCACGGCGATGGTGGCGTCGATGGCGGTGCCACCACCGGCCAGCACCTTGCAGCCAGCGGCCGAGGCTTTGATGTCGGCCGACGTGACCATCATGTTGGTGCCGGCTATGCCCACCGTCTGGCCATAGGGCGCGCCGGCTTGCGGCTGACAGCGCGCGGGGTCGAACACGATCGTGGCCACCGGCGTACCGGCCACCGTCCAGACCAGCGCCGCGGGCTCGAAGGCCAAGCTGCGGTCTTGCCGGATGGTGATGGTGTCGCTGGGTGTGGCGCTGGCATTGATGGCCAGGTTGCCGACCACCGCGCTGCCATCGACGATGCTGGCCCCGGCGCCCACGGCTGCTAGTGTGGCCACCACGCCGGTCTGCGCCACCGCGCCGTTTTGCACCGTGATCTGGTATCGGTAGTCGTAGGTGGTGCGGTTGACGCGCGTCTCGCTGATTTTTTGCAGCGCCACGACGCTGGCGGTGGCCGCGACGGTCGGCAGGCGCTCGCCGCCGTTGGCGCGCAGGGCCGTGGATCGAGTTTCTGCGGATGCCGGAGAAGACACCTCAGAGGTTCCCTCGCCGCCGCCGCAGCCCGCCAGCGTGGCGGCGATGGCCAGGCTCAAGGCCCGTGTGCAAAGGTTGATGGTCATGGTCGTCCGATCAAACACGGGTGGGGGCGCGACGGCGCAGCGCCGCTGCCAGGATGGCCACGCCGGCCAGCGCCAAAGCCGCGCTGGCGGGCTCGGGCACCATCGACACCACGCTCTGCCCTGTGGCCAACACGGCAAAAGTGTCGGGATCGATGATTTCGTAGCGCAGCGCGCCCGGAGCGCCGCTGCCCAGGTGGTTGAAGGTGACGTGGTAGCCGCCCTGCGACAGGCCCGGCGCCAGCGCCGGTGTGCCGACGTTGGTCAGGTAGTCCACCAGACCATCGGCGGGCAGGCCGGCATCGGGCTGGGCCACGAAGGCCGACCAGGTGGCGGGTGTCGCCGTGGCCACCAGATTCGCATCCAGCCCCAGCGCGAAATACACCGTGAATTCGCTGATGCCCGGCATCAAGGCATCGGCCGTCAGCGTCAGATCGACTTGCCACTGGGTGCCGCCCAGCGGCGTGTAGGCACTGGCCAACGTGATGGCACGGGCAGCGGTGGGCGCTGCTGACAAGGCGGCGCCCATCAAGGCTGCGCTAAGCAGGAACAGTCGTTTCATGGGGGCTCCGGCAAAGTGAGTTTTGGGGGCGCGCGCCCCTGTCCAAATGATGGGGCGCAATCGCAGCCGGGTTCAGGGGATCCCCCGCGAACGGGGGGCGGATGTTGAGCGGCCCATGAACGTCAAGAGACGGGCCGCAGCAGCGGCCCATCGTGGGCCTGCAAAAACGCCGAGCCTTCTTCGATCACGTAGTAGCGAAAGGCCTCGGCCGCGGGCGACAGCACCTTGCCGCCCAGGTGCACCACGTTCCAGGTGCGCATCACCGGTGCGCCTTCGATGTCCAGCACCTCCAGCAGGCCGCTGCGCAGTTCCAGGCCGATCGTGTGCATGGACAGAAAGCTCAAGCCCAGGCCGGCGATCACGGCCTGTTTGATGGTCTCGTTGCTGGACATTTCCATCGCGATGCGCTGCGTGTGCCGGTGCTCGGTGAAGAAGGTCTCCATCGCATTGCGCGTGCCCGAGCCGTGCTCGCGGGCGATGAATCCAAAAGGCGCTAGCTGCGCCACCTGAAGGTCGCCGCGTTTCGTCAGCGGGTGGTCCGCCGGCGCGATGAAGACCAGCGGGTGGGCCGCGAAAGATTCGGCCCGCGTGGCCAGTTCACGCGGGGGCCGGCCCATGATGGACAGGTCGGCCTCGCCGGCTTGCATCAGCGCAACCAACTGTTCGCGGTTGCCCACCACGCGCAGCCTCACTTCCACGCCGGGGTGGTCTGCGTGGAAGCGCGCCATCAGGTGGGGCACGAAGTACTTGGCGGTGCTGACCATGGCGATGGTCAACAGCCCGTGTTCAATGCGCTTCAAGCGCGCCATCGCGTCGTCGGCTTCTTTCAGGGCAGCCAGCAAGTTCTTGGCGTGGACCAGGAAATATTCGCCCGCCGTGGACAGCGCTACCGCGCGGCCCTGGCGGTCGAACAGCGGCAAGCCGACCTGGGTTTCGATTTCCTTGATCTGCATGCTCACCGCCGGTGGCGTGAGGTGCAAAGACTCGGCGGCACGGGCCATGCTGCCGTGCTGCGCGACCTCAGCGAAAACGCGAAGTTGTCGAAAGGTGATGTTCATTCATCAGTTTTACCTGATGTGAAAAGAAAGAAATCCTGACTTTTCCTGAATCAACAGGATGCCTACATTGGGCTCGGCCCCGAGCCACAGCCCATCCCGATGAAGGACCAGCCGATGAACCACCCCGCCGAAGCCGCCTTGATCACCGGCGCCACCGACATCACCGCCGACAGCAAGAAGCGCTATTCGGCCGGGGTGCTGAAGTACCGCCAGATGGGCTACTGGCAGCCCGATTACGTGCCCACGGCCACCGACACCATCTGCCTGTTCCGCATCACGCCGCAAGAGGGTGTGGACCCGGTGGAGGCCGCCGCCGCGGTGGCGGGTGAGTCCAGCACCGCCACCTGGACTGTGGTGTGGACCGACCGCCTGACGGCTTGCGACACCTACCGCGCCAAGGCCTACAAGGTGGAAGCCGTGCCTGGCCGGCCCGGCGAATTCTTCGCCTGGGTGGCCTACGACCTGATCCTGTTCGAGGAAGGCTCGATCAGCAACATGACGGCCAGCCTGATCGGCAACGTCTTCTCTTTCAAACCGCTGAAGGCCGCGCGGCTGGAAGACATCCGCATCCCGGTGGCCTACGTCAAGACCTTCCAGGGCCCGCCGACGGGCCTGGTGGTCGAGCGTGAACGCCTGGACAAGTTCGGCCGCCCGCTGCTGGGCGCCACCACCAAGCCGAAGCTGGGTTTGTCGGGCCGCAACTACGGCCGCGTGGTTTATGAAGGCCTGAAGGGCGGCCTGGACTTCATGAAGGACGACGAGAACATCAACTCGCAGCCGTTCATGCACTGGCGTGACCGCTTCCTGTACGTGATGGACGCAGTGAACAAGGCCAGCGCGGCCACCGGCGAGGTCAAAGGCAGCTACCTCAACATTACCGCCGGCACGATGGAGGCGATGTACGAACGCGCCGAGTTCGCCAAGAGCCTGGGCAGCGTGATCGTGATGGTCGACCTGGTGATCGGCTGGACGGCCATCCAGAGCATGGCGGTGTGGGCGCGCAAGAACGACATGCTGCTGCACATGCACCGCGCCGGCCACGGCACCTACACGCGGCAGAAGAACCACGGCGTGAGCTTCCGTGTCATCGCCAAATGGCTGCGTCTGGCCGGCTGCGACCACCTGCACACCGGCACGGCCGTGGGCAAGCTGGAAGGCGACCCGCTGACCGTGCAGGGCTACTACAACGTTTGCCGCGACAGCTACACCCAGCAAGACCTGCCGCGCGGTCTGTTCTTCGACCAGGACTGGGCCGACATGAAGAAGGTCATGCCCGTGGCTTCGGGCGGCATCCATGCCGGCCAGATGCACCAGCTGATCGATCTCTTCGGCGACGACGTGGTGCTGCAGTTTGGCGGCGGCACCATCGGCCACCCGGCCGGGATCCAGGCCGGCGCGGTGGCCAACCGCGTGGCTTTGGAATGCATGGTCAAGGCGCGCAACGAAGGCCGCGACATCAAGTACGAAGGCCCTGAGATCTTGCGCAAGGCGGCGCAGTTCTGCACCCCGCTGAAACAGGCGTTGGATACCTGGGGTGAGATCAGCTTCAACTACGCGTCGACCGATTCTTCGGACTACGCGGTCCAACCTTCAGTCGCCTAACTCAGATTTGGAGCCCAGCCATGATGACCAACCCCACCGGCCGCATCACGCAAGGCCAATTCAGTTTCCTGCCCGAATTGACCGACGCCGAGATTGCGATGCAAATCGACTACGGCCTGAACAAGGGTTACGCCTGGAGCGTCGAATACACCGACGACCCCCATCCGCGCAACACGTACTGGGAAATGTTCGGCATGCCGATGTTCGACCTGAAAGACGCCGCCGGCGTGCTGCTGGAACTGAATAACTGCCGCAAGACGTTTCCGCAGCATTACATCCGCCTGATGGCTTTCGATTCGACGCGCGGCGTCGAGACCATCGCGATGAGCTTCATCGTCAACCGGCCATCGAAAGAGCCTGGCTTCGGCTTGACGCGGCAAGAGGGTGACGGCCGCACGATGCATTACACCGTGCACAGCTACGCCACCGACAAGCCCGAAGCCGAGCGCTACACCGGCTGACTGTCGTGAACCACCCGCTTTACGCCATCCCGGGCTCGACGCCGTCTGTAGCCACTGCCTCGCCCGCAGCAGCTGCCGATGTGGCGTCGCCGGCTCCGACGACGCTGCCGGCCCGCACCGTCAACGAGGTGCTGGCGCAAAGCCAGGTGATGGCCGTCATCGACGAATTGGATCTCGACCTGGTCGGGCTGGCGCCCGTGAAGCAGCGCATCCGCGACATCGCGGCGCTGCTGGTGGTGGACAAGCTGCGCGTCAACCTTGGGCTGCCTGGCCAGGGCAGCCCCAGCCTGCACATGTGCTTCACCGGCAACCCCGGCACCGGCAAGACCACGGTGGCGATGCGCATGGCGCAGATCCTGCGCCGCCTGGGTTATTCGCGCAAAGGGCACTTGGTTGCGGTGACGCGCGACGACCTCGTTGGCCAGTACATCGGCCACACCGCGCCCAAGACCAAGGAAGTGCTGAAAAAGGCGATGGGCGGTGTGCTTTTCATCGACGAGTCGTACTACCTGTACCGCCCCGAGAACGAGCGCGATTACGGACAGGAGGCCATCGAGATCTTGTTGCAGGTGATGGAGAACCAGCGCGACGACCTGGTGGTGATCCTGGCCGGCTACAAAGGCCGCATGGACACCTTCTTTCAAAGCAACCCGGGCATGAGCAGCCGCATTGCCCACCACATCGATTTCCCCGATTACGCGCCAACCGAATTGCTGCAAATCGGCGACCGCATGTTGAACAGCATGAATTACCGCTTCGGCGACGGCACGCGCGAGGTGTTCGACCGCTATCTGGCGCGCCGCATCGCGCAACCCCATTTCGCCAACGCCCGCAGCGTGCGCAACGCGTTGGACCGCGCCCGCTTGCGCCAGGCCAGTCGTTTGTTTGCCGACGCCGACCGTGTGTTGACCGAGACCGATTTGTGCACCCTGGCACCGCAAGACCTGCTGGCCAGCCGCGTGTTTCTAGCGCCTTGAATTCCTGAATCTCTGATCGCCCGACATGCCACTTTCCAACCGCCGCACGCTGACGCAATACCTCATCGAACAGCGCCGCCGTTTCCCTGGCGCCAGCGGTGAATTGAACGCGCTGATCCTGGACGTTTCCATCGCCTGCAAGGCCATCGCGCGCAGCGTGGCTTTCGGCGCACTGGGCGACCCCAGCACGCGTGACATCGCCGTCGCCAATCCGGGCGGTGACACCAATGTGCAAGGCGAAGTACAAATACTGCTGGATGTGGTCAGCAACGAATTCTTCATCCGCACCACCGAATGGAGCGGCAACCTGGCCGGTCACGCCAGTGAAGAAATGGACGTCGTGCGCCAAATCCCGCAGGGATTTCCCCGCGGCAAATACCTGCTGGTCTTCGACCCGTTGGACGGCAGCAGCAACATCGACGTGAACGTCAGTGTGGGCAGCATCTTTTCCATCCTGCGCTTGCCCGACCACGAAGCCCAACCCGGCCGCGATGTGACCGAAGCCGACTTCCTGCAGCCCGGCACACAACAGGTCGCGGCGGGTTACGCCATCTACGGCCCGACCACCATGCTGGTGCTGACCGTGGGCGACGGTGTGGTCGGTTTCACGCTGGACCCCAATCTGGGCGAATTCAAGCTGACGCACCCCCAGATCACGGTGCCGGCCGACACCCAGGAATTCGCCATCAACAGCAGCAACAGCCGATTCTGGGAAGAGCCGGTGAAGCGCTATGTGGACGAATGCCTGGCCGGCAAGCCAGGCCCGCGGGGCAAGGACTTCAACATGCGCTGGATCGCCAGCCTGGTGGCCGAAGCCCACCGCATCCTGATGCGCGGCGGCGTCTTCCTGTACCCGCGCGACAGCAAAGATCCGACCAAGTCGGGCCGCTTGCGGCTGCTGTACGAAGCCAACCCCGTGGGCATGTTGATGGAGCAGGCCGGTGGCCGCGCCAGCACTGGCCGGCAGGCCGTGCTGGGCGTGCAACCCACGTCACTGCACCAGCGTATCGGCCTGGTTTTCGGCAGCAAGAACGAGGTGGAGCGCATCGAGCGCTACCACCGCGACACCCCCACACGCGACACAGCAAGCCCGCTGTTCGCCGAGCGCAGCCTGTTCCGAGACTAGAGCGAGATTTCCCATGTCACAACGCCACCCGATCGTCGCCATCACCGGTTCTTCAGGCGCCGGCACCACCTCGGTGACGCGCACCTTCGAGAACATCTTCCGCCGTGAAAACGTCAAGGCTGCCGTCATCGAAGGCGACAGTTTTCACCGCTACGACCGCAAGGAAATGAAGGTTCGGCAGGCCGCTGCCGAGAAGGCCGGCAACACCAACTTCAGCCATTTCGGGCCTGAGAACAACTTGTTTGCTGAACTGGAACAGCTCTTCCACAGCTACAGCGAAACCGGCACCGGCAAGCGCCGCAAATACCTGCACGACGCCGAAGAGGCCGCGCCCTACCAGCAGGAACCCGGCACCTTCACGCCCTGGGAAGACGTGCCAGCCGGCACCGAGATGCTGTTTTACGAAGGCCTGCACGGCGCGGTGAAGACGCCCGAGGTGAACATCGCGCGCCACCCCGATTTGCTGATCGGCGTGGTGCCGGTCATCAACCTGGAATGGATCCAGAAACTGTGGCGCGACAAGAGCAAGCGCGGCTACAGCACCGAGGCCGTCACCGACACCATCCTGCGCCGCATGCCCGACTACGTGCACTACATCTGCCCGCAGTTCGAGCACACGCATGTGAACTTCCAGCGCGTGCCGATGGTGGACACCAGCAACCCCTTCATCGCGCGCGACATCCCGGCGCCTGACGAGAGCATGGTGGTCATCCGTTTCGCCAAGCCCAAGGGCATCGACTTCCCTTACTTGTTGAACATGGTCAACGGCAGCTTCATGTCGCGTGCCAACACCGTGGTGGTGCCGGGCGGCAAGATGGAACTGGCGATGCAACTGATCTTCACGCCCTTCATCTGGCGGATGATGGAACGGCGTCAGCGTGCCTTGGGGGCGCTCTGATGGCGTCGAATTCCACGCAGGCCGAGCGCTGCCTGCTGCAGCCCGGGCGATGAGACGCAGGGGGTGAAAGCGCTCAAAGCCCTGATCTGGGACGTCGACGGCACCATCGCCGAGACCGAGCGTGACGGCCACCTGGTGGCCTTCAACCTGGCCTTCGAAGCGATGGACCTGCCGTGGCGCTGGAGCGTCGATGACTACGGTCCGCTGCTTCGGGTGACGGGCGGGCGCGAGCGCCTGCTGCACGACATGGCGCAGCGCGCCGATGCGCCAGCCGGCCTGCCCGAACGCGTGGCGCTGGCGCGTGAACTGCACCTGCGCAAGAACGCGATCTACGCGGCCCTGGTGGCGCAACACGCCATCCACCCGCGCCCCGGCGTGCTGCGGCTGATGGACGAGGCCGATGCCGCCGGCCTGCGCATGGCCATCGCCACCACCACGTCGGCCAGCAATGTGGTGGCGTTGTTCACCAGCTTCTTCGGCCCTGCATGGCGCGACCGTTTTGCCAGCGTGGTGTGCGCCGATGCCGCGCCGCAGCTCAAGCCCGACCCGCAGGTCTACCTGCGTGCGCTGCAGGGCCTGGCTGTCGACGCCGATGAGGCTTTTGCGCTGGAGGACACGCCCAACGGCCTGCAGGCCGCCCGGGCCGCTGGCATTGCCTGCGGCATCACGCGCAGCGCCTTTTTTGTGCACGACCGCTACCCCGATGCCGCCTGGGTGCGGCCCGACTTGGACACGCCCACGCGGATGACCCTGGACGCGATTCGGGAAAGCCTGTCTGTCAACATCGCGATACCCTGAACCCGACCTGGACATCCGCATGAAGCTGTATCCGCTTTCGTCACCGCTCTTGACTTTGGCCCTGTTCACCAGCGCCTTGCACACCCCGCTGCATGCTCAGACCGCAGCCGTTGCGGCCGCAGCCGCGACCGCAACGGCAGCTTCAACCGCGGCCTGCCCCGCGCTGCTGAACCAGAGTTTCCCGCGCCTGCAGGACGAAAAGCCGCAGAGCCTGTGCCAGTACGCGGGCAAGGTGCTGCTGGTGGTCAACACCGCCAGCTACTGCGGGTTCACGCCGCAGTACGAAGGGCTGGAAGCACTGCACGCCAAGTACGCGGCGCAGGGTCTGGTCGTGATGGGTTTCCCGTCCAACGACTTCAACCAGGAAAGCGGCGACAGCAAGAAGATTGCCGACCTGTGCTTCAACACCTACGGGGTGAAGTTCCCGATGTTCACCACGTCGGCAGTGAAGGGCAAGGACGCCAACCCCCTGTTTGCGCAACTGACGCAAGCCACCGGCAAGGCGCCCAGCTGGAACTTCAACAAATACCTGGTGGGCCGTGACGGCAAGCCGGTGGCGCACTACAGCAGCAACTCAACGCCCGAAGGCAAGGACATCGTCGCGGCAGTCGAAAAGGCCTTGGCTGCCAAGTAGCCGGCCGCGCAGTTCAGCGGGTCGGGCTGAAGGTCCGTCTCGTGCACAGCCGCCTAAGGCAGCGCGTCGGTGGCGGCTTCTTCGATGTAGTCGCTGCCGTCTTCCCCTGGCGCGTCGCCCAGCAGGTTCAGCCGGCTCAGGGCCGTGCTATGGCGGTGGCTGCGGCGCTTGTAGAGCTTGTCTTGCGCTTCTGAAGGCAGGTCGGTGAGGTTGATGACGTGTTTGGCGATCAGCACGTCGATCAAGTCTTCCAGCACCCGCACGAAGCCGGCGTCGAGCTGGGTGAAAGTGGCGCCGCCGACCGCGCCGACCGCGCCGATCGCGGCCACGAAGGCGCTCGCCTCGGCGTCGTCGTCGGCGATGAATTCGTCGGCGCCGGGTTCGGCTTCGCGGTGCAGACTGAGCAAGCGGCCTTCGGGGTCGCGGCGGATGTAGGGCATCTGCCCAATGTAGCCCGCACCCAGGAAACCCAGCGCGCGAACAGCGCCCGGAACAGCCACCAAAACCAGCGACTGACTGCGGATGGCGACGGCGTCCCTGGGGTCTACTTCAGCGTTTCGATCAACTCGATGTAGGCCTGCTGGGCTTCGCTGGCGCTCTTGCCCTTGATCTCGGCCCAGGCGTCGAATTTGGCGCGGCCGACCATGTCGGTAAAGCCCGGGCGCTTGCCTTCCACATCGCCGGCTGTGGCCTGCTTGTACAGGGCGTATATCTTCAGCAGTGTCATGTTGTCCGGCTTCTCGGGCAGTTTCTTGCTGTCGGCGACGGCGGCTTCGAAGGCGGCAGGGAACTGGGGCATGGCGGGCCTTTCTGAGGGCGGGTTGAGAGTGCGGGTGGGGCTCGTGGGGCGCTTGGGTGGTTTACCCGGAGTCGCGGGCCCGGGTCAGCGGCTAGCATCTTAGCCAGCATCGTCCCCCAGCCCGTCAACCCGATTGCACATTGTCCCGAGGAGACCCAGCCCATGTCCCACCCCGCCGAGCGCATGTCACGCGTCGACACCGCATGGCTGCGCATGGACAACGATGTCAACCTGATGATGATCGTCGGCGTGTGGCTGCTGACCCCGGCCATCACGCTGACCGCCTTGCGCGAACGCATACAGGACAAGCTGCTGAAGTACGACCGCTTCCACCAAAAAGCGGTGGCCGACGCGATGGGTGCGCATTGGGTGGAAGACGCCGATTTCGACATCACCCACCATGTGCCGGCCCACACCCTGCACCGCGAAGCGGGCCAGACCGAACGCCAGGCGCTGCAGCACCTGTGCGGCGAACTGGCGATGCAGCCGCTGGACCCGTCGCGGCCGCTGTGGCAATTCCACCTGATCGAAGACTACGAAGGCGGCAGCGCGATGGTGGCCCGCATCCACCATTGCATCGGTGACGGCATCGCGCTGACCAGCGTGATGATGAGCATCACCGACGGTGGCACCGACCCGCCCCGGCGGCGCAAGAAGGCCAAGCCTGAAGATGCGGCCGGGGCTGCGGAAGGCAACGACTGGCTGACCGACACCGTGCTGAAGCCGCTGTCCGACCTGACCGTCAAGGCGCTGGGCCTGTACAGCGGCGGCGTGGCCAAGACCATGGATGTGCTGTCCAACCCGGCCACGCTGGCCAATTCAGTGGAAATGGCGCGCACCGGCATGAAGGTGATGGGCGACGTGGCCGCCTTGGGCCTGATGCCCGACGACTCGCCCACGCTGCTCAAGGGCAAGCCGGCCGGCCACAAGGTGGTGGCCTGGTCGGAGCCGATGTCGCTGGATGTGGTGAAGACCATCGGCAAAGGCCTGGGCTGCACCGTGAACGACGTGCTGCTGGCCTGCGTGGCCGGGGCCATCGGCAGTTACTTGAACCACAAAGGGCAAGACCCGACCGGCAAGCAGATACGGGCCATGGTGCCGGTGAATTTGCGGCCGATGGAAAAGGCCTGGCAGTTGGGCAACCGTTTCGGCCTGGCGCCGCTGGTGCTGCCCATCGGCATCGCCAACCCGGTGCACCGCGTGCACGCCGTGCGGCAGCGCATGGACGACCTGAAGGGCAGTTACCAGCCGCTGCTGGCCTTTGTGGTGCTGTCGGCCACGGGGCTGTTCATCAAGCCGGTGCAAGACGCCGTGCTGGGCCTTTTTTCGAAAAAGACCACGGCGGTGATGACCAATGTGCCGGGCCCTGCCACGCCCTTGAAGCTGTGCGGCAGCACGCTGCGCCAGAACATGTTCTGGGTGCCGGCCTCCGGAGAAGTCGGCGTGGGCGTTTCCATCCTCAGCTACGGCGGTGGCGTGCAGTTCGGCCTGATCACCGACGGCGGCCTGTGCCCCGATCCGCAAGACATCATCGACCGCTTCGAGCCCGAATTCGAGGGTCTGCTGAACCTGACGCTGATGCTGCCTTGGGCTGGCCAGTGGGCCGGCCAGGATGCGGCCTGAAACTCTCAATCACCCGACCGCAAGGAGACCCGCATGACCGTCACCGTCGAGATCGACCTGGGCTATGAATTCGAAGTCAAGGCGCCGTTCAAGGACGTCTTCGATGTGCTGTCTGACGTGCCCACTTCGGCAAGCTTCTTTCCGAAGGTGGACCAGCTGGTCGACCTGGGCGGCAACACCTACCGCTGGGAGATGCAAAAGGTGGGCACCGCGCAGGTCAACATCCAGACCGTTTATGCCAGCAAATACGTCAGCAACAAGGCCAAGGGCACGGTGGTGTGGACGCCGGTGAAAGGCGAGGGCAATGCGCTGGTGGGCGGTAGCTGGCAGATCACCGACAACAAGAAGACCACGGCGCTGGCCTTCAAGGTGGCCGGCACGGTGGAGGTTCCGCTGCCGGGCCTGATGAAGATGGTGGTGGTGCCGGTGGTGCGCGGTGAATTCGAGAAGCTGGTCGAGCAATACATCGACAACCTGATCAAGCGCTTTGGCGGCGAGGCCTGATTGAACGGGCTGCCGCCCCTGCTGGATCGCCGCTTTGTGCTGGCTTGCGCCTGCACCGCCTACACCGCCTTGGGGGCTGTGGCGCCGACGGCCGTGTGCGCCGCCACGCCCAAGGACACGCTGGTCGTGGCCATGGCCTTCGACGACATCATCAGCCTGGACCCGGCCGAGTCCTTCGAGATCAGCACCGGCGAGTTGCTGGGCAATGCCTACGACCGGCTGCTGCGTTTCGACGTGAATGACCCCAGCAAGTTGACCGCCGACGTGGCCGCCACCTGGGCGGTGGCTGCCGACGGCAAGACCTACACCTTCACCATCAAGCCCGGGCTGAGGTTCGCCAGCGGCAACCCGATGACCGCCGACGACGTGGCCTGGTCGCTGCAGCGCGCCGTGCTGCTGGACAAGCAGCCGGCCTTCATCCTGACGCAGTTCGGTTTCAGCAAGGACAACGTCAAGGACAGGATCAAGGCCGTCAACGCCAGCACCCTGACCATCGAGACCGACAAGGCCTACGCGCCGACGCTGGTCTACAACTGCCTGACGGCCAACGTGGCCTCGGTGGTGGACAAGAAACTGGTGCTGACCAAGGAAGCCGTCAAAGGCGGCGTGGGCGATCTGGGTTGGGGCTGGCTGAAGACCAATTACGCCGGCAGCGGGCCGATGAAGATCCGCGAATGGCGGGCCAATGAACTGGTGGCGCTGGAGCGCAATGACCAGTACGCGGGCACGAAAAGCAAGCCGGCCCGCGTGATCTACCGCCACGTGAAGGAATCGACCACGCAGCGCTTGCTGCTGGAAAAGGGCGACGTCGACATCGCGCGCAACCTGACGCCGCAAGACCTGGACGCCCTGGCCGTCAACAAAGACATCAAGACCACGGCCACGCCCAAAGGCACGGTCTACTACTTCAGCCTGAACCAGAAGAATCCGATCCTGGCCAAGCCCGAGGTGCGCGAGGCCTTCAAGTGGCTGGTCGATTACGACGCCATCGGCAAGACGCTGATCAAGAACATCGGCGTGGTCAACCAGAACTTCCTGCCGCAAGGTTTGCTGGGTGCAGCCACCGACAAGCCCTACAAGCTGGACGTGGCCAAGGCCCGGGCCCTGGTGGCCAAGGCCGGTTACCCGAAGGGCTTCAAGGTCACGGTGGACATGCGCACCGCGCAGCCGGTCCAGGGCATCACCGAGGCCTATCAGCAGACGCTGAAGCAGGCCGGCATCGAACTGGAAATACTGCCTGGCGACGGCAAGCAGACGCTGACCAAGTACCGCGCCCGCACCCACGACATCTACGTCGGCCAGTGGGGCGCCGACTACTGGGACCCGCACACCAACGCCGACACCTTCACGCGTAACCCCGACAACGGCGACGACGCCAAAAGCAAGCCGCTGGCCTGGCGCAACGCCTGGGCCATTCCGGAGCTGACCAAGCAGTCCGACGCCGCCGCGCTGGAGCGCGACGCCACCAAACGCGCCAAGCTCTACCAGGCGATACAGGCCGAGTTCCGCAAGACCAGCCCCTTCGTGATGCTGTTCCAGCAGACGGAAGTCGCGGCCTACCGCGCCAACGTCCAAGGTCTGAAGCTCGGTCCGACGGCCGACAGCACCTACGTCTACCGGGTCGGCAAGCAGTAAGGCGCCACGTCCTTTGATGCTGTCCTTGCAGCGCGGCGCGGCGGCCGCCGCCCGTGGCGTGATGGCCATCGTGCTCACCGTGCTGGGGTTGCTGGCGGTGACGTTCTTCATCGGCCGCGTGATCCCGGTGGACCCAGCGCTGGCCGTTGCCGGCGACCGTGCGCCCGAGCACGTGCTGCAGCAGGTGCGCGAAGAACTGGGTCTGAACCTGCCGCTGCCGCAGCAGTTCGCGCGTTACGTCAGCAAGGCCTTGCACGGCGATTTCGGCAACTCGGTGCTGACCACGCACCCGGTGTTGGACGACATCCTGGCCACCTTTCCGGCCACGCTGGAGTTGGCCACCTGCGGCATCCTGATCGGCGCGGGCCTGGGCGTGCCGCTGGGTGTGTGGGCCGCCGTGCGGCGCGGCGGCGTGGCTGATCACACGGTGCGCGTGATGGGCCTGGTCGGCTATTCCGTGCCCATCTTCTGGCTCGGCTTGATGGCGCTGGTGTTGTTCTACGCCAAGCTGGGCTGGGTGGCCGGGCCGGGGCGCATCGACGTGGCTTTCGAGTACAGCTTCGAACGCACCACCGGCCTGATGCTGTTGGACGCGGGTGTCTTCGGCTGGAAGTCTGGCGAGTGGGAAGCCTTCCGCAACGCACTGAGCCATCTGGCGCTGCCGGCCGGGCTGCTGGGCTATTTTTCGCTGGCCTACATCAGCCGCATGACACGCAGTTTCATGTTGAACGAACTGGCGGCGGAATACATCGTGGCGGCGCGCGCCAAAGGCTTGACCGAGACCCGCATCATATGGCGCCACGCCTAGCGCAACGCGATGGTGCCGCTGGTGACGGTGATCGCGCTGTCGTACGCCGGTCTGCTGGAAGGCAGCGTGCTGACCGAGACCGTCTTCGCCTGGCCGGGCCTGGGCCTGTACATCACCAATTCA
>JBBQAI010000126.1:0-12064 GCA_038316205.1 Burkholderiales bacterium
TCCGCCAACTCTGACCACAGCATCGGCGAGATCATCGCCAAGGCCATGGACAAGGTCGGCAAGGAAGGCGTCATCACCGTCGAAGACGGCAAGAGCCTGGACAACGAACTCGACATCGTCGAAGGCATGCAGTTCGACCGCGGCTACCTGTCGCCCTACTTCATCAACAACCCTGAGAAGCAAAGCGCTGTGCTCGAAGGCGCGTTCGTGCTGCTGTACGACAAGAAGATCAGCAATATCCGCGACCTGCTGCCGACGCTGGAACAAGTCGCCAAGAGCGGCCGTCCGCTGCTGATCATTGCTGAAGAAGTCGAAGGCGAAGCGCTGGCAACCCTGGTGGTCAACACCATCCGCGGCATCCTGAAGGTCGTTGCCGTCAAGGCCCCGGGCTTCGGCGACCGACGCAAGGCCATGCTGGAAGACATCGCCATTCTGACTGGCGGCAAGGTCATCGCTGAAGAAGTCGGCCTGACGCTCGAGAAGGTGCAACTGACCGACCTGGGTCAAGCCAAGCGCGTCGAAGTGGGCAAGGAAAACACGACGCTGATCGACGGTGCCGGCGCCGCTGCCGACATCGAGGCCCGCGTCAAGCAGATTCGCGTTCAGATCGAAGAAGCCACTTCCGACTACGACCGCGAAAAGCTGCAAGAGCGCGTGGCCAAGCTGGCCGGTGGCGTGGCCGTCATCAAGGTCGGTGCTGCCACCGAAGTCGAGATGAAGGAAAAGAAGGCCCGCGTGGAAGACGCGCTGCACGCAACGCGTGCCGCCGTTGAAGAAGGCATCGTCGCCGGTGGCGGCGTGGCCCTGCTGCGTGCACGTCAAGCGGCTGGCGACTTCAAGGGTGACAACCACGACCAGGATGCCGGCATCAAGATCGTGCTGCGCGCCATCGAGCAACCGCTGCGCGAAATCGTCTACAACGCCGGCGACGAGCCGAGCGTGGTGGTCAATGCGGTGTTGAGCGGCAAGGGCAACTACGGCTACAACGCAGCCAACGGTACCTACGGCGACATGATCGAAATGGGCATCCTGGACCCGACCAAGGTGACTCGCACCGCGCTGCAGAACGCAGCCTCGGTGGCCAGCCTGATGTTGACGACCGAAGCCATGGTTGCTGAAGCACCCAAGGACGAATCGGCCGGCGGCGGCATGCCTGGCGGCATGGGCGGCATGGGTGGCATGGGCGGCATGGACATGTGATGTCCCACCCGGCGGCCTGGCCGCCGGGGCTGCTTTGCACAGAAGCCTGCACACCCCAAGGTGTGCAGGCTTTTTTCATGCCTGGTGCGAACGGCGGCGAAGATCGCGACTGCACCGTGAACACCCGCCACTTGTCACAGCAGGTCGGTCGCATCGCCGGATAATCCAATTGCATGTCTGCCCCGCACGTGCCCCCACGCCTGAAGCAATTCGTCGACGACGAGATGCTGCGTGCACCACTGCTGTTCGATCAGGTGATCGACGGGGCTCAAGACCGCCTGCGCAAGAACCTGCCGGGGCTGGGGCCGACGCAGCGTGCCGTGGTGGCGGATCTGCTGCAGGCCCTGCCGGCGCAACGCCAGCGGCTGGCTGAATACTTCATCCGCTCGCTGCGCGATCAGGTGCAGGAAGACCTGGCCTGGCACCAGCCCAAGCGCAGCGCGGCGCCGTCCAAGCCGCTGGCGCTGGCGCTGGTGGACGAAGACACGGTGGCGCTGGACGTCGAGCTGTCGCACACCATCGAGCTCATCAAGAGCAGTTGCGAACACGAACTGCGCGACCTGCAGACCTTCACGTCGGCACTGGTCGGCGACATGGACGTTTCACGCGACCACAACCCCTTCCGCGCCGAGACCTACGCCAGGGCCCTGGGTGACGCCGTGCAGGCCCTGCCGCTGGCCACTGGGCACCAAGTGGCGCTGATGCGCCAGGCCGGCCCTGCGCTGGCGCCCTTTCTGCGCAAGACCTACGCCGGCGCCTCGTCGCGGCTGGAGTCGCAAGGCGTCGAGCCGGCGGCTTACCGCACCGTCATCCTGCCGTCGGGCGTGCGCAGCGCCGGTCGCTTCGGTGAGACCACGTTCAGCCCCGACCTGCACCGCATGCGCGACAGCATGCCGGCGCCATTTGACGCCTTGCCGGCGCGCCATACCGTGACCCACGCGACGGCCGCCGACCGCAGCGCCCCCATCCCGGCACCGCGGCCGCCCGGCGCGCCGCTGGAACACTGGAGCGACGTGGCCGGCAGCGGTGCCAGCCGCTCTGAGCGCCAGTCCGTCGAACTGGTGAGCCGGCTGTTCGAAGCCATGCTGGCCGACAACCGCGTACCCGCCGACGCCGGCCAGGTCATCGCCCGCTTGCACAGTCCGGCGCTGCGCATGACGCTGCGCGACGCCAGCCTGCTGGACCAGGACAAGCACCCGCTATGGCGCTTCATCAACCGCCTGGTGTTCGAGGCGCAAATGACGCCCGACAGCCACGATCCCGACCGCGTGCAACTGCTGAAGCTGGCACTCGGCACGGCCGATCAGTTGGCCGCCGAGCCTGAGCAGGACGCACGCCTGTACCGCTGGGCCTACGACAGACTGGAATCTTTCCTGCAGAAACGCTTCACGCGGCGACTGGCGGCGGCGTCCAGCCACATCGGTGCGCTGCAGAAACTGGAAGACAAACTGACCGCCGGACAGGGCGCGCCGTCAACGATGCACGGCATGCTGGACGTGCCGCAACTGGACACCGTACCGGCGGCCTTGATGGAAGAAGCGGCGCCCGTGCCGGGCTCGCGCGCCGATGCCGAAGCCTGGCTCGACAGCCTGGTGCCGGGCGACTGGGTGCGCCTCTTCCTGCAAGGCCGTTGGGTGCACGCCGCCCTGCTGTGGCCAGGCGACCGGCGCGAGGTCTGGCTGTTCGGCGACGGTGGCTCCGACGCCACCTGGGCCGTGCGCCGCGGTGCGCTGCTGATGATGCACGGCACACGGCTGGCCAAGAAGCTCAAGCAGCGCTCCATCGTCGGTTCGGCCGCCACGCGCGTGCACGACCAGACGACCGCCTCTCAGGTCGCTTGATTGCCGTCTGAGGACTCGTCGGCGACCGGCTCGGACGCTACCGTTTCAGCCGCCACCGGCTTCTCGCCATGCGTCCAGCTGTAGATCGTTTCGGCCACATCACCCAGGCCTTGCCGGCTGAGCGCTGAAAACAGCGTCACGCTGATGTCGGAAGCCTCGGTCGTCACCTCGGCCAGCACCTCTTGCGCCGCCAACAACGCCAATTGCGCCTGACTGCGGTTGAGCTTGTCGACTTTGGTCAGCA
The DNA here is from genome assembly GCA_038316205.1 of Burkholderiales bacterium. Lineage (GTDB taxonomy): Bacteria > Pseudomonadota > Gammaproteobacteria > Burkholderiales > Burkholderiaceae_C > Rubrivivax. Next base: position 3,286 of record JBBQAI010000126.1, read on the forward strand.
GCGCCAGCAAGCGCACCTCGCCGTTGACCAGGCGCGGCTGCAGCAGCGCCAGCAGGCGTCGGTCCAGGTCGGTGAAACCCAGGCGCGAGTCGATCATCAGCACCACGCCGTGCAGCGGCCGGCGCAACTGCAGGTAATCCGACATCACCTGCTGCCAGCGCAACTTGGCCGAGCGTTCAACCGCCGCGTAGCCGTAGCCGGGCAGGTCAACGAACAGGGTGTCGGCGGCATCTTTCGGGCCGACCTCGAAAACGTTCAGATGCTGGGTGCGGCCCGGCGTGCGCGAAGCGAAGGCCAGGCGCTTTTGCTGGGCCAGCCGGTTGATGGCCGTGGACTTGCCGGCATTGCTGCGGCCGACGAAAGCGATCTCGGGCAGTTCAGCCATCGGCAGTTGGTCCAGCTGGGCTGCGGTGGTCAGAAAACGCGCGCCGTGGGTCCAGGCGAGGGCGATTTTTGCGGCACCCGTCGGGGGCATTGGAGGGCTGTGCGATGTGCTGGTCATGGCGCATTGTAAAATTTGCGGTTTGTTGTCCTCGCAACACCTTGTTGAAGGCTCTCGCATGAAGTCGATTCCCGTCTCTGGCCCGCGCTCAAGCTGGTCTGTCCGCGTTCAGACGCTGCTCGCCGCCACGGCCATCGCCCTGTTGACGGCTGGCCCTGCCGCCGCCAGTGAAGCCGCTGCGCCCTTCAAGGCCGACCCCGCCAAGGGTCAGCAACTGGCCGCTTCTTGCGGCGCCTGCCACACCCAGGACGGCTCGCGCGGCAGCCCGGCCAACCCCATCCTGCAAGGTCAGCACGCCGAATACCTGGTCAAGCAATTGAACGAGTTCAAGGCTGGGAAACGCAAGAATGCGGTGATGTCGGGCATGGCGGCCACCATCGCCAGCGAAGAGGACATGAAGCACATCGCGGCCTTCTACGCCAGCAAGGTGGCCAAACCCGGCTTCGCCAAGAGCAAGGACACCGTGGCCCTGGGCGAGCAGATCTACCGCGGCGGCATCGCCAGCAAGCAGGTGCCCGCCTGCGCCGGTTGCCACAGCCCGAACGGTGCCGGCATCCCCGCGCAGTACCCGCGCATCGGCGGCCAACATGCCGACTACGCCGAAGCCCAGTTGCTGTCCTTCCGCTCGGGCGCCCGCGCCAACAGCGCGCAGATGATGGGCATCGCCAGCAAACTGAACGACCGCGAAATCAAGGCCGTGGCCGACTACGTGGCCGGCCTGCACTGAACGAACTCTGCTTCCTGCATGCCCAAAAGGGCCGGTGACACACCGGCCCTTTTGCTTTGTGGCAAGTTCGCTTCAATACAGCGGCTTTGTAAGGCCGGGCCATCCTGCCCGACTGAAGTTCAACCGCAACGGAGTCCAGATGCACCTGCTCAAGTCCACCACCCACAACCACGCCAGCGCCTCCGAGATCACGCCCCAAGGCGTCTACCAGCAGCGTCGGCACTGGATGCAAGCGTTGGCTGCCACCACGGCGGGTGCCGCTGCCGGCGCGCTGCCCTGGCAGGCCCAGGCGCAGACCGCACGCGCAGGCAAGTTGGCGGCGCTGGCCAGCGTCAAAAGCGCGGTGCCCGGCGCGCTGGTGATGGACAAGCTGACGCCCTACGCCGACATCACCAGCTACAACAACTACTACGAGTTCGGCACCGACAAAGGCGACCCCGTGCGAAACGCCGGCACGCTGAAAACGCGGCCATGGACGGTGGCCATCGAAGGCGAGGTCAAAAAGCCCGGCACCTACGACCTGGACGCGCTGCTGAAGCTGGCACCGATGGAAGAGCGCATCTACCGGCTGCGTTGCGTCGAAGGCTGGTCGATGGTGATTCCCTGGGTCGGCTATTCGCTGGCCGAACTCATCAAAAGAGTCGAACCCACCGGCAACGCCAAGTACGTGCAGTTCGTGACCCTGGCCGACAAGGCGCAGATGCCCGGCCTGGGCTTCGGTTCACTCGACTGGCCCTATGTCGAAGGCCTGCGCATGGACGAAGCCATGCACCCGCTGACGCTGCTGGCTTTCGGTCTGTACGGTGAGGTGCTGCCCAACCAGAGCGGTGCCCCGGTGCGCGCGGTGGTGCCTTGGAAATACGGCTTCAAAAGCGGCAAGAGCATCGTCAAGATCCGCTTCGTCGAGAAGCAGCCCAAGACCAGCTGGGAGGCCGCCATCCCGCAGGAATACGGCTTCTATTCCAATGTGAACCCGAAGGTCGACCACCCGCGCTGGAGCCAGGCCACCGAACGCCGCATCGGCGAAGACGGCCTGTTCGCCAAGAAGCGGCCGACGTTGATGTTCAACGGCTACGAAGCGCAGGTCGGGCAGCTCTACGCCGGGATGGACCTGAAAAAGTCCTTCTGATGGCGCTGGCTTCCGTCCCGACTGCCCGGCACGCGCCGACGACGGCCCAGCGCCTGAACAAGCTGCTGCTGCACAAGGCCGCCAAGCCGCTGGTTTTCTTGCTGGCGCTGGCGCCCTTCCTGTGGCTGTTCTACGGCGCTTATGCCGACCAGCTGGGTGCCAACCCGGCCGAGAAGCTGATCCGCAGCACGGGTGACTGGACGCTGCGTTTCATTTGCATCACGCTGGCCGTGACGCCGCTGCGGCAGACCACCGGCCTGCATGCGCTGGCGCGGCTGCGGCGCATGCTGGGGCTGTTCACGTTTTTCTACGGCGTGCTGCACTTCCTGGCGTTTGCCTGGCTGGACATGGGCTTCGATGTCGACGCCATCTTGAAGGACATCCCCAAACGGCCCTTCATCCTGGTCGGCACTGCCGCCTTGCTGTTGATGGTGCCGCTGGCCGCCACGTCCTTCAACCGCGCCATCAAGGCCCTGGGCGCGGCGCGCTGGCAGTTGCTGCACAAGCTGGTCTACGGCACCGCCTTGCTCGGCTTGCTGCACTTCTTCTGGATGCGCGCGGCCAAACAGAACTTCGGTGAATGGTCGATCTACGCAGCCGTCATGGCGGTGCTGCTGGGGTGGCGGGTGTGGAAGTGGTTGGGCGCACGGCGGGTCTCGTCAGCAGCAGCAGCAGCAGCAGCAGCAGCCGCAGCAGCCGCAGCAGCAACAGTGACAGCTACGGGCTGAGGCCGCCGCTATTTCATCAAACCCGGCAACCACAAGGCGATAGCCGGGAACAACAGCACCAGCACCAGGCCGATGGCCAGCGGCACGCAAAACAAGGCTGATCCTCTGAAGATCGCACCCATGGCCACGTCTTTCAACAGAGCCTTCATCACAAACATGTTCATGCCGACGGGCGGGCTGATCAAACCCACCTGCACCACCAGCACGATCAGCACGCCGAACCACACCGGGTCGTAGCCCAGCGCGGTGACCACCGGGAAGAACACCGGCAGGGTCAGCAGCACCATGGTCAGCTCTTCCATGATGGTGCCCAGCAGCACGTAGACCACCATCATCGCGGCGATCAACGCCAGCGGCGGCAGGCCCAGGTGGGTGATGCCGTCCTTCAAATCGCCTGGCATGCTGGTGAAGTTGACGAAGTTGCTGAACAGCGTCGCGGCGATCAATATCGTGAACAGCATGGCCGTCGTGCGCGCGCTTTCCACCAGCACATCGGCCAGCGTCTTCAGCGTCAAGGCCCGCCGCGCCAGTGCGAAACCGAAGGCGCCGGCCGCACCGATGCCCGCGCCTTCAGTGGCCGTGAACACCCCGCCGTAGATGCCACCCAGCACCACCGCCACCAGCAGCAGCACGCCCCAGATCTCGCGCAGGGCGGCCCAGCGCTGCGGCCACGGCGTGCGTGCGGCGGCCGGGCCGGCGGCAGGGTCGCGGTGGATCATGAAGGCCACGCCGCCCATCAACAGCAGCGCGCACAACAGGCCGGGCAGCACGCCGGCGGCGAAGAGCTTGCCGATGTTCGTTTCGGTGACGATGCCGTAGATGACCATGATGGTGCTCGGCGGAATCATGATGCCCAGCGTGCCGCCGGCCGCGATGACGCCGGTGCTGAGGTAGTCGGCATAGCCCAGCTGCTTCATCGGCGGGTAGGCCACCTTGCTCATCGTGGCGGCGGTGGCGATGCTGCTGCCGCAGAGGGCGCCGAAGCCCGCGCAGGCCATCACCGTGGCGTGCGCCAGGCCGCCGCGCCGGTGGCCGACGAAGACGAAGGCGGCGCTAAACAGCTCGTGCGCCAGCCCGGCCCGCGCCACGAAATTGCCCATCAAGATGAACAGTGGCACCACGCTCAGCGTGTAGGCGAAACCGGTGTCGTAGACCACCTGCGCGGCACCGGCGGCCGTGGGCCCCCATCCGCGCAGCAAGCCCAGACCGACGTAGCCGACAGCGCCCATCGCAAAGGCCAGCGGCACGCGCAACAGCGCCAGTGCGAAGACGGCCGCGAAGCCCAACAGCGCTGCGGTCACGACGACGTCTTAGGGCGCGCAGGCGACACGGCGTGCGCTGCATGCACCGCCGCCGTCAACCCGCACAACACGGCCATCGCGCCAACAAAAGGCCAGACTGGCAACTTCAGTTGCGCGGTGGTGTCGCCGTAAGACGCCATCTGCCCGGCCTTCACCCACAACAGCCACGCCAGCCCGGCCAGTGCAGCGGCACACAACACGTCGATGACGGCCCGCTGCAGGCGCAGCAGCCCGGGTGGCAGGCGGTGGTCCAGTGTGTCGAAGACCACGTGCTCGTTCTGCAGGCTGACCAACGGCAGGCCAGCGAAGATCACTGCCACCATCAGCAATTCAGTCAGTTCCAGCGCACCCGGCAGCGACGCAGCGAAGAACTTGCGGCCGACGACGTCCACGGTCGTCACCAGCATGATGGAGAACAGTGCCGCAGCCGCCAGCGTGCCGCACAGCGCGTTCAGCAGCTTCTTCAAGCCCAAACCGAAGCGCACCTCACTGCAGCTTGGCGATGTCGGCGCGGAAGTCGGCCAACGCTTTTTTCGGGTCCTTCATGCCTTTAGCTTCAGCCGCCTTGGCCCAGGCATCGACCAGCGGCGCGGTCTTGTCGCTGACCACCTTGACGAAGGCCGCATCGGCCTTGCTCATCTGCACGCCCGAGGCCTGCATGAAGGCCTGCCCACGGCGGTCGGCCTTGTCCCAGGCACGGCCGAAGGCGCGGGCGGCGGCCTCGCCCGACAGTTCATCGACCACCTTCTTCACGTCGGCCGGTAGGCCGTCGTACTTGGCCTGGTTCATCATGAAAACGAAACTGGTGTTGTACAGGCCGCCCGGAAACGTGGTGCCGTAGCGCACCACCTTGTCGATCTTGAAAGCCTCGACCGATTCAGCCGGAAACAGCGTGCCGTCGAGCACGCCCGAAGACAGCAGCTCGTAGTTTTCGGTGGACGGTTTGAGCGTCACATTCATGCCCAACGCCTTGCCGATTTCATTGACCACGCCACCGCCCACGCGCCACTTCAGTCCGCCCAGGTCTGCGGCGTTGGTCACTGCGCGCTTGGTGTTGAAGACTGCGCCGGGGCCGTGAGTGAACACCGTCAGTACCTTCACGCCCTTGTGCTCTTCGGCCATCGCGGGCGTCTTGGCGTAGACGTGCTGAAAAGCCACCGACACCGCCTCGGCGCTGTCACCCAGAAAAGGAAATTCGGCGATCTGCGTGGTGACGAAGCGCCCCGGCGTGTAGCCATGAACCGTGAAAGACACATCGGCCAAGCCATTTCGGATGGCGTCGAAGGTGGCCGGCGGCGCCGCCACACTGCGCGGCAGGATGTTGCATTTCGCCTTGCCGGCGGTCTTCTTTTCCAGCTGCGCGCACCATTCTTTCTGCACCTCGCTGAGCGCGTGCGTGGGCGGCACCCACGACGACGCGGTCAGCACGACCTGGGCCTGTGCCTGGGCCAGGGCAACCGACGAACCGGCCGTGCAGAACAGGGCGACGCAGACGGCCAGCAGCCGGCGGGAACGGAAGGCAACGCGCATATCAGGAACTCCGAAAAACAAGGTGAACGGAACAGGGCGAGATTGTGCGGTGTCCGAAACCGCAGCCAGCGCCACGTACAGCGTGACACCTGCACGCTCGAACCCCGCGAACACGGGGAACGGCCGGCGTCTTGCTCTGGCTACGATGGACCCAACGTTTTGCATCCACCCGCTTTGATTCAACGCTGCCGAGGAATGCCCGCCATGCCCGACACCCTGCCGCACGACGAAACCGCACGCGACGCTCTGCGAGCAGCCGCGGCCGCCCTCGACGCAGCCGAGCAGCAGGGTCAGCCGCACGCCATCAGTGCCGCGCTGGCGCAGATGGCACGCTGCCTGATGGCCCTGCAAGCCCTGCCCCACGCTGAAAATTACCTGGAAGGCGCGCTGTGTTGGTCGCGCGCTGCCGGCTCCACCGACCAAACCGTCGATCTGCTGTGTGAACTGTGTGACCTGGCCGAGCGCCTGGCGCAATTGCAAGACGCCCGCGCACCCGGTCTGGGCCACGCCGCCCGCGAAAGGGCGCGCGACCATGCTTTCGAAGCCAGCACCCTGGCCGGCCGCGTGGCCGACCCGGTCTGGGAGATCAAGGTGCTGCTGCGCGTCAGCGACGTGCTGGACCGCTGCGGCGACCGCGACGACGCTGTGCAACTGCAAACCCGCGCCCTGCGCCTGATGGCCCACGACGCCACATCCAGCCTGGACCCGCGCGTGCTGACGAGCCTGGGCCGCTTGGCCGACCACTGACCCCCTGGTATGCGGGGGATCGCTGTAAGTTTTGGTGTACGAGAGACGCAACATCGTCCATCCAGTGGATGATGCCGCATCGAGGTCAGGCCAAGAGGGCCTGCCTCAGACAGTCAGTTTTGTTTTCAATGCGTCGTGCGGAAGCCGACCCCTGTTTTTGGAGCCTGTTCATGATCAAGAAAACCGCTTTTGCCGTAGCCGTCGGCCTGATGTTGGCCGCAGGCCAAGCCAGCGCCTTCACCATCGACTTTTCCGGCCAATCTGAGGGCGACACCATCGCCGCCCAATTCGTCGCCAATGGCGCCACCTTCTTGGCCAGCCCTCTGACCGGCGCAAGCCTTTCAGGCAGCGCCGCTGGCGCCTGGGCGACCAACACCGACATGACGGTCACGTCCACCGACGTCGGCGGATTCGGCACGCCCTCGCTGGTCGCCGGCAACCTGTTGCACGCCTTCGGCAACACCGTGGCCAACGGCTGGCTCAGCGAAGATGGCGACCCCAACTTCAAGATCACCTTCGCGTCGGCCATGAACTTCTTCAGCGCCGACTTCGCCGGTATCGCCGCGCCGGCGCAAACGCGCGTGTTCGTCTACGACGGCGCGACGCTGCTGACCACGCTGGCCGCCACGACAACCGGGCAGCAAACCCTGTCGTACTCTGCGCCTTCCATCACCTCGGTCATCGTCGCCCCAGGCAGCTTCGACGACTGGGTCGGCGTGGACAACATCACCTTCACCGCTGCCGCCGTGCCTGAAGTCAGCACTTACGCCATGATGGCCCTCGGTATCGGCCTGATCGCTTTCAAGCGCCGCAAGGCCGCCTGACCGCCCCCTGACCGCCGCGCGCTGCAGCCTGCAGCGCCGTGCCCAAAGCGCCGCCCTCAGGCGGCGCTTTTCATGCGCGGCCCGCTATTCAGCTTCTCGCCAGCACCCCCGCCAGCGCCACCCCCGTGTGCGAGCCCGAGGCCACGACCGCTTCCGGCGGCCCGGCCACCACGATGCGCCCGCCGTTCGCGCCGCCATCAGGCCCCAGGTCGATGACCCAATCGGCTTCGGCGATGACATCCAGGTCGTGTTCGATGACGACCACGCTGTGCCCGCCCTCAACCAGCCGGTGCAACACGCGGATCAGCCTTTCCACGTCAGCCATGTGCAGGCCCACGGTCGGTTCGTCCAGAACATAGAGCGTGCGCGGCGCGCGCTGGCCACGGCGGGTCACGTCGTCGCGCACCTTGCTCAGTTCGGTGACCAGCTTGATGCGCTGCGCCTCGCCGCCGCTCAACGTCGGTGACGGCTGGCCCAGCGTCAAGTAGCCCAAGCCCACGTCTTTCAACAACTGCAGCGGGTGGCTGATGGCCGGCATGCTGGCGAAGAAGTCCACCGCCTCGTCCACCTCCATTTGCAGCACGTCGCCGATGCTCTTGCCGCGCCAGGTGACGGCCAGCGTCTCGGGGTTGAAGCGCGCACCGTGGCAGATGTCGCAGGGCACCTTCACGTCGGGCAAGAAGCTCATCGCGATGGTCTTCATGCCCTGGCCTTCGCAGCCGGGGCAACGGCCGTGGCCGGTGTTGAAACTGAAGCGTGCCGACGCGTAGCCGCGGGCCTTGGCTTCCAGCGTCTCGGTGTAGAGCTTGCGGATGAAGTCCCAGAAGCCGATGTAGGTGGCGGGGCAACTGCGGGGCGTCTTGCCGATGGGGGTTTGATCGACTTCTAGCACACGGTCGATTTGCTCAAAACCTTCCAGGCCCGTGCAGCCTGCCCACTTTCTGTTGCCGGTCAGCGCAGATTGAACGTTAGCCAGCAACACATCCCGCGCCATCGTGCTCTTGCCCGAGCCGCTGACACCCGTCACCGCCACCAGGCGCTGCAGCGGCACCTGCACGTCGAAGCCCTGCAGGTTGTGCAGGCTGGCCCCGCGCACCCGCAGCGCCGGTGCGCCGGGCTGCACGGTGCGCCGCGCCACCAGCGGGTGCTTCAGCGGGTGTGCCAGCAGGCGGCCGGTGACCGAGTCGGGCTGCGCCGACAGGTCGGCCACGCTGCCTTGCGCGACCAGGTGGCCACCGCGCTTGCCGGCGCCGGGGCCGATGTCGATCAGATGGTCGGCGCGGCGGATGGT
>JBBQAI010000099.1:0-16593 GCA_038316205.1 Burkholderiales bacterium
AACTCTTTTGTTTTCCAGTATTGCAGTCACCTGTTCCTGGGATAACGAATTTCCCTCAATTTCCAGAGCCACCGAGTAGAACTCGCCCGTGGAGTTGTCGCCCTGCAGGATGACGCTCGGGTACTTCCACGTGATCGCCGAGCCGGTTTCCACCTGAGTCCAGGAAATCTTCGAGTTGGCGCCCTGGCACAGCCCGCGTTTGGTGACGAAGTTGTAGATACCGCCCACACCGTCGGCGTCGCCCGCGTACCAGTTTTGCACCGTCGAGTATTTGATGTCGGCATGGTCCAGCGCAACCAGTTCGACCACTGCGGCGTGGAGTTGGTTGCTGTCGAACTTGGGCGCGGTGCAGCCTTCTAGGTACGACACCGAGGCGCCTTCCTCGGCAATGATCAGGGTACGCTCGAACTGCCCCGTCTGCTCGGTGTTGATGCGAAAGTAGGTCGACAGCTCCATCGGGCATTTCACGCCCTTCGGGATGAAGCAGAACGAGCCGTCGGTGAAGACCGCCGAATTGAGCGCCGCGTAGTAGTTGTCGCCACTGGGCACCACCGTGCCCAGATACTTGCGCACCAGCTCCGGGTGCTCACGCACCGCGTCGGAGATCGAGCCGAAGATGACGCCGGCCTCGGCCAGCTTCTTTTTGTAGGTGGTGGTGACCGAGACGCTGTCGAAGATCACGTCCACCGCCACGTTGGCCAGCGCGGCGCGCTCGTGCATGGGCACGCCCAGTTTTTCGAAGGTGCGCAGCAGTTCGGGGTCTACCTCGTCCATGCTGGCGAGCTTGGGCCTGGGCTTGGGTGCCGCGTAGTAGCTGATGGCCTGGAAGTCGATCTTGGGATAAGTGACGTGGGCCCACGCCGGCTCCGTCATCGTCAGCCAGTGGCGAAACGCCTTCAGGCGGAATTCGAGCAACCACTCGGGCTCGTTCTTCTTGGCCGAGATCAGCCGGATCGTGTCTTCGTTCAGACCTTTGGCGGCGACGTCCGACTCGATGTTGGTGACGAAGCCGTGCACATAGGGCCGGTCGACGAGGTTCTGCAGCAGCGTGCTCATGCGCTCATTCTCAACCCGACCCGGCTGCAGCATCGGCCTTTGCCGCGCTTGGCGATCTGGCTGCGTATCTGCTCGGCGGCGGCTTCGGTAAGGGTGATGTTCATGACAGGCTGGCCGATTTCGAATGGGACGCTTTTGTACATGGGGCCTGTTCTGGATTTATCAGCGGGCTTTCGCTGGTAAATCCAACGCAGCGCTGAAGAAACCGAAGGGCTGACGCGTCAGTGGTAGCCGACCCCCATCACGTAGTCGCGCAGCAGAGATTCTTCGACCTTGACCTCTCGCAGCAGCGCGCCGAGCGCGTCGCGGGCATTCAGCACACCGATGGGCCGGCCGTCGGCGTCAGCGACAGGCACGTTCTTCAATCCGCGCGCTTTCATCTTCGACCAGACGTCGTGCAGGCGGTCGCCCGGCGCGCACAGCAAGACATCGGCGCTCATCACCAGGGCGGCCGAGACCCCGAAGGCTGCGCCCGGGCACACGCTGATCTGCGCAATGACATCGGACTTCGTGATGACGCCCGCGATGCCGCCGCCGGCCCCGCAGACGATGATGAGGTCGGTCCCGGCACACAGCAGCCGGGCCGCCTCAAGCAGCGACGCGTCGCTGGCGATCATCACCAGTCGCGCCCGCGCTGCGGTCAGAACCTGTTCGACGAACACGCCTTCGCTGTCGATGATCGTCGATGGCGCAGGACCTGTGGCAGCGGCCGGATCGCTGGCCGGAAATGTCTCGCGCAGCGTTTCGTCGAGCAGTGCATCGGTGCGGTCGATGTCAGCCGGGATGCCGTCCTTGCGGTTGGAGCGGCTACTCTGCATCGTCATGGTGCTACTTCGCGGCGCGCGTCAGTGCTTTGCCCGAATGGAACACCACGTCCGGCTCCCCGGATGGTGGTCGTGCTCCGCGATCGCGTACATGGTGTTGTCGGCGGTCGTGCCGGGCTTGTGTACGCCGGTGACAGTGCCGTGGCCGATCGCGCTGCGGTAGTGCCAGGTCACGGCGGTGCCATTTGGAATCGTCTTGAATGAAGGTGCAGTCTTGCTCGTCATGGTGGTTTGCTCCGAAGGACTGCGGCCTGCGCTTCGGCGCCGCAGAAAAGGACGCGCACGTGCGCAGACGTTGTTGACGGTGAGGCTGTATTCGCTCATCACGGCATCTCCGGATGCCCATGCGCCGAAGCGATCGACGACGAGCGCGTCGCAGGGGTCGCCGCCGAGGCGCTGGTAGCGATCAATCGTTCGAATTCCACTTCGGCGCGCAACCCTTCAAGGTCGCGGTGCACGACGGCCACTGCAAGCTGGTGGTCGCCGCGCAGGTAGGTGATCTTGCAGTCTTGCGCATCCAGGCTGCCTTCGATGTCGACAGTGTCGAAGTGCACGGCATGGCCCACATAGGCCAGGCCGAAATCGTATTGCTCGGTCCAGAAGAACGGCACCGCCGTGAAACGCTCGCTCGCCCCGAGCATGTTGCGCGCGGCCGTCTGGCCCTGCCGCTGGGCAACCACCCAGTGTTCGACACGAATCCGCTCGTTGCTGAGCGGGTCGGGCCAGGCCGCAATGTCGCCGGCCGCGTAGATCCCTGGCACGCTGGTTTCCAGATGCTCGTCGACGCTCACGCCACCGCTGGCGCCATCCATCTCCAGGCCCGCCTGCTGTGCCAGCGCCACGTTCGGCCTGACACCGACGCCGATGACGACCAGGTCGGCGGCCAGCCGTTCGCCGTTGCTCAGGATGACGGCGTTGCCGTCGATCGACACCGGCATGCACCCGAGGTGAAACCCGACGCCATGCTGCTCGTGCAGCGAATGGATGAAGCGGCCGACCTCTGGGCCCAGCACCTTTTCCATCGGCACCGCTTCGCGCCCGACCACCTGCACGTCACGCTCGCGTGCGCGCAGCGAAGCAGCGACTTCCAGGCCGATGAAGCTGGCGCCGATCACGACCGCGTGCCGGGCCTTCTGTGCGGCAGCGATCAGCGCGTCGCCTTCGGCGGCGGTGCGCAGGTAGTGCACGTGCGGCAGATCGGCGCCAGGCAGGGCCAAGCGCACGGGATCAGCACCAGTGGCCAGCAACAAGGCGTCCCAGCCTTCACGGCTGCCGTCCTGGAGCTCGACCTGCCGCGCCGCCACGTCGATGCGGGCGACGCGCGCATTCAGCCGAAGGTCAATGCCTTGGTCGCGGTAGGACTGGGCCGAACGTGGCAACCTGACTTCCGCTGTGCCGTTACCCGCAAGCCCGCCTTTGGAAAGGTTCGGCCGGTCGTAAGGTACCGAGGCATCGGCGCTGAGCATCGTGATACGGCCCGCGTAGCCGAGTTGGCGCAGCATTTCGGCCGCAGCATTGCCAGCACCGCCGCCGCCGACGATGACGTTGGACTTTGGCGCGGCCTGTACCGCCGGTCCCGCCTGCGCGCGTGGTTGCTCGGTCTTTTCGCGCACATAGACGATGCCGTCCCGCTGTTCGACCTTCCAGCAAGCGATAGGGGCCAGCGCCGGCGCGCGCAGCACCTTGCCATTGATCAAGCTGAAACAAGCGTGGTGCCAGGGGCAGCGCACAGTTTCGCCGACCAGCAGTCCATCAGCGAGCGGCGCGCCGTAATGCGTGCAGACGGCACCGACGGCTCGAAGCGTGTCGCCCTGCCGCACCAAAATCACCGCTTCGCCTTTTGCATGCCCAAGCAGCAGCTTGCCATCTTCGACCGACGTGAGCGGAAAGCCCGAGGCGAAATCGGGACCACTGAGTGCCGCGCTGCCATTTTTCATGTCTGCTCCGTCGCCGGAAATTGCGCCGACGCACGACGCAGGTTGAACACCCGACAGCCATTCGTCTGTACGCGATCGCACGCAGCCGGCCACGCCCAGTCCACAGCGCCCAGCTGATAAGGTGCCAAGCACGCACGTCGGCACTGGGAAGGGATGGACGGGCCATGAGACAAGCAGCCAGCCGAAGACGGTGCAGACGGTGCAGACGGTGCCGCCGAGTACCGTCCAACCTCCAGCGGTCAGTGGGTTCTGCTCAGCGCGGGCCGCACAACCTTCGACAAGGTCAGCGCGTTGCGACCGCATGTGCTCGCCATAGAGCACCAGGTTTGCAGGATTCGAGATCGGCAGGACAAAGCCGGCCGCGTTGGCAATGAATGCGCAGATGGAGAGATTCGGAAGCGGCTTGGCATTTGCATTGCGTGCAGCCGCAAGTACCGCAGCCGTCAGCATGTCCGCTGCGGCATCGTTCGATGGAAACGTTGTCACGCCGCCGCCGACCGCATAGACCAGCAGAACGCGGCGACTCTGCGACCCCTTCACAAGGTGGACTGCGAAAGCCGAAAGCCAGTCAAAGAGTCCCTCGGGTCGAGCCGATTCCGAGCGCAGCATCATGCCGGCGAGGAGCAAGCGGACATCGGTGCCTTTGCCGACTGCGCTCAGCCCATCGGGCCATGGCAGTAGCTGGAACGCGACGAGCAACGCTGCCCCAGCCACCGACCACGTGGCTTCGGTCACCTTGAAAGGCCTGACGAGGCCGCCGACCGTCTTCAACGTTCTGGTCATCCCGGGCTCTGCGACTAAGGCCATCACCCAGCCGGGCGTCAAGGTTGCGATCGAGCCGTACGCGGCCTCGATTCGCGCAGTGGACGCCCTCACTGCGCCATAAGTCTGGGCTAAGTCGGTCTGGCCAACATCCGTTTGAATCCTGCCGCTGGCAGAAGCGGAGCGAGCCATGAAGAAGCTGTCGTCGATCGACGTAGTCAACAACCTAAATAAAGTCCCCGTGGTGACCTTGGCCTTCTGGGTCATCAAGATCATGTCCACGACCGTTGGCGAAACCGGCGCCGACTATCTCGCGGTCAACGCCGGCTTCGGCAAGGGCGTCACGGGCGCTGCGATGGCATCGCTGCTGGCGATCGCGCTTGTGGCGCAGCTTCGGTCGAAGGCCTTCACGCCTTGGTTCTACTGGGTCACCGTCGTTCTGGTCAGCGTGGTCGGCACGCAGATCACCGATGCGCTGACCGACGGGCTCGGTGTGAGCCTGTATCTGAGCACGGCGATCTTCGCCTTGCTGCTGGCCGCGATCTTCTCGCTGTGGTTCCGTGTTGAGGGAACGCTGTCGATCCTGAGCATCGACACGCGCCGGCGCGAGCTTTTCTACTGGGCCGCGATCTTGTGCACGTTCGCGCTGGGCACCGCGGCGGGCGACCTCGCCACCGAGGCGTTGGGGCTCGGCTTTCAAATTGGCGTGCTTGTTTTCGCAGTGCTCATCGCGGCGATCGTGGTCGCGCGCCGGCTCGGCGCCTCCCCCGTCCTGGCTTTCTGGTTGGCCTACATCCTGACCCGGCCACTCGGCGCGGCGCTCGGCGATCTCCTGTCGCAGGCCAAGACCTATGGCGGCCTGGGTCTGGGCCCGATGCTCACCAGCGTCACTTTTCTCGCGGTCATCAGCGGTCTGGTGGTGATGTCACAGCGCGAGGTCACTCGAAGTTCCGTTTCAGCCCCACGGTAGATGCGTTTGCATCTGCCGACTCTTCACCGCAACCACCCCCGACCCGATCATGAAACTCCTGGATATCACCCGCTCATCTGCCGCCGTACTGCTGGCGTTCGCAACGTCGACCGGCGGCTATGCAATCGCCGGTTCGATCTTGATTGGAAGCGCTACGACAGCGGTGGCCGCTTCGAAACTTGGCGACTTGTCGCCTTTCAGAGCCATCGCTGTCGACGTGCTGGCGCGGGTCGAAAAGGGCGACCTCGGCGGCGCAATCCAACGGATCAAGGACCTTGAAATTGCCTGGGATGGTGCTGAGGCCGGCCTCAAACCGCGCAATGCCAGTGAGTGGCACACCGTGGACAAGGCCATCGACCGTGCCTTGTCTGAACTTCGCGCGGCCACACCCAACGCCAAGACCAGCGCGCAAGCGCTGAAGGAACTCGTGGCCGTCATGGACGCCGCGAAATAGTGTCCTTTCACTGTCTTGCAGCGGTTGCGTGACGACCCACAAGGAAGGACCGACATGAACAAGGCAATTGTTCATGCGCTGGGCAAAGTCTCCGAGGTCACGCTGGGTTTCTGGATCATCAAGATCGCCGCCACCACGCTCGGAGAAACGGGCGGCGATGCCGTCACGATGTCGATGAACCTGGGCTATCTCGGGGGATCGACGATTCTTTTCGTCCTGCTCATCGCAACGCTCGCGCTGTGGCAACGGTCTGTCAGGTCCGTTTCGGTGAACACGATCAACTCGCGCAAGGCCGAAGCCTTCTACTGGGCGACCATCATGTTTTCGCAGACGCTCGGCACCGCGCTGGGCGACTGGATGACGGACAGCGAAGGCGGATTGGGGCTGGGCTATCCGGGCGGCGCGCTGATCTTTGCCGCCGGTCTGGCGGTAATCGCTGCGGCGCACTTCTGGACGAAGGTCTCGCACACCTTGCTGTTTTGGGCCGCATTCATCCTCGGTTGCATCCTGTCGTTGCCACAAAAAGCGGAACAGCTGCGGGCGCCTCGCTAACCACCACAACAGCCTCGGTTCATTCAACACCGGCTAGCCGCCCGGGACAGGGTGTTTCAGCGAATGGGGTTTTCGTGAATCGCAGAAGCACTATCCCTTGAATTACCGCTTGAAACTGAGCACCAGCACCCCGGCAGCCACCATCGCGATGCCGAGCCATTCGCGCGGCGCGGGCCGTTCACCCAGGAATACCACCGCGAAGCTCGGAGTCCACGCCCTGAATGCCGATCTTGGCGAAGATCGCCGTCAAGGCCGCGAAAGACGCCGAAAGCAGAGCCCAGTGGAACCAACTCGAATCGCTGGTCATCGCGTGCCCTTGGTATCGAGCGCATCGCGCGACTCGAGTTCAAAACTCTTCCCAGACGCCGGGAATTGCACCCGCACGCGCAGCCCCGGAAGCAACCCGTCGGGCCGCGCCGGCTCCAACGAGACGCTGCCTCCCGCACGCTCGACCAGCGTCTTGACGATGGAAAGCCCGAGCCCTGAACCTTCGGTATCGGTGCCCAGCACGCGGTAGAACGGATCGAACACGCGCCCGCGCTCCGCCAGTGGAATTCCTGCGCCACCGTTCGCCACTTCGAACGTGGCACCAGCGCCGTTGTCGAACAGGCTCACGTCGACGCGGCCGCCTGCGGGGCTGTAGCGAATCGCGTTGTCCACCAGGTTGCGCATGATGGCGTGCAGATCGACCTCGGGCATGCGGAGGTGCACGTCGTCTTGTCGGATGACGCCCAGATCGATCTGCCGCAACTCGGCCTGCGGGACGAGATCCTCGATGACGCTGCGCAGGATCGACCGCACTGGCACGGACGCAGTCGGCACGCCCGGTTGCGCTTGCGAGCGCGCCAGTGTCAGGAGTTGGTCGATCAATGAACGGGCACGCGCCATGCCTTGCCGCAGGCGGGCGACCGTCGCGCGGGACTGCGGCGACAAGTCGGCGTCGTCCAGCGCTTCAGCCTGCAGAGACAGCGCGGTCAACGGCGAACGCAATTCATGTGCGGCGTCCGCCACGAACCGTCGTTGTGTCTCCATCGATTGTCCGAGCCGGAGCAACAGCCGGCTGATCGAATTCGTGAACGCACGAATCTCGGTCGGCACCCGCGTCTGTGGCAGCGGGTCAAGGTCGTACTCGGTGCGCTGATCGAGCGCGAACGCCAGCCGAGCCACGGGCTTGAGCTGATGCCGGACGACAAGGCTGACCAACACGGCCAATGCCGGAATCAGCACGAGCAAGGGCAGAACGGTACGCAACGCGCTGTTGCGAGCGATCTCGTCGCGCGTCTCGGTCTGCTGGCCGACCGCCACCCGCTGCCCGGTGCGCAATGGATGAACAAGCAGACGCCACGACTCATCGGCAATGCGAACGGTCTGCAATCCATCGGGCAAGTCATGGGGCAGAGCCAGCGGTACAACCTGGCCCGGGGCGCGCTGCGTCGACGCGTCATCCAGCACTTGGACGACGAGATGCAGGTCGGGGTCCAGGGCTTTGTCCTGAGGCTCCTCGGCACTGCCATTGAGTTGCACACCGTGTCGGTTGATCAAGGCAGCCACTTGACGCAGTTGGTCGTCCTGGAGTTCATTGGCCTCTTGAAACGACGTCCAGAACGAATACCCGCCAGCGCCAAGCGCGAGCAGGATGACAGCGCCCGACAGCCAGACCGAAAGCTGGAACTGCAGCGATTTGGTCAAGCTTGCTTTGCCACCATCCATCCGACCCCCCTGACGTTCTTGATCGCGGTGCTGCCCAGCTTCTTGCGCAGGCTGTGGATCAGAAACTCGACGGCGTTGCTTTCGACTTCCTCGTTCCATCCGTAGATGCGACCTTCGAGTTCCTGTCGCGACAGGATCGCACCGGGGCGAATTAGCAGCGCCTGCAGCAGGGAGAACTCGCGGGCCGTCAGCGTGGTGGTCACCCCTTCGGTGCCCGCTTCGCGTGACGCCGGGTCCAGCGTGATGACCCCGTTGCCCATGATCGGATGCGCAACGCCGGAACGTCTTCGGACGACCGCCCGCATGCGCGCGAGCAGTTCGGTCATCTCGAAAGGCTTGAGCACGTAGTCGTCGGCCCCGCCGTCCAGCCCACGGATGCGCTCGTTCAGCGCATCTCGCGCCGTGACGATCACCACCGGCACAGCGTTGCGCCGGCTGCGGGCGTGAGCGAGCACCGTGTGACCGTCGCGCCCCGGAAGACCGAGGTCGAGCAGCACGATGTCGTAGCTGTGGGTGTCGAGCGCGGTGATGGCCAATGCGCCGTCGCGTATCCAGTCAGCAGCGTACGAAGCCTGGCGCAGCGAGCGCTCAATCTCTTCGCCGATCATCCGGTCATCTTCGACCAACAGCACCCGCATGCACCAACTCCTGATTCGTGGACTTCCGGCGCTGTATCAACCGCTGCACCCGGGCAGTATCGCGTGCTTGGCACAGAGACCAGCCGCCAGTTCTGGGCGAACGGGGCCAACAGGCCCTGTTCGCTGGTGAACCCTTTGAGCAATGCTGAAGCGAGCATCCGTTGTCCTGCTGAAGGTGTCAGCTGCGCCGCCAACCGCGCTGTACCAACACTGATGCAGCGGCGTTTGCCGGTGCGTTGAATCAGCGCAACAGCGTTTCATGGACGGTTGCAAAGGCGGAGGCTTTTGGTTTGCAGCGCGTGCCGCAGCATCGCCGCACGCGCGTTCGATCAGTCCTTTTCGTCGTGCTCGTCATCCTTGTCCATCTTGTCTTCAGTCGACGACAGCACTGCCCCGGAAGTCGGGTCGACCTTGACATCGAACACCTTCGCGCCAACAACGACCTCGACGTCATATACCCACTGACCGCGTTTGTCGGCTCGTTCATATTCAGCTTTCGACGCCTTGCCATTGGCGTGCTGCTCGGCTGCGCCGATGGCTTGCGCCAGCGAGATGGCGGCTTGTGCCACGGCGGCCGAGTCGTCTTGCGATTCCGCGTTCGTCGCGGCGTAGACACCGAGGGAGACGAGCGCGGCTGCGCCTGTGGCGGCAATGATGCCAATATGGAAACGTTTCATGTCGATATCCAGTCTATGAATCCGCGAAGGACCGCGTGATTGGAAGATTGATCGCCGAGACTTAGCCTGCACTGAGCAACGCACTGCGGTTCAGTGTGACGAAGTCGTGGTGCTTCACTCAGTCGTTCGATGGACGCAGTACAGGCAGGAGTCAAGCGGCGCAGCCAGTTCTATCCGACGGGGCATCGGCTCCTGCCTTGGGTGCACGGAGGGCAACGCCCAGCAATTGGCGCCGAACGAGGAGGAGCGAACGCTGGCTTTCCACCGCGACCCGCTCATGCACAACTCTGGGTTCGCTGTTGCAACATCTTTTGGCAGGCAGCAAACGGGAACGATTTTCTACGGCTGCTCTTGGCCACTCCCGGGTTTCCTCAAATGGCGGCTGACTGGCAGTCCAGTGCCAGCGACCGCAGTCCGGCAGTGCGATCGGCGTGGCGGCTGGTAGCCGTCGGCCCAATCCAGCCATTTCATCTGCGAACTCGGGCACCCTGAAGTTGTCGCTCGAACGCGCAGTGTGTGTATTGCCGGTCGCTGCATGAATGCCAACGACGGCCTCACGCGGTAGTCGCTGCAGCCGTCCGACGACACCTTCGGTATTGGCACCAAAGGCCCAGCGAAATTGCAAGGCCAGCGTTCGGCGGCCATCGCCCTCAACACCGGGTAAGTCGACACCCGCCGCTGTTGCTGCCGGGCCTAAACTGGTCCATCGATGAGCGCCGTCTTGAGCCGACCTGCAAGCCTGCCCAGCGATGTGCTGGCCGGCGTCGTCAATGCCTTGACGTCATTGGTCGCCCTGCTGTCGCTGGGGATCGTGGCCACCGGCTTCTTGGGGCCTGCGGGACTACAAATGGGCATCAAGGCCGCCTTGGTGGCCGTGATCGCTGGCGGCCTGGTGTACGCGCTCAGCGGCACCACCGCATCGCCGGCCGGCATGCCCAGCTCTGCGACGACGGTCATCTTTGCCGGCCTCGCTGCGCAGGTGGGCCTCGACCCGCAGCTCGACCTGTTGACCACGCCGGGCTTGTTGTCGCTGGCCGCCGTGCTGGGCAGCGCGGTGGTGTTGATGGGGCTGATTCAGATCGCCCTGGGCGTAGCCGGCCTTGGCCGCCTGGCGCGCTTCGTGCCTCAGCCGGTGCTGGCCGGGTTCATGAACGGCATCGTGCTGCTGATACTTTTCGCGCAGCTGCGCCCCTTGCTGGGCTTGCCCCTGACCAGCCGACTGTCCGACCTGTCCACCCTGTCCCAGATCCAGCCTCTGGCCTTGCTGATCGGCGCGACGGCCGCAGCCGCCGTCTGGCTGCTGGGTCCCAAATGGCACGCGGTGCCCTCGCCGCTGCTGGGCCTGTTGGCCGGCGTCGGCCTGTACGCCGTCCTGTCCAGCCTGATGCCCGGCGCCCGCTTCGGCAACATGGTGGGCGCCTTGCCGCAGGGCTGGGTGATGCCCGATGCGCTTTTGCCGCTGGGTGACGCCGCGACCCGCGCCTTGTGGCAGCGACATGGCTCGCAAGTCTTGTTGACGGCCGCAATACTGGCTTTCATCGGCTCGTTGGAGTCCATCTTTTCCGCCATCGCGGTAGACCAGCTGACCGGTGGGAAACACGACAGCCGCCGTGAATTGCTGGCCCTGGGTGCTGCCAACGTGGCCAGTGGCCTGTGCGGCGGCATGCCGCTTTCGGTAGCGCGCGCGCGGGCCGTTCAATTGCTGGCCAGTGGCGCGGCCGGCCGGCGCCCGGTGGTAATGGCCAGTTTGGCTTTTGCGCTGATGTATGGGGTGGGCGGGCCGCAGCTGGCCCTGCTGCCCAAGGCCGCACTGGCGGGCGTGATGGTGACGATCGCCATCGCGCTGAGCGACCGCTGGACGCGCCAGTTGCTGCGCCAATGGCGTGCCGGCGAACGGTCGCCGGATGTCAGGCTGAGCCTGACGGTGGTGGCGGTCGTCTGTGGGGTGACAGCAGCCGGCGGCTTTGTCGCCGGCTTGGCTGCGGGCGTGCTGCTGTCCATGCTGGTGTTCATGCGCAGCGTCAACCGCTCGCTGCTGCGCGAGCGCTCCAGCGCCGACCAGCGCCCGTCACGGCGCATCTACCGGCCCCAGCAGGAAGCGGTGCTGCGCGGCGCGCGCTGCCGGGTGGCCGTGTTCGAACTCGAAGGCGCGCTGTTCTTCGGCAGCGCCGCACGGCTGACCAGCGAATGCGAAACCCTGCCGCGTGATTGCCGCTGCCTGGTGCTCGACCTGCGCCGCGTGAGCACCATGGACGAGTCTGGCGCCATGGCGTTGCAGCAGCAGTCGAACGACCTGAAGCGCCGCGGCGTGGCCCTGCTGCTGGCCGGCGTGGTGTCCAGCAACCGGCATGGCCAGCGCTTGCGCGACTTCGGTTGTTTCCGCAACCCCACCGGCGACGGCGCGCATGCCGATTGGTACCCGGACGCCGACCAGGCCACCGAAGCAGCTGAAGCACTGCTGTTGAACGACGCCGGCATGACCGAGCAAGCGACTCGCGTGTCGCTGGCCCAGACCGATCTGCTGAAGGGTCTCGACCCCGCGCAGTGCGCACAGGTGCAGGACGTGTTGCAGGCGCAGTGCCTGAGCGCCGGCGAGCGGCTGTTTCACGAAGGCGACCCCGGCGACGCGCTGTATGTGCTGACCGAAGGGTCAATTTCGATCGTGGCCGCAGGTGTGGCTGAGCGCCAGCGATTCGTCACCTTTCCGCCGGGCATGATGTTCGGCGAGACGGCCATGCTCGACGGCAGCGGCCGAACCGCGGCGGCGATTGCCGATACCGCGTCCGTGGTGCACAGGTTGGACAAGACGGCTTTCGAGGCCTTGTCCGCCAGCAATCCGCAACTCGGCCAGCGCCTGGCACTGAACATCGCCATTCACCTGGCCGAACGGCTCAGGGGCGCTTCCGTGGCCTGGCGCGCGACGTCAGGATAGGGGGCGTTCAACAGTCAACGGCGGGCTGGCCAGGCCCTCCGTGTCAGGCTGCGTGCGGGGCGGCCAGCGCGTCGGCGATCTCGCGCCGATGCGCGAAGGCACGCATGAAACGCTCGCGCGGCAGCATCGCGCTGAAATGCTCGGCCAGGGCCTCCAGGTTCTGGCTGGCGGTGGCGAGCAGCGCAGGCGCACGGCTGTCGCCTTGCGGCACCAGCACGCGGTACAGCCACAACGGGCCCTCGATGCATTCGCGCCAGCCGCCCTGGGCGGCCACATCGGCCAGCACGTCCTCGGCCTCGGCCATGGCGGCCGTTGGGTCACCCATGGCGTGCAATGCGGAGGCCGCTGCACTCCAGAAAGACCAGACTTCATTTTGGTCGCGAAGTTCGGTAAACGCGTCGCGTGCAGCCAAGGCGTGTTCCAGCGCCTCGGGCCAACGGGCCTGTGCGTACGCGGACAGGTGGACACCGGCATGTGCATAAGCCTGCGCCCAGCGCTCGCCGGCCAGCTGGGCCAGTCGCAGAGCCAACAGAGCTCGCTCTTCGGCTTCGCAGAATTCACCCAGTTCGAATAGCGAGAATGCGAGGTTGGCGCAGGTATGTGCTTCCATCGCGCGGTGGCCGATGTCCTGGCACGCCAGCAGATTGCGCAGGTGCATGTCATGCGCGGTCACGAAGTTGCCGAGCTCGTGCTCGCAGACAGCCAGGTTGCTCTGCACGGTGATGGCGCCGTGGCGGCTGCCCGCTGCGTTGTAGGCGGCCATCGCGCGCTGGAAAGCGTTTTTTCCCAGCAGATCGGCGTGCGCCTTTAGCTGAGTCATGCCGATGTTGTTATGGATCGCGCCTTCGGTGTTCCGATCGCCGGCGGCTTGTGCACACTGCAGGCCTTGTTGGGCGTGGACCATCGCCTCATCGGAACGTCCCAAGCGGCCGAGTGCCACGAACATCAGGTTGTGTACGCGTGCCGCCTCCGCCGGTGCGCGCGCTGCGGCCTGTGCCAGGCGCTGCGCGCCGATCGCCACAGCGGCTTCGAAGCGGGCTTCCAGGCAGCAGCGCCACATCAGCTCAAAGGCCACACTCAGGCGCAGCACGTCGTCGTTCAGGCGGTCGGCCAGGCCGTCCAGGCTGGCGACCTCGCTTTCATGGGCAGCGGCATCGCCACCGCGCATGAGCACCTGCACACGCACGCGGCGCAGGCGAAACTGGCGACGCAGATCGGTGCCGTCGTCCAGCGCCAGCGCGCGGTCGGCATGGGCCAGGGCGGCGCGGTCGGCCTGACGGCACGACGCGTCTTCGGCGGCCAGCATCCCGTAGTGCACGGCCTGGTCGGCGATGCCCGCACGGTCGAAGTGTTCGGCGATCTGGCTCGCCACTTCAGCCTCGCGCCCCTGGCTGCGGGCCTGCGGCCACAGCGCGGTCTGGCGGTGACCTTCACGCTTGTCAGGCTTGAGCACGGTTCCGTAGGTCACTTGGTGCAGCAGGTGGTGGCGAAACGCGTACTCCTGCGTACCTTCAAAGCTGCTGTGCGCTTGCGGCAAGGCCAGTTCGCGTTGGCTCAGAGCCGGAAGGTGCGCGGGCGCGCCAGGGTCGATGGCGGCCAGCGCCTCGTTCCAGAACTGCGCGCCCACCACGCTGGGCACTTGCAGGGTCTGCAGTTGGCTGTCCTGAATCTGCCATCCTTCCGATCCTTCCGATCCTTCCGACCCTTCCGACCCTTCCGACCGTTCCGATCCGCCCGCCTGCGTCTGGATGACGCCGGTGTCCACCAGCATCTGTACCAGCGCTTCCATGTAATAAGGGTTGCCGGCGGCCTGCGCCGACAGCAAGGCCTGCAGTTGCGGTGCCGGCTGGGACAGGCGCTGCAGCAAGGCGCCGGCCAGGGCGTGGCGCGCGGGCTCGGCGAGCGGCGCCAGCACCAGACGCTGGTGTGCCGGCCAGGAGTGGCCCCAGTCGGGCCGGCGCTGCAGCAGTTCGGGCCGCGCACCGCACAGCAGCACCAGAGGCAGCTCTACGCCCACGGCCACCAGATGCTCGATGGCGTCCAGCGACTCGTCGTCAGCCCACTGCAGGTCGTCCAGCACCAGCACCAAGGGCTGCTGCGCAGCTTGCAGCCGCAGGTACTGCGTCCAGGCATGGAAGCCGCGCGCGCGCAGCTGTTTGCCCTCGCGCAGGATGCCCGCGATGAAGGGGCTGGCGCTGTAGTCCAGGCCGATCAGCTGCCCGAGCATCGCCGTCTGCTCTTGCGCCGCTGTGCCAAAGATCGGCGCCATGGCCGCTGCGAACTTCTGCTGCGCCTGCGCCTGCGTGTCGCTGTCCTTCACGCCGTGGTGCCAGAACAGCAAGTCGCGCAGCAGGCCACACGGCTGGTTCAGCCCCTGGGCGTGGCTGCTGGCGGACCACAGCGCAGCGGCGCGCGCAGGCAGCAACAAATCGGCGGGCAAGGCGGCCGTTGCTTTCGTCGTGCTTTCGGCCATGACTGCGGCCAGCGCCTCGGCCAACAGCCGGCTCTTGCCCAGCCCCGCTTCGCCAACCACGGTAGCCGCGCCGAGGCCGCCTTGCGTAAAGACACGCGCTGTCAGTTCGCGCAGTTGTGTCAGCTCGGCGTCGCGGCCGACCAGCGCGCTGGCCGCACCTTCCACACCGTGGCGCAGGCCACGCAGACGCCGTTCGCGTTGACCCAGCACCAGGTAGGTTTGCAGCGGTTCCTGCAGGCCCCTGACCTGCAGCGCCGGTTGCGCCTGAACGTTGAAGCGGCCTTGCACCTGGCGGTAAGTGTCGATGCTGATGAGCAGCGTGCCGGCCGGCGCGGCCTGCTCCAGCCGTGCCGCCATGTTGACGGCCAGTCCGCTCAGGCTGTTGTCGTTCTCAACCCCGCCGCCGCGCACCACGCCGCCGGTATGGATGCCGACGCGGGCGTTGAAGCCCACAAAGCTGTGCAGACGTTTGACTTCATCGCCCCGCCGCACGGCTTCAGCCAGCAGCGCCAGGCCGCAGCGAACGGCGCGCTCGGCGTCGTCTTCGCGCGTGCCTGCAGTGTCGTGCGCGCCGAAGGCGACCTTCAGGTTGTCGCCGGCATAACGCAGTACCTCGCCGCCATGCTGCTGCACGATGGCAGTGAAGGCCGCCAGCGCGCCGTCGACCGTCGCCTGCACTTCTTCTGGGTCCAGCAGTTGAATGAGCTGCGTGCTGCCGACGATGTCGAGGAACAGCACGCTGACCTGGCGCAGGCGGCGGCTGGACTCGGCCGGCGTGGGCAGCTAAGCCGGCTCAGGCCGTGCGCCCAGCGCGGCCAGGCGTTCGAGCAAGGGCGCCAGTGCGGCATCGACGAGCGCGTCGCCCAGCGCGGCGCGCTGCGATTGCAGTGCCGCGATGGCAGCTTCCAAGGGTAGTCGGGAGTCCAGCGGGGAGGTCATCAACGTCAGATTGAATACGGTTCCGGCGCAGCGGCGGAAGGCCTTCAGGGCGCGAACAGGGCCTGCAAAGTCAGCAGTGTGCTTGCCAGCGTGGACGGCCGCAGTGCGCCCAGGCGCTTGACCAGGCGCGCACGGTCGAGCGTGCGAATCTGGTCCAGCACGATCAGGCTCTGTTGACCCTCGAATGTGAGCGGAATGCGAAAGCGCGCCAGCCGCGAGCCTGTAGTCATGGGCGCCACGATGACGGTGCGCAAATGGTCGTTCAACTCGCCGGGGGAGATCACCACACAAGGGCCCGTCGTCTGAACCTTACGGCCCACTGTCGGATCGAGTTGGGCTAACCAGATGTCGCCGGTCTTCATCACAAGACGAGATCGCGGTCACCCTCACTGGCCAACTCAGGCCACACGAGCGAATCGCTGCCATCCTGCGCCACGCGCTTGGCGTCCTCGACCCATCCTTCACGCGGATTGCGACGGATGGGACGGATCTCGATCACGCCGTCTCGCACCTGCAGGTCGGCCGAACCTTCCAGCCCGACTTGCGCCAGGATGGGCTTCGGAATCAGCACACCCTGCGAATTGCCCATCTTGCGGATCGCAACTTCCATGCTTTGCTCCAAAATTGCGTTGTAAGCACAAGGTTAGCACGCGGTTGAGCGCCGCAGCG
>JBBQAI010000125.1:0-12205 GCA_038316205.1 Burkholderiales bacterium
GGCAGCTACACGCCCTTCACGCTGGGCGTGTTGAAGGGACCCTGGGGCTGGTCGTTGTTCGGCATCGTGTGGTCGGCGGCCGCGGTGGGCGTCACCGTGAAACTGCTGAACCGGCTGCGCCATCCGTGGCTGTCCACCGGCCTGTATGTGGCCATGGGTTGGGTGGCGGTGGTGGCCATTGCGCCGATGCTGGAACGCATGCCGTTTGCCGGCCTGGCTTGGTTGGTGGCCGGCGGCCTTTGCTACACCTTGGGCGCGGTCGTCTTCATGCTGGACAACCGCGTGCGCTACGCCCACGCGGTGTGGCATCTGTTCGTGCTGGGCGGCAGCTTCTGCCATTTCTTCGCCGCCTTCGGCTACGCCCGCGCGGTGACTTGACGGCGCTGGACCGACCGACCGTGGCCAAGAAGGACAAGCACATCAGCGAAACGCCGGCCACGCAGATGCTGCGGGCTGCTGGCGTCGAATTCACCGAGCACCCCTACGACTACCTGGACCACGGCGGCACGGCCGAGTCGGCCGCGCAACTGGGTGTGGACGAGCACAGCGTCGTCAAGACACTGGTGATGCAGGACGACAAAGCGCAGCCCTTGATCGTGCTGATGCATGGCGACCGCCAAGTCAGCACCAAGAACCTGGCGCGCGAGATCGGCGTCAAGGGCGTCGAGCCCTGCAAGCCCGATGTCGCGCAGCGCCACAGCGGCTTCCTGGTCGGCGGCACTTCGCCTTTCGGCCTGCGCAAGGCCATGCCGATCTACGTTGAAGCCAGCGTGCTGGCGCTGCCCAGGATCCACATCAACGGTGGGCGGCGCGGCTACCTGGTGGGCATCGCGCCCCAGGTGCTGGTGGACCTGCTCAAGGCCCAATCCGTGCACTGCGCGCTGACGGCTTGAACGTCCTTTCAGCGCCGCAGGGTTGCCGGCCGAGCGGCGCTCCGACGGCCCCGTAAACTCGACCCGCTATGCACGCCCTGATCCTTATCGCCACCTTGGTGGCCGCTTACCTCATCGGGTCCATTTCCTTCGCCGTGGTCTTCAGCCGCGTGCTGGGTCTGGCCGACCCACGCAGCTATGGCAGCAAGAACCCCGGCGCCACCAATGTGCTGCGTTCGGGCAGCCGCGCCGCTGCGCTGTTGACGCTGGCCTTTGACGCGCTGAAAGGCTATGTGCCGGTGCTGCTGGTGCTGGTCTACGGTGATCGCTACGGCCTGGGCACCACGGTGGCGGCCTTCGTCGGGCTGGCCGCATTCCTCGGCCATCTGTGGCCGGTGTTCTTCCGCTTCCAGGGTGGCAAGGGTGTGGCCACGGCGGCGGGCGCGTTGATGGCCATCAACCCGTTGCTGGGCCTGTGCACGTTGGCCAGTTTCGCGCTGGTCGTGGCCTTCACCCGCTACGTGTCGCTGGGTGCCATCGTGGCCGCCGTGTTCGCGCCTTTCTACCAGGCGCTGATCTGGGGTCTCGAGCCGCTGATCGCGGCCATCGCGGTGATGAGCCTGCTGCTGATCTGGCGCCACGAAGGCAACATCAAGAAGCTGCTGGCCGGCACCGAGAGCAAGCTGGGGCAGAAGGCGGCGCCGGTGCCGCTGGGGCCGCTGCAAAACGTCGACAAGCCCAACGCGCAGCACCACGGCCAACGTCACGGCAAACACAAAAAGGGACATTCATGATGGTTCAGCGTTACGACGTCGGCACCCGCTTGTCGGAAATGGCCGTGCACAACGGCGTTTGCTACCTGGCCGGCCAGGTGGCCGCCGACGGCAGTCAGGATATGGGCGGGCAAATGCAGCAGGTGCTGGCCGGCATCGACGCGCTGCTGGCCCGCGCCGGCACCGACAAGAGCAAGCTGCTGATGGTGCAGATCTTCATCAAGGACCTGGCCGATTTCCCGGCGATGAACGCCGTCTGGGAAGCCTGGCTGCCGGCCGGCCATGCGCCCCCACGCGCCACGGTGCAGGCCAACCTGGCCAAGGCCGAATGGCGCGTCGAACTGGTGGTCACGGCCGCAATCTGAATGGCCGATAGAGAGCCCGCACGCCACACGAAAGCCTCGCTGCGTTCGATGTTGGGTTTGCTGGCGTTGATCGTCGCCGTCGGTGCGGCCAATCAGTGGTGGTTCAACCGCAAGGCCGGTGAAATCGGCGCGCAAGTGGCGGCCTTGGCCCGACCGGGCGACATCCGCATGCTGTCGTCCGAGACCTGCTCCGTCTGCGCGTCGGCACGCGCCTGGTTCACGCAGAACCGCATCGCCTACAGCGAATGCACCATCGAGCGCGACGCTGCCTGTCGCGCCGACTTCGAATCGATGCGCGCACCGGGCACGCCCGTGATCCTCGTGCGCGGCCGCCCGCAGGTGGGCTTCAGCCCTGAACGATTGCGGCAGGCGCTGGCGCCCGCCGGCTGAAGCGGCGAATTACAGCCCCAGCCGCGACAGATCGCCGCGGCCTTGCCGCACCAGCACGGCGCCGTCGCCGCTCAAGTCGATGACCGTCGTGGGTGCCATGGCACAGGCGCCAGCGTCCACCACTGCGCCCAGCAGCTTTTCAAAACGGTCGCGGATCTCGCTGGCGTCGTTCAGCGGTTCGCTCTCGCCCGGCGGTATCAGCGTCGTGCCCAGCAGCGGTTCGCCGAAGAGGGCCAGCAATTCCTGCAGCACCTTGTGGTCGGGCACGCGCAGGCCGATGGTGCGCCGGCTGGGGTGGCTGAGCCGGCGCGGCACTTCCTTGGTGGCTTCCAGGATGAAGGTGTAGGGCCCCGGCGTGCCCAGCTTCAACAGGCGGTATTGGCGGTTGTCCACGCGGGCAAAACGCGCCAGCTCGCTGAGGTCCTTGCACAGCAGCGTGAGGTGGTGCTTGTCGTCCACCTGCCGGATGCGACGCAGGTTTTCGGCAGCCGTTTTGTCGTCCAGACGGCAAACCAGCGCATAGCTGCTGTCGGTGGGCACTGCCGCAATGCCGCCGGCCTGCAGGATGGCCGCCGCCTGTTTCAGCAAGCGCGGCTGCGGGTTCTGCGGGTGGACGTCGAAGTACTGGGCCATGCCGCCATTTTGATCGCAACGGCTGGCTGATTCTCCAAGTGACGGTGCAGATCCTGACTACGCCGCCATCACCGGGATCTTGCCGATCTTGGCCTGCCATTCCTGCGGGCCGGTGTTGTGCACGCTGCTTCCTTTTGAATCGACGGCCACCGTCACCGGCATGTCGACCACATCGAATTCGTAGATGGCTTCCATGCCCAGGTCGGCAAAGCCCACCACCCGCGCGCCGTGGATGGCCTTGGCCACCAGGTAGGCCGCGCCGCCCACGGCCATCAGATAGGCGCTCTCGTGTTGCTTGATGGCGGCGATGGCCGCAGGGCCGCGCTCGGCCTTGCCGATCATGCTGATCAGGCCGGTTTGGCTGAGCATCATCTCGGTGAACTTGTCCATGCGGGTGGCCGTGGTCGGGCCGGCCGGGCCGACCACTTCGTCGCCCACCGGGTCCACGGGCCCGACGTAGTAGATGACGCGGTTGCTGAAGTCCACTGGCAGCGATTCGCCCTTGGCCAGCATGTCCTGGATGCGCTGGTGCGCGGCGTCGCGGCCGGTCAGCATCTTGCCGTTGAGCAGCAGCGTCTGGCCGGGCTTCCACGACGCGACTTCGGCGCGCGTCAGCGTGTTCAGGTCCACGCGCTGGCTCTTGTTGTAGTCGGGCGCCCAGCGCACATCGGGCCAAAGGTCCAGGCTGGGCGCTTCGAGGTAAGCCGGGCCCGAACCGTCCATCTGCACGTGGGCGTGGCGCGTCGCGGCGCAGTTCGGGATCATCGCCACCGGCTTGCCAGCCGCGTGGGTGGGGTAGGTGGCAATCTTCACGTCCAGCACCGTGGTCAGCCCGCCCAGGCCCTGGGCGCCGATGCCCAGTGCGTTGACCTTCTCGTACAGCTCGATGCGCATTTCTTCGAGCTTGTTCTGCGGCCCGCGCGCCAGCAGGTCGAACATGTCCAGCGGGTCCATCAACACTTCCTTGGCCATCAGCATGGCCTTCTCGGCCGTGCCGCCCACGCCGATGCCCAGCATGCCCGGCGGGCACCAGCCGGCGGCCATGGTCGGCACGGTTTTCTGCACCCAGTCAACGATGCTGTCGCTGGGGTTCATCATCACCCGCTTGCTCTTGTTTTCTGATCCACCGCCCTTGGCGGCCACCGTCACGTCGAGCTTGTCGCCAGGCACCACCGTCATGTGGATGACCGCTGGCGTGTTGTCCTTGGTGTTCTTGCGCTCGAAGATGGGGTCTGAAAGGATGGAGCCGCGCAGCGGGTTGCCGCTGTTCAGATAGCCCTGCCGAACGCCCTGGTTCACGGCGTCTTCCACGCTGCCGGTGAAGCCGTCAAAGCGCAGGTCCATGCCGATCTTCAGAAAGACGTTGACGATGCCGGTGTCTTGGCAGATGGGCCGGCGGCCTTCGGCGCACATGCGGCTGTTGGTCAGGATCTGTGCGATGGCGTCTTTGGCTGCCGGCGAGGCCTCTTTTTCATAGGCCCGCGCAAGGTGGCTGATGAAGTCGGCCGGGTGGTAGTAGCTGATGTACTGGAGGGCGGCGGCAACGGTCTCGACGAGATCGGCCTGGCGGATGAGCGTGGTCATGGTCAGAGCGTTCAGTGGGTGGGGTTGGAGCTGTCGCCTGGGGTTCAAAACAACCAGAATTTCTTTTTCCCGACCGACCTGAATGTGACCCGGGTGTCGGTGACCAGGCATTTGAAGATGTGGTCGATGGCTGCTTCCTGGAAGGCGCGCTCTTCGACGCCGGGCCTGAACACCGTCGGCTTGACCCGGCGGCTGACGCAATAGCCTTTGCCTGGGTTCCAGCGGATCGAGAAGTTGTAGCTGCTGCGGGTGTGCTTCTTCGGCCAGATGTAGCGGATGCCGTCTGCGGTGTAGCCGATGCCTGAACCGTTTTTCGCCGACAGCAGGATCAGGAATATCGAACGTTCGGACGGATAGCCAGTGCCATCGGAGACATCACGCTTCAATTGCAACTTCTCGGGCAAGGCCGAGTTGATGCTCTCCAGCCGATCCCACAAGGCCTTGATCTTGGTCGCTTCGTCGGCACCCAAATCCTCAGCAGGCACGCTGTCGTGCCGGGCAATCGCCTTGGCTTCTCGGCGTTCCCGGCGGCGCAATTCTCGGTCTATCCAAGACATGCAGGGGTCCTCTTGTCAGTGGCCAACGTGGGGCGGTGGCGCCATCAACCGGTCGGCCATCGCAATGGCCAGGGCCGAGAACAGGAAGGCGATGTGGATCAGGGTCTGCCACATCAGTACCTTGTCGGTGTAGTTCTCGGCGTTGATGAAGGTCTTCAGCAGGTGGATGCTGCTGATGCCGATGATGGCCGTGGCCAGCTTCACCTTCAGCACGCTCGCGTTGACATGGCTCAGCCACTCGGGCTGGTCGGGGTGGTCTTCCAGGTTCATCCGCGACACGAAGGTTTCGTAGCCACCGACGATGACCATGATCAACAGGTTGCTGATCATCACCACGTCGATCAGACCCAGCACCACGAGCATGATCACCGTCTCGTTGAGCTTGGGGACCCAACCCGCGTCGGCCTTGTAGCCGATGCTCTTGATCAGCAGGTCCAGCGCGTGCGGGTCGCCGAAAACCGCCGAGATGAGGTGCGTCAGTTCGAGCCAGAAGTGGAAGACATACACGCACTGCGCGACGATCAAGCCCAGGTAGAGCGGCAGTTGCAGCCAACGGCTGGCGAAAATGAAATTCGGCAGGGCTTGCTGGCGGTTCTTTTCGGCGGCTTGTATGGGTTTCATGCGGCTCGGTGTTGACGTTCATAAGGGGCAACCCCCTGCCAGAAATTGTAGAGGGCTCCACATGATGGCTGTCGCCCTGCCTCGCGCCTGTGCGCCCAGCCCGTCAGCCATCCGTCAGAGCAAGGCTTTAGCTTCTGTACCCAAGCCGAGACATCCAGATCCGCATCCGAACCATCCCTCAGGAGACCAGCATGGCCAGCACCCCCAGCGACAGCCCCACCGAATTGAAGACCCACCTGCCGCCCGCCGCACTGGTCGCCGCCGCCCGTGTGTCGGGTATGGCCGCCTACCAGGCGCTGGTCGATGAGTCCGAGCGCGACTTCGAGGGCTACTGGGCCCGGCTGGCCCGCGAATTCCTCAGCTGGAAGACGCCCTTCACCCAGGTGCTGGACAGCAGCGAAGCGCCTTTCTTCAAATGGTTCCAGGACGGCACGCTGAACGTGTCCTACAACTGCCTGGACCGCAACGTCGAGCGCGGCCTGGGTGACAAGACGGCCCTGATCTTCGAGGCCGACGACGGTGCCGTCACCAAAGTCAGCTACAGCGAATTGCTGGCCAAGGTCAGCCAGTTCGCCAACGCGCTGAAGGCCCGCGGCGTGAAGAAGGGTGACCGTGTCGTGATCTACATGAGCATGAGCGTCGAAGGCGTGGCCGCGATGCAGGCCTGCGCGCGCATCGGCGCCATCCACTCGGTGGTCTTCGGCGGCTTCAGCGCCCAGAGCGTGCGCGACCGCGTGCAGGACGCCGGCGCCGTGATGATCATCACCGCCGACGAACAACTGCGCGGCGGCAAAAGCCTGCCGCTGAAAGCCATCGTCGACGAAGCGATTGCGCTGGGCGGCTGCGAGACCATCCAAAACGTCATCGTCTACAAGCGCACCGGCGGTGCCATCGCCTGGCACCCGACCCGCGACCACTGGCTGCACGAAGAGATGGCCGCGCAAAGCACGGTTTGCGAGCCCGAGTGGGTCGGCGCCGAGCACCCGCTTTTCCTGCTGTACACCAGCGGCAGCACCGGCAAGCCCAAGGGCGTGCAGCACAGCACCGGCGGCTACCTGCTGCACGCCGCGCTGACGACGGCCTGGACCTTTGACCTGAAGGACGACGATGTGTTCTGGTGCACCGCCGACATCGGCTGGGTCACCGGCCACAGCTACATCACCTACGGCCCGCTGGCCCTGGGCGGCACCGAAGTCGTGTTCGAAGGCGTGCCCACTTACCCCGACGCGGCGCGTTTCTGGAAGACGATCGAGAAGCACAAGGTCAGCATCTTCTACACCGCGCCCACCGCTATCCGTTCGCTGATCAAGGCCGCTGAGGGCAACCCCGCCGTGCACCCCCGCTTGAGCGACCTGTCCAGCCTGCGCATCCTGGGTTCGGTGGGCGAGCCCATCAACCCGGCGGCCTGGGAGTGGTACTACGAACACATCGGCGGCGGCCGCTGCCCCATCGTCGACACCTTCTGGCAAACCGAGACCGGCGGCCACGTCATCACCCCGCTGCCGGGCGCCACGCCGATGGTGCCGGGTTCATGCACGCTGCCCTTCCCGGGCATCACTGCGGCTATCGTCGATGAAACCGGCGCCGACGTGCCCAACGGCAGCGGCGGCATCCTGGTCATCAAGAAGCCCTGGCCGAGCATGATCCGGACGATTTACGGCGACCCAAATCGCTTCGTGAAAAGCTACTACCCGCCCGAGTTGAAGGGCTACTACCTGGCGGGCGATGGCGCCATCCGCGACGCCAAGACCGGCTACTTCACCATCACCGGCCGTATCGACGACGTGCTGAACGTTTCGGGCCACCGCATGGGCACGATGGAGATCGAATCGGCCCTGGTCAGCTGCACCGAACTGGTTGCCGAAGCTGCCGTGGTGGGCCGCCCCGACGACACCACCGGCGAGGCGATTTGCGCCTTCGTGGTCTTGAAGCGCAGCCGCCCCACGGGCGATGAAGCCAAGCAGATCGCAACCCAGTTGCGCAACTGGGTGGCCAAGGAAATCGGGCCCATCGCCAAACCCAAGGACATCCGCTTCGGCGACAACCTGCCCAAGACGCGTAGTGGCAAGATCATGCGGCGCTTGCTGCGCAGCATCGCCAAGGGCGAGGCCATCACCCAGGACATCAGCACGCTGGAGAACCCGGCCATCCTGGATCAACTGACGCAGGCCAATTGATCGGGCCGCGGTCACGGCGCGGTGGGGACCGTTTTCTGCCGGTGCTAGAGTGTCTGCAGGAGACTGCCCATGCCCCTGGTCCTGATTGGTGCGTTGTTGCTGCTGCTTAAAGCGGCAGAGTTGGGCCCCACGGCGGACTGGTCCTGGTGGATCGTGCTGGCACCCTTTGCGCTGGCTGCGGTGTGGTGGCAGTTTTCAGATGTCACCGGGCTGACCCAGCGCAAGGCCATCGACAAGATGGAGAAGCGCAAGGTTGACCGCCGCGACCGCGCGCTGGAGTCGCTGGGCCTGGACCACCGCCGCGACAAGCAGGTGGCGCGCGCCCGCGAAGACGCGGCCACCCGTCGCGCTTCAGCCGACCCGACCCAGGCCGATCGCTCGGCCTCGGAAGACCCGGTGCAGCGGCGCGACTAGCCCAACAATTCAAAGGACGGCGTCACTCGCCGGCATCACTGGCCGTCAAGCACCGCACCCGTGCTGGCGCTGGAAGCATTGCGCGCGAACTTGGCCAGCACACCGCGCGTGTAGCGCGGCGCAGGTTGCTGCCACATCGCGCGGCGGCGCGCCAGTTCGGCGTCGTCCACGTTCAGTTGCAGCAGCAACCGGTGGGCGTCGATGGTGATGCTGTCGCCTTCTTCCACCAGCGCGATCACGCCACCGGCGTAGGCCTCAGGCGCCACGTGGCCGACCACCATGCCCCAGGTGCCGCCTGAGAAGCGGCCGTCGGTGACCAGACCCACGCTCTCGCCCAGACCCTGGCCGATCAGCGCACCGGTCGGCGCCAGCATCTCGGGCATCCCCGGGCCGCCCTTGGGGCCCAGGTAGCGCAGCACCATGATGTCGCCGGCTGTGATCTGCTTGGCCATAATGGCCGCCAGCGCCGTCTGCTCGTCCTCAAAAACCCGCGCCGGGCCTGTCATCACCGGGCTCTTCAGGCCGGTGATCTTGGCCACGCAGCCCTCGGGGCTGAGGTTGCCGCGCAAGATGGCCAAGTGGCCTTCTGCGTACATCGGCGCAGTGATCGGGCGAATGACGTTCTGCTCGGGACCCGGCAGCGCCACGTCGGCCAGGTTCTCGGCCACCGTCTTGCCGGTGATGGTGATGCAGTCGCCATGCAGAAGGCCGGCGTTCAACAGCACCTTCATCACGGCCGGAATGCCGCCGGCACGGTGCAGGTCGATGGCCAAATAGTGGCCGCTGGGCTTCAGGTCACACAGCACCGGAACTTTCTTGCGCATGCGCTCGAAGTCGTCGATGGCCCAGTCCACCTCGGCGGCGTGGGCTATGGCCAGAAAGTGCAGCACGGCATTCGTGCTGCCGCCGGTGGCCATGATCACCGCCACGGCGTTTTCGATGGCCTTTTTGGTGACGATGTCGCGCGGCTTCCGGTCTCGCTTTACCGCTTCGACCAGGGCCCGCGCCGCGTCTTGCGTGTGGGCCACGATGGGGACCTCGACGTTGGCCATGGTGCTGGCGTAGGGCAGGCTCATGCCCAACGCTTCAAACGCTGACGACATGGTGTTCGCGGTGTACATGCCGCCGCAAGAACCGCTGCCGGGGATGGCGCGGCGTTCGATCTGGCAAAAATCTTCCTCGCTCATCTTGCCGGCGCTGAACTGGCCCACGGCTTCGAACACGCTGACGATGTTCAGGTCCTGGCCTTTGTATCGGCCCGGCAGGATGGTGCCGCCGTAGACGTAGATGGCCGGCACGTTGGCGCGCAGCATGCCCATCATGCCGCCGGGCATGTTCTTGTCGCAGCCGCCGATGACCAGCACGCCGTCCATCCACTGGCCGCCCACGCAGGTTTCAACGCAGTCGGCGATCACCTCGCGCGACACCAGGCTGTACTTCATGCCCTCAGTGCCCATCGCCATGCCGTCGCTGATGGTCGGCGTGCCGAAGACCTGCGGGTTGGCGCCAGCTTCCTTCAGCGCAACGACAGCCGCGTCGGCCAATTTCTGCAAGCCCGAATTGCAGGGCGTGATGGTGCTGTGGCCGTTGGCCACGCCGATCATCGGCTTGCCGAAGTCGCCCTCGGTGTAGCCCATCGCGTAGTACATGCTGCGGTTGGGCGCGCGGGCCACGCCCTCGGTGATGTTCTTGCTGCGGCGGTTGCTGCTCATGCGGTGTTCTCCGTGGTCAGCCGCAGAGTTTATTCGGCCCCGCTACCGGCCCGGCACAATCGCAGCCAGTCTCAGGAGCCTTATCCGATGCTTGTGCATCCTCAGTTCAACCCCGTCGCGCTATCGCTCGGACCCATCCAGATCCACTGGTACGGCCTGACCTATCTGGCCGCTTTCGTGATGTTCCTGGCCTTGGCCAGCCGCCGCGTCAAGCTGCCGCAGTTCGCCAACGTGGGCTGGACCAAGCGCGACATCGAAGACCTGCTGTTCTACGGCGTGCTGGGCGTGGTGCTGGGCGGCCGCCTGGGCTATGCGCTGTTCTACAAACCCGGCGAATACCTGGCCCACCCGGCAGACATCCTGATGGTCTGGAAGGGCGGCATGTCTTTTCACGGCGGCCTGCTTGGAGTGATCTCCGCCATGGCGATTTACGCCCGCACGCGCAAGCGGTCCTTTCTGGAAGTGATGGACGTGGTGGCGCCGTGCGTGCCCACCGGCTACGCGGCCGGGCGCGTGGGCAACTTCATCAACGGCGAACTGTGGGGGCGCGCGGCAGACCCCGCGCTGCCCTGGGCGATGGTCTTCCCGCAGAGCGGTGACTTGACGCCACGCCACCCTTCGCAGGTCTACCAGTTCCTGCTGGAAGGGCTGCTGCTCTTCGCGCTGCTGTGGTGGTACGGGCAGAAGCCGCGGGCGCGCGGCCAGGTCGCGGCGCTGTACGTGCTGGGCTACGGCATCGGCCGCTTCATCACCGAATACTTCCGCGAGCCCGACGCCTTCCTGGGCTACCTGAGCCTGGGCCTGAGCATGGGCCAGTGGCTGTGCGTGCCCATGATCCTGTCGGGTGCGGGCCTGTGGTGGTGGTTCGGCAAACACAACCCGACCTACGATGCGGCGTGAACCTGCCACGAGACGACCACGATCTGACCAAGTCCGAACCAACCCCATGCGACAGATTTTTCTCGACACCGAAACGACCGGGCTCAGCGCTGCCGACGGCGACCGCATCATCGAGATCGGCTGCATCGAATACGACAACCGGCGCCCCACTGGCCGCACGCTGCACCACTACGTCAACCCGCAGCGCAGCAGCCACCCCGACGCAGTGCGCGTGCACGGCATCACCGACGACTTCCTGGCCGACAAACCGCCTTTTGCGGCCGTTGCCGACGAGGTGCTGGACTTCATTGCAGGCGCCGATCTGGTCATCCACAACGCTGCCTTCGACGTGGGGTTCCTGGACGCCGAACTCAAGCGCCTGGACAAACCGCGCACGGCGACGCTGGCGGGCCGCATCACCGACAGCCTGCTGATGGCCCGCGAGACTTTTCCGGGCAAGGCGAATTCACTGGACGCACTGTGCCGCCGTCTGGAGGTCGACAACAGCCACCGCGACCGTCACGGTGCCTTGCTGGACGCCGGCCTGCTGGCCGAGGTCTACCTGCGCCTGACGCGCGGGCAAGGCATGCTGGTCATCGAGGCCAACGAGCAGTCCAGCGCCACGCTGCAGACCGAGTCCGTCGATCTGGCCAGCCTGGTATTGCCCGTGCTGCCGCCCAGTGATGAAGAAGCAGCCGCACACCAGTCGCTGCTGGCTGACCTGGACAAAGCGTGCGGTGGCAAGACAGTGTGGCGTCAATTGGCGCCCCCCAAAGTCATGGCATAATTTTTGGCTTCCGACGGCTCCGCTGAAAAGCGAGCAGCTCGGGCGGTTAGCTCAGCGGTAGAGCACTGCCTTCACACGGCAGGGGTCGCAGGTTCAAGCCCTGCACCGCCCACCAAGAACAGTGTGAAAAGAGGCCTCGCAAGTCGTTGATTTGCGAGGCTTTTTTCTTGGATCCACTTCCCGGACGCGCCCGCTGACTCCCGTTGGAGCAGGCTTATCGCGACATTGCGCCAAATTTGCGCCAATGCATCCCAAGGCCCCACAACAGCCTTGGAGTTCAGCAGTGGCCAGCATCAGAAACGTAATAGTCCGACCAGTACCGTCATTGCGCTGCGATCGAGGCCGCAGCAACATCTGACCTGATGGATTGGGCCCAGGATTAGGTGCCCACCAACAGGAGATGGTGGACACCATGAAGAGTGAAACAAGGATCGGCGTGGC